>JAIYBU010000117.1 GCA_027488335.1 Cytophagaceae bacterium
ATCTTAACATCAAGGCTTTACAAACCGATAAGCCTCGAGAATTGATGGAGTATTTATCTAAGAGAAGTCTTAGGTAAGAATGTTGATTATTATCAATAATAATCAACTCGTAACATTGACTTAACAATTAGTTAACATTGACTTCCGACCTTTGCACTCATAAATTTAAAACACCAAACGTATAAAGATTATATACACCAATATCACTTATGAATACCAAGTTCAAAATTTCGTTTCTCTTCTTTTTTCTTTTTTCAATTATTTCTTTTGCTCAAACGGGCGTTGTTCGTGGAACAATCAAAGATGCTGCCACTAACGAAGACATTATTGGTGCTACTGTAAAAATAGATGGTTCGACTCTTGGAGCTGCTACCGATATAAATGGTTTCTTTTCTATCTCGAGAGTACCAGTTGGGAAGAAAAAAGTAGTGATTTCTTATGTTTCATATAAAACCAAAGAAATTGAGATAAACGTAGAATCTGATAAGGTAATAGAAATCAATACGACGATTCAGGAAGATAAAGTAGTGCTTCAAGAAGTAAAGGTGGTGGCGAATCGAATTACAGGAACTGAGGTTTCAGTGATTTCCGAAATCAAAGCATCGCAAATGGTAGTCAGTGGTATTTCTTCGGCACAAATCGGAAAAACACTTGACCGTAATGCCGCTGAGGTAGTTAAGCGTGTACCAGGTGTAACAATTTTCGGTAATCGCTTCATTAATATTAGAGGTTTAAATGAGCGTTATAATACAGTAATGTTGAATAACGTATTTACGCCAAGTATGGAAACTGATGTACGTTCGTTTTCGTTCGATATCATTCCGAGTAATCAAATCGACCGTATCTTAGTTTTTAAAAGCCCTGCGGCTGAGCTTCCTGCCGAGTTTTCGGGTGGTGTTGTAAAAATCTTCACGAAAAGTATTCCTGACCAAAACTTCTTGACTGTTGATTTAGGTGGTTCGTACCGTGAAGGTACAACAAGTAAAGATTTCTTCGAGCCACAACACGGGGCAAATTATTGGACTGGATTTAATGATGGATACAGCGACTTACCAAAATTCTTCCCTACTACAAAAAAAGAAATTAATGGTGCCGGAGCCGAACGTTTATCGCAAATCGGACAAATGTTGAAAAACAACTGGACTCCATTGCAATCAAAAGCTGCTCCAGATTTACGTTTATCATTAACAGGCGGATTTAAAATTCAAAAAGGTGCTTTAAGAATTGGTAATTTCTCTGCTGTGAATTATAGTAATAGTTACACAAACTTCAATATGCAACGCAATGACTATGAATTTAGTCAAATCTTGAAAAACGGTGAGGCAGGTGAAGTGTTTAATTTTTCTGATAAGCAATATACACACGCTATTCGTTTAGGGGTTTTGCACAACTGGGCATTCAGATTAAACGATAATCATACGATTGAGGTAAAGAACTTGTTCAACCAAATGAGCAACGGACAGTTTGTGAATCGTACAGGTTTTGATAGTGGTAATAACTGGAATATCCGTTCGTTCGACCAAGTATATCGTGGTATTTATTCAGGACAAGTTACAGGAAAGCATACACTCGTAAAAGATAAAACTACGTTGGACTGGGTTATTGGTTATAATAATTCATACCGTAATCAGCCTGATTATAAGCGTTTTAGATATAATTTAGATGGTACTACGCCAATCTTATTAGTACCACAGGGGTCGGCTCAGACATTTAATTTGGGTAGAACAAATATTCAAATGACCGAAGGTGCAATTACTGGCGGTGTAAATTTAGTACAGAAATTAGTTGTTAAGAAAGCCGCTCAAAAAGAAGATAACAAAGAATTAGAATTGAAGATGGGTGTTTTCTACGAAATGAAAAACCGCCAATTCGATGCTCGTAACTTAGGTTATGTGCAAGCAAGTAGTGCAAACTTCAATATTGGTAACTTACCAATCCAACAAATTTTCGCTCCAGGAAATATCAATAGTACAACGGGTGTGAAAATAGATGAGCAAACAAATCCGAACGACTCTTACAATGCTAAAAACAATTTATTGGCCTATTATGTGTCAGGAAATTATTCCTTAACAAAGCGTTTGAATGCAATCTTAGGTGTGAGAGTTGAGAATAATAGTCAAAGATTAGATAGTTATGATTTGGTTAATAATCCACTGAATTATAATAATACAAAAACAAATGTATTGCCATCGGCTAATGTTACGTATAATCTTTCGGAGAAATCATTGTTCCGTATGGCTTACGGTCAGACATTGAATCGTCCAGAATTCCGTGAAATTGCTCCGTTTTCATTCTATGATTTTGTAAATAACCGTAACATCACGGGAAATCCAAAACTTAAAAATGCACAAGTACAGAATGTTGACTTCCGTTATGAATTTTATCCAACACCATCTGAAATCGTAAGTATTGCAGGTTTTTATAAGAAGTTTACTAATCCGATTGAGGTGGTATTTGCAAGTGGTTCAAATCCAAACTTGAGTTTTGAAAATGCGGAAAGTGCATACAGTACAGGTATCGAACTCGAAGCTCGTAAATCTTTAGAAGGGCTTTCACAATCGTCATTCCTGAATAAATTAAGTTTAACTTTCAATGCCGCCTTCATTTATAGTCGTGTAAAACTTAACTCTTCGATTGCAGCTAATCAATCTGACAATCGACCACTACAAGGACAGTCTCCTTACGTAATTAATGGTGGAATTGGCTACAACGATACCAAAAAACAACTTCAAATTAATATCCTATACAATGTAATTGGTAAGCGTATCTATGCGGTTGGAAATAATTACGGATTCCAATATCCTGACTGGTATGAAATGCCAAGAAACGTCGTTGACGTAACTTTCTCGAAAGGACTTGGTAAGAATTTAATGCTCAAAGGTGGAGTTACTGACCTTCTCAATGCAAGAAACTTAGTATTGCAAGATGGAAATCAAGATAAGGTTTTTGATATAAATAAAGACCAAATTATACAATCATATAGAGCTGGTAGAGTTTACTCGTTAGGTTTAGCTTATACTTTCAATAAGAGATAATTTCTGTTAAAACTCCAATTCATAAACCAAATCGTGGCGACGAATCGCTAAAAAACAATGAAATTAATGAACACAAAAATTTCTAAAGCTTTGATGCTAATGCTCACAATAGCATTTGCTTTCACTGCTTGTAAAAAAGAAGATGCAGTTTTTCCTGTTCCAACGGTTTCGACTGGTGCTGCTCTTTCGGGAGTTCCAGGTGCTAAAGTAACTATTACAGCAACAATCTCGGCTCCAGGTGGGTTAAAATCGATAACTGTATTGAAAAATGGTGCTGCTTTTGATACGAAAACTTTTGCTGGCGAAACTTCGACTACTTACACTAAAGAATATACTGTTGAATCTTTGGCTGCTGGTGCAGTTGTAAACTTTACTATTCAAGTTTTAGATAACGCCAATCAATCATCAGGCTTGGCAACTATTCCTGTAACAGTTACAGCTGTTCCTCCAACTCCAATTGTTGAAGTAAAAGGAAACTTGGAAGGAAATGTAACTTGGACTGCCGATAAAATCTACAAATTAGTTGGTTTTGTACGTGTGGGTCAGGAAGATGTTTTCGGAACAATCACTAAAACGGGTACACTCACAATCGAGCCAGGTACAGTTATCATCGGTGACCGTGCTTCAAAAGGTACGTTGGTGATTCAACGTGGTAGCAAAATCATTGCAAACGGAACAGTTGATAAGCCTATTGTGATGACTTCAGAAAGAAATCCAGGTGAAAAAGAAGCTGGAGACTGGGGTGGTTTAGTTATCTGTGGTAAAGCTCCAAACAACTTACCAGATGACAAAACTAACCGTGAGTTAGAAGGTGGCTACGGTGCATTCCACGGTGGAACTGAGGCAGCTGATAACTCAGGCTCGTTGAAATATGTACGTGTTGAATATGCAGGGGTTCCAATTAACCCTAATCAAGAGATTAATTCATTTACATTTGGTTCGGTAGGTAGTGGTACAACTGTTGACTACATTATGGCTTCTTATGGTTTGGATGATTCATTTGAATGGTTTGGTGGAACTGTTAACTGTAAGCACTTAATTGCTTACCGTGGTTTAGATGATGATTTTGATACTGACAACGGATTTAGTGGATATGTACAATACGGAGTTGGTATTCGTGGAACAACTCAAGCTGACCAATCGGGGTCAAATGGATTTGAGTGTGATAATGATGCGAATGGTTCATCAAATACACCATTTACTTCGGCTATTTTTGCTAATATGTCTATCATTGGAGCGAAAGGTAAAGCTGAAACTTCTATCAACGTACAGTTCCAAAATGGTGCTCAATTAAGAAGAAATAATAAGCAAAAAATATATAATACCTTGATTACGGGTTATCCGAATGGTGTATATATCGATAGCCAAAGAGGAAGTGCAAAAGTCAATGCCGAAAAAGGTGATATCGACTTACAAAACGTTGTATTAGCTGGTGTAGATGGCTGGGGAACAAATGGTTGGGGACAAGGTTTTGCAACTAATCCAAAAGGTTTTGCAGTAGCGGATTTAGAACAAAATACAGCAGCAACGCCTATTTTGATTGGTACTCAAAAGCCTTCTGAATGGTTTGTTAGCTTGAAAGGTAACAAAATCTTGGCAAACACAAGCAAAACTGGTTTAAGCACAACATTGTGGGGAACAGGAACACCAACCTTCACGTTGACAACAGGTACTACTGAATCGTTAATTGGAGTGGATTTCCCAACTACATTGCCTGCATTCTTCGATAAAACTGATTATGTAGGTGCATTTAAAGACACTGACTGGACAAAAACTTGGGCTGAATTTAACCCACAGTCAATCAAATATGTAAAATAAGACAGTCAAGAGTTTTCGGTCAACAAAAAATAGTTGATGAAAAATAACTGAAAAGACTTCTTGTTAAAATAAACTTAACCTTTCCGAAACCTAAGTTTCGGAAAGGTTATTTTAAAAAACATCGACAAATTACACCAATATGAAAATCAAAATAGTACTTCTGTTGATTTCAGTAGTAGTGTTTGCTTGCCAAAATAACACTAATAAAGTAAGCAACTATTACAACGATACCGAACGAGACACCCTACTGACGAATATCATTACGTATATCTATATAAAACCAACTTACGCAACAAACGCTACACGATTCCAAGCACAATTTAGAAAATATTACGTTCAAAATTTACCTAAGTTTTCGCTTGAAAACTACTATATCGCTCCCGATAGCACACATTATTTTTTTCTGATTCGCCCCGTAGGCAATACCCTCAAATATCGCAGAGGAGTTTTAGGAAAATTTAGATTAAAAAATGATGGCTCATTGATGCCAACCGATTTTGAAGAAGTAGTAAATACGCCGCATTTGGAAGAAGCATTGGTAAAAGAAAGAGGGGCGTTTTTGTTCAAAGAACTGGTAAAAACAGGCAATTTGAATAAGTATTTAGGTATGAAAGATTACATCGAATGGCCAGACGCAAGACTGGTTTACGATAAAAATATAAATGAGTGGGTGGGCAGATAGTTTTTTCGATGTCGGCAGGATTCAAAACACTGTATACGTTAAATAACCCTTAATCAAAAAATATTTGTGAAAACAAAAAGATTATCAGCTCATGGCTGAGACTTGAATCAACTACTTCGGTAGTTCAATTGATTCATATTGGTGTTAAAATCAGAAAAGTCAGAGGCTTTGCCTCTGACTTTTTCTTTGGGAGAGCAACTACTTCAGCCGTATTCTGTTTATTGCCGATGCAGTTGCTCCAAATAAAAAAAACAAAAAAAAACATCAAGCTATGGTTCTAAGAAATAACTTTGTAAAGTAAAATTCAACCATTCAAATTAAAACAATGAAAAAACTACTTCTATTGGTTGCCTTGATGAGTATCGGCAATTTGGTTTTTGCACAAAAGCAAGATAACCGCTATTTTGAAATGCGTATTTATTATTGCGAACCAGGACGGTTACCTAATTTATTGACTCGTTTCAGAGACCATACCACCAAGATTTTTGAAAAACATGGTATGACAAATATCGGCTATTGGGTGCCTATTCAAAATGATAAAAACGCCTTGTACTATGTATTAGCATACCCAAGTAAAGAAGCCCGTGATGCGTCATGGAAAGCTTTTGGTGCTGACCCAGAATGGAAGAAAGTAAGTGAAGAGTCACAAAGAGATGGTAAAATTGTGGCAAAAGTTGAGTCGATTTTTATGAATGCCACTGATTTTTCGCCGAAAATCAAAGGAAAAGTGAAAAGTCCAGAGCGTACGTTCGAGCTAAGAATTTATACAGGTACGCCAAATAATATTGATAATGTATTGGCTCGTTTTAGAAACTATACGACCAAACTTTTCAAAAAACACGGCATGGAAAACATAGCATATTGGAAAAGCATCGAGAAAGAAGGTACACAAGCAAGATTGGTTTATATCTTGGCACACAAAAGCGAAGCCGCAGGAAAAGCTTCATTTGAGGCTTTCAGAAAAGACGAAAAATGGATAAAAGTACGAGACGAGTCAGAAAAAAATGGTAAAATCGTAGAAAAAGTTGAGTCGATTTATATGACTCCGACTGATTTTTCAACGATAAAATAAGGCTTCGTTTAAAAAAAGTGCCATTTAGTTTAATAGCTAAATGGCACTTTTTTATGCTCTTATTTAAAAAGAAAAATTGCTATACTTCTACGATTCCGAACTTACACTCGGGTACTTGTGTGCATCTTGCATATAAAAATTGGTAGGGAGTCATGCCCGTAAATTTCTTATAGTCTTGCACCAAATGTTGGTAATCGTAAAAAACGACATTTTTGAAGAAATAGTTGATTTTTGTACCCTTTTGAGCTTGGTTTAAAATACAATATTATCTATTAAACGGACGCCGTCCAAGAAAGCCGCCACACATAAGGCTGTTTTACCATCGGCAATTTTTGCTTCAATGGGCAGCAATGTATCAAAATCGGCCGCCTCGAAATATTCCAGTTCAAAGTCTGGAAAAATGGCAAAATGCTCACTAACAGCCGTTTGCATTTCGCTGACACTTGCCCCTGCTTGTAGTTTTTCTTTGGCAAGATTTAATACTTTATAAATTTGCGGAGCTAACGCACGAGCTTCGGGCGAAAGACGTGTATTGCGTGACGACATCGCCAAACCATCGGTTTCTCGCAAGGTCGGACACGGAATTATTTCTAAATCAAAACTTAAATCCTGCACCATTCGTCTGATAACCGCTACTTGCTGCAAATCTTTTAGTCCGAAATAGGCTTTTTCGGGTTTTACGATATTGAAAAGTTTGCTCACTACAATTCCTACGCCGTTGAAATGTCCAGGGCGAAATTTACCTTCCATAACAGTTTCCAGATTTCCAAAATCCATTTTTAGTTGCGGCAAACTCGGATACATTTCTTCGGCTGACGGAGCAAAAACCACATCACAGCCTGCAAGAAGTAGCATTTCACAGTCACGCTCAAGTGTGCGTGGGTATTTCTTTAAATCTTCGGGGTTATTAAACTGCGTTGGATTCACAAAAATACTACAAACTGCTAAATCGTTTTCGGTTTTTGCTCGCTCAATCAATGAAATATGACCCGCGTGTAAAGCTCCCATCGTAGGTACAAAGCCAATGGTTTTGCCTGCTCTTTGTTGAGCTTTGAGGTATTGTTGTGTTTCGGAAATTGTATTGAAAATGTGCATCATCGCTTAGCTAAACGGTTTTAAATGGACTCTTAAAAATCTTTGTATTCTGATTTTCGGCTCAAAGTTATTGAAATTTCATGTATCATCAACTTAAAAAACATATACAATGAATATTAATATTTTATGGTAAAGCTCCTCAGATACAACTTTACATTTTCATAACTTCTTGATAATAGGCAGTTTATATAAAATGTGGTATTTTGTTATCATGAAAAAACACAAGCATTTTCGCACTATTGTGCTTTCCGACATACATCTTGGTACGAGTGGCTCGAAGGCAAAAGAGGCTACCGAATTTCTGAAACAATACCGTTGCCAAAAACTCATCTTAAACGGTGATATTATTGATGGTTGGGCATTGAAAAAATATGGCAACTGGAAGAAAAAGCACACGTCATTTTTCAGAGTTGTACTGAAAATGATGGACAAACACGATACAAAGGTGGTATATTTGCGAGGAAACCACGATGATTTTCTCGACCAAATTCTACCTTTAGTTGTCGGAAAACAGTTTCAAATTCGACGAGATTATATCCTAAATTCGGGGGATAAAAGATTCTACATTACACACGGTGATGTTTTTGATAGCATCACGACAAACATGAAGTGGCTCGCTCATTTGGGCGATTTGGGCTATACATTCTTGCTTTGGCTCAATAAAAACTATAATGCTTACCGTCAATGGCGTGGACTACCTTATTATTCGCTTTCGCAGGTTGTGAAGCAGAAAGTAAAACTGGCGGTTAGTTATGTGAATGATTTTGAAGAAAAACTCGCTGATTTGGCCAAAGCAAAAGGGTGTGACGGCATCATTTGCGGACATATTCACCAGCCCGCTATCAGAGAAATAAATGGTATAACCTATTTAAATTCAGGCGATTGGGTAGAAACAATGTCGGCACTCGTTGAGGATTTTGATGGAAAATGGAGCTTGGTTTATTATTCAATCAGCGATGATAGTTCAACCTCAAATACCGATTTAGATGATGACGAAGACGAAACAGCCATTGAAAAATTCGTTTTACCACGCATCGCAGCTTCTCTGTAAAGTCCTCGGTCAACAGTTTTCAGCAGGCATTATATAACAATATACTCTTTTAGGGGTTTTATGAAATATCTTTTTATTATTCAAGGCGAAGGGCGTGGGCATCTGACACAAGCGATTGCTCTCAACGACATGTTGAGCAAAAACAACCATGAAGTGGTAGGGGCATTGGTTGGTTCGGCAGATGGAAAAAATATTCCAGTATTTTTTACTGAAAAATTTCAATCGCCAAGTTATTCGTTTGCAAGTCCGTGTTTGGTTTATTGCAAGAAAACTAAAGGTCTTGATATTTATAAAACCCTCACCAGTAGTATTTTTAACGTAAAAACTTATATTTCGAGTCTCCGAAAAATAAACACCATTATTAATCAACTGAACCCCGATGTCATCATAAATTTTTATGATGTTTTGGGCGGAATCCATCAGTTTTTGTTCCGCCCAAAAGTACCAATGGTTTGCATTGCTCATCAATATTTACTACTCAATCCCGACTTTCAACATCCTATAAATCATTGGTTTGATAAACTTTTGGTCAATACCAACACTCGAATTACGGCTTTAGGAGCTACTAAGAAACTTGCCTTGTCTTTTACTCCCTTTAGCAATTATGAGCAGCAAAACATTTATACAATTCCACCACTTTTACGCCCTGAAATCACCCAAATTACACCCACAACCGAAAACTATATCTTGGTTTATATGACCCAACATGCTTTGGCCGATGAACTTCTCAGATGGCATGCCCAACATCCGAAAGTTGTGGTGCATTGCTTTTGGGATAAACCGCAAAACACGGAAGTTTATCAATATTCAACAAACCTGCATTTTCATCGCATAAATGGGCAGAAATTTTTGGAAATGATGCAAAACTGCAAAGGTTTGGTCACAACGGCGGGCTTTGAGTCGGTTTGTGAAGCGATGTATTTGGGCAAGCCGACGATGATGATTCCTGTGCCGAAACACTACGAACAAGCCTGTAATGCCCTTGATGCCAAGCGTGCAGGGGCGGGTATTTCAGGGACAAAATTCGACTTAACACCTTTCCTAAAATATATTCCTCATCACAAAGACACTCGCTCTGAATTTCAGACTTGGCATAGCCGTAGTTCGTTTGTGTTCTTACGAGAAATTGAGCGTATTTTTGAGGAAATAGAGCAATTTCAGCCATTACTTTCTGAAACTGCTCTTTGAAAAATTACTTATTTCAACATTGTCTTTATTTCTTTACCCACTTCTTTTCCATTATCAAATTCATAGCCTAAGAATTTCGCAGCGGTCTTTGCAACTTGATTCTGAAATAATTGTCCTTCGGTCTTTACTTCTCCAAGTGCTGGAGTATCTGGGCCAATAGCGGCCATCCAAATCTGATAACAATCAGGTACACGTTGTCCGTGGCTGGTCCATTGTTTCTTGTTTTTATCTCCTCTTCCGTGGTCGGTTAAAATTATAAAAGTGGTTTTATCTTTGTATTGTGGCTGATTTTGGCAATAATTCCATAAATCTGCTACATTTTTATCAAAATTATTAGCGGCAAAAAGGTACTCACGGTATTTTCCTTCATGGGCATATTCATCGGTTTCATCAAACGATAAAAACATCACTTTGGGCGTATTTTTCTTTACATATTCTTTGGCCAAATGATAGGTCACGAAATCAAGCCTATCGCTTGCCAAGCTTGGATATTGGCTCTGAATATCATTCAATAGTGCTTCTTTTTCGCTTACATTTCCTCTCACAGTTTCTACACCTGCATTGACAGGCACACCGCTTCTATTTTCGTTGATGATATACGGGAATACATCCCAAGTACCAAAAGCGGCCACTTTTCCTTTGAGTTTGGGTTGATTGTTGAGAAACTCTAAAACCGTGATGTTTTCATTTTGTGTCTTGTCGTTTGAATTGATTTTATCATCAGGATAACCACTCAAAACCTCATTGTAACCAGGATACGAAAACCAATAAGGATTCAATACATTTACTTTATTTCCTGTCCAGCGATTACCGTAAAGTTGTCCTTGTTTGGCAATCGTATTCCAGAAAAAAGGCAATAACTTTTCACGGCGTTCGCCAGCGGTTTTAGCCCAAAACTTTCCTGCGGTGCGAGCCGAATCGGGTGTAAATTCTTTGTTGAAAATTAAAGAAGAATCTGCTCCGCCAAACATCTCTTGCCAACGAAAACCATCGGTCATTATGATAAAAACATTTTCGGTTTTGTTTTGAGCAAGTAAAGGCGAGCTTAGTAAGAAAAATAGAATTATTTTTTTCATTGTTTAGTTAAATAAAGGTTGATGAGATTGAGGAAATAGTCTAAATCGGGCAACTGCATGGCCTCTACTTTGGCGGCTTCGTCCCAGCGTCGCATTTTTATAATAAGCTCAAAATAAGGATTTTGTTCAAAACTTTTAGCTTCTCTTTCGGTCATTCTTCCACCTTGAAATAGCAATGTTTGCTTGCTTGCTTCTGAGAGAGCATCGTAATAATCTTCATCAGTATATGTCAAATATCGTTTAGCATTGACATGATTTTCGACTAAAATAGCAATTTTGTCGCCAAACCCACGTTCACGAAGCCAATCGGCTGCCACTGATTCGTGGTCTTTTCTACCATAAACCTCCATTAATTCTTCCTCGGTTTGTGAAGGAAATAAATGCCCAATGTCGTGCAAAAAAGCTGCAATTTGCACTTCTTCGTTGTAGCCTTGTCGTTTAGCCAAAATGGCAGCTTGGGCAGCGTGTTCGTATTGGCTGATATTTTCGCCATAATATTCGCTATCTCCTTGATTTTCAAAGAGTTGTCGAATTTCAGAGATTGTATTTTTTATCATTTTCTTGAAAATTTAAACCAAAGAAAAGCGGAGTTATACTAACCCCGCTTTTGAGAACTAAACCTATGATGATGAAAAATTTATTTTAATAACCAAAGTACATCATTGATGTCGTCTTTTCCTCCAAACTGACTATCAATAGCTGCTTTGTAATTTGTTGTATTAGTCGTACGCTCCGAAAGTGGATACTGCCAACGAATCGCAATACGATTTGAGTTTCCGTTACCAACGCCTGAATAAAATTTAGGGAAGCCTGTACGTCTCCAGTTGAAGTAAGACTCCATGCCAGAGTTCATAAAGAATGCCACGTATTTTTGAGTCAAGATTTGCTCTTGTCCTTTGGTGGTTTTTCCTGCATACTTTACAGATGTTTGAGCATAATATTGTTCAAAATCAAAATCAATGGTGAATGTTGCTAAATCAGCCGCTTCACGACCACCTGTTTTTGAGTATGTCATGGTATTTACCCCATTTTTTACACCGTAGAAATCCATTGAAGCTTGGATACCTTTTTTGTACCATGTTTCGGCATCGCCTGTAGCCCAACCTAAATGATAAGCTTCCGCAATGTTGAAACACATTTCTGGATAGCCCACAATAAAGGTAGTTTCGGCTACATAGTTACGGTAATAACGGTAACGATTTTGGAATGAATAAACACCTGGAGCAAAACCAGCACCATTGCTGCGGCCTGCTTTTTCGCTCATATCGGTCAAATCTTCGGCCGAAGAAGCTCCTACATATGCACTATAATCAGAAGGCTTTTTGCCCGCTTTTAGTTCTGCACCTGCTGGCTCACACGTAATCATTACACGTGGGTCGTTCATCAATGAAAGTGGTTCAACATACGCCTTTGACATATTTTGGCGAGTAGCATCAAAACCAAAGTTATCAGGGTTTGATGGGTATTTATTGAAGTTATTGTAGGTGTATTGTAAACTTTCAGAAACACTGCTCAGCAATGGAAACTTTGCTGGATTTCCCATCATTTCTGTAAAACGAGCTTTTACGTTCAAGTCTGTATCCGCTTCTTTTTTGCTCAATGCAATCAAGACTCTTAGTTTATACGCATTTACAGCTTTTTGCCATTTACGGACATCACCACCAAAATAAAAATCGCCACTTACCGAAGTTTGTCCTTTGGTAATTAAAGTAGCCATGTCTGTATTAGCATCATCAAGCCATTTTAAAATTTGTACGAAAACAGCTTTTTGCGTATCATATTTTGGCGAAATGTTTTCGATACCTTTCAAGGCATCTGTCATTGGCAAATCACCCATACGGATGGTCATTTCGTAGAAGTAAAACGCACGGAAAAATTTTCCCAAAGCACTATATCCGTTTACATCGGCCAACCCTGCACGCTTGGCTTCTTCTTCCATTTTGATTACGTTTTTGAGCGTATTATAATGATTTGAGCCTGATGTCCAAGTATATTCGTTGGTTGCATAATAGTTATAGTTTGAGCAATAAAACTGATTCCAACGCATTTCGGCACTAAACGGGCGACCGATATTATTGAACATATCAGATTCTACGCCTTGAAGCACCAATGATGCTGGTACGTTTACTGGGCGGTTTGGGTCTTTTTCGAGTTGCTCGAAAGATTTTTCGCAACTGCTCAACGTCAGAGCTGCTATTGCGAAAATTGATGTAAATAGTTTATTTATTTTCATTTTTGAAAGTCTTTAGAGTTCTTAAAACTTCCCCTCCTTGAAAAAGGAGGGGAAACTAAAAAGTGCGTTATTAGAATGTAAAATTCAAATTAACACCATATCTACGTGTCGAAGGGGTTTGTAAGCCTGAGCCACCATCGCCGATGTATTGGTTTAAGTCGATGTCTTTTTTCTCAGCAAAGTATAATAAGTTTCTACCCACTACCGAGATTGAAGCATTTTTGATTTTATTGCCAAACCACTTTTCTGGTAGAGTATAACCCAATACAACTTCACGCAACATTCCGAACGAACGATTCATTAAATTGCCCTCGTCAGAATTGTAATAGCGACTCACGTAATCTTGTACAAATTGCTTCGTAGTATTCGGAGCATACTGTAGCTCCGAATAATTCGTAATTTTACCATCTGCATCGTATTTAATAGCCACGCCATTAGATACGACAACCCCTTCGCCAACATAGGCTTTTACACCTAAATAATCTTGGTAGCGAGCCTCCGCAAATTTACCAGTAGTAGTTTCGATATGACGGCCACCACGGAAAGTTTGCTTTTGAACATAATTTGAAATAACTCCACCAATACGGCCATCAAACTGGAAGCTCATATTGATATTTTTGTAGCTAAATCGGTTATTGATACCGAATACAAACTTAGGGTTGATATAGCCCAAGAACTGACTTGTTGGGTTATAAATCGGACGACCAGAAGCATCATTAATTATTTGTCCATCAGGCGTTTTGGCAAATGCACGACCATAGAACTTATCCATTCTGTCACCTACTTTCAAGAATGTATTCAAACTGTTTACTCCTGGGTAAATCTCGGTTAAAACCTCTTTGAAAGTTGAGTAATTGGCTACTACATCCCAGCTAAAGTTGGTTGTTTTGATTGGTGAACCTGTTATGGCTAATTCCCAACCTGTTTTTTGAGTTTTAATACCATTTACCAAAGCCGAAGTATAACCCGTTGCTGATGAAATTGGCAATGAGAAGATTTTCGGACCTTCATCAGAAATGAAATAAGTAAGGTCGAAACCAAGACGGTTTTTCAATACTTTTAAGTCAAGACCAATTTCAGTTTGTGAAGTAGAACTTGGCTGTAAATTAGGGTTATTTAAAGCACCCGTAAAATACCCAGCTGGTTGGTTATTATAAGCAAATGGCGTAGAATAAACCGCTGAATTTGAATAAGCTGGGCCATCATACGGCGAATAATATTGGTCGCCATAACCAATCGGGTTTCCATCACCCGTCAAGGCTGGTGTTGTACCGATTGTCGAACGAGTTAAACCATCTTTTACATTGGCATACGAAGCACGAACTTTCAAGAATGAAATAAGCTCAGGGACTTTTACATAATCAGAAATAACTGTTGAAAGTGAAACTGATGGGTAAAAGAACGTATTATTGCCTGAAGGTAATGTTGAAAGTTTGTCAACACGACCAGTTGTGGCAAGGGTCAAGAAGTTTTTGTACGAAAAGTCAGCTGAATAGTAAGCCGAATTTACACGCATTGCCGAAGCAAAATTGGCAGTACGAACTGGATTTGAGGAATTATTGAAATTGTATAAGCCAGGAACATTCAAATAATCTGTTGAGCCATATTGTGAGTTATACTCGAACGTACGAATGTTTCCACCTGCCCAGATTTTGGTATTAAAGCCAGCAAATAGGTCTTTATCGAATTTTACTAAAACATCGGTATTGTTCTCGAACAAATTACGGCGGTCTTCACGGTAGTCGCCACGACGCTCGTCACGACCGTAAGCACCTGCCGAATAAGGCATTTTTTCGCTACGGAATAAACTCCAAGTGGTGATTTGCGAACGAACAGAAGCTTCTAAATAATCAGTAAATTTGTAAGTTAGAGCTGCTTGACCGATGATGTCAGACTTTTGGTGTCCACGTAACCACTCATAGCTCATAAAATAAGGGTTATTGTAGCGTTGGTATTCGGCATAAATTTGTTGAATACCTTCTTTGCCTGGCTGCCAATAATTACGCATATCATCTACATTCCAGTCGGCACCCGCCCAAAGAGTCATGTTATAAATAATTGAGTTTGGTCCGTAGTTTACATCAGGAATGTTTGGCGTATATTGACGATTATATTGTAAGTTTGACGTAAACGAAAGTTTCTTCGAAAATTTATAATCGGCTGCTACATTGAAATTAGTGATATTCAATTTCGTATTTGGTACAATACCACGTTGCGAGATTTGAGAAGTTGAAAAACGTAAATTATACTTATCGCCCGTTGAAGCTACCGAGATATTATTTGTCGAAAGAATACCCGTTTGTAAAAAACGCTCCATGTTGTCTTTTCCACGAGCCGTCCAAGGAGTCGGAATTCTCTTGCCAGTAACAGGGTCGATTGGGCTATCGTACTGTGGAATGAGCTGACCTTCAAATTTCGGTCCCCAACCACCATCGTAGTCACCATCGTTCAAACCACCACCTTTGCCATCAACGAAAGCGTAGCGGCCGTGGTCTCCTGGGCCATATTCGTCTTGTACTTTCGGAATGGCGTAGAAACCTTTATCAAACATCGTTGAAGAGTTTACATCCACCGAAAAACCACGCTTGTCTTTTGTACCACGCTTAGTTGTAATCAAAATTGCACCATTTTTTCCACGGAAACCATACAATGCTGATGCAGAAGCACCTTTCAAAACCGAATAAGTATCAATATCATCAGGGCTGATATTCCAAGTGTCTGAGTTAATCGGCACACCATCAACTACGTACAGAATCTCACTATTTCCACGCAATGAAATATTCGGTTTGCGTAGCATTTCTTGTTGAATACCAACCGTCAAACCTGCTACTTTACCAGCAAGTGCATTGATAGCATTTGGCTCACGAGCTTTGATTGTAGAAGCTCCGTCAACCGACTGAATGGCATAACCAATACGACGAGCATCTTTCTTGATACCCAAAGCCGTTACTACCACTTCATTTAATGTTTTAGTGTCTTCTTGCAAACTTATATTGATAACTGATTGATTACCAATAATTTGCTCTTGTGTGATGAAACCAATCGCAGAAATTACCAATACCGTACGAGCCGAAACATTGCTCAATTTGTAGCTTCCGCTGGCATCCGAATTAGTGCCTTGATTAGAGCCTTTCACAAGTACGCTTACCCCAGGAATTGGGTCTCCGTTTGGAGCAGAAATTTTACCACTTACACTTTGGTTCTGAGCATTGGCATACATTACGGCCAATAGCAAACAAAACAAAATTCTGATGAAACCAGTAATTCTGGTTTTGAGTAGAGATTTGTTCATAAAAAATTGTTGAAATTATTTGGGTTTATCGTGTTATTTTCAGCAAAATGAAGGTTTTGAATGCTGAAAATTTGATGGTGCAAAGGTCAGTATGTCTTATGACTTGAATGTGAAGCTAATTTTAAGCTATTGTGAAGGAATTGGGTGATTTGTTAGGCTTTTGTTAAGATTTATAAGAATGTTTGTAATTTCTCCATCCACCTTTCAAGATTCTGCTCATAAATTAATCTATATTCAGCAATGATACTGGCGTGTTTTTGTTGGAATTCTTTGGTCATTTTTTTATTTGTTTTGCTATCTCGAAGCACACACTCAAAATTATTCACTCGACCTACCAATAGCTTATAATCTGCACTTAATGGGGTTATATACTTAAAATGAAAATCTTCATTCTTATAAAACTCAACCGCAGTTTCGTTGATTGCTAAGCCTTTGGCTAACCAATTTTGTTCATAGCAAAGACCTTTATATTCAAAATATTGTCCAGTAAATAAACCATTCTTTTTAGTTTCAGACGCCTGCGTATAGAATAGGTAGTTATCGGGGGTTTCAATATCGATGCGAAATTTTCTGGCTTGCATTTTCTCAAGCCATTCGGCAATCGTTAATGGTTTTTCGGAATCAAGAAATAAATCAAAAACAAATTCTTTCCCTTTATGTCGTAGCAATAAAGCCACATGAAATCCCCAAGTAAGTAACCCATTTGGCGAAATATTATTTGGGTCGGGCAATTGTATGGTCTGTTTTGAACCTTCTTGGTAACGTGTAGGAGCATAAATCCAAATTTTATTATGTTGTACGCCGTAGCTTCGCAAAATCAACGAAGCAAAATGCGTTACATTATGGCAATTTCCTTGCTTATACTCAAAAACTGGGCAAAGAAAATATTTTAACTCTTCAAAATAGTAATCAAAATAATTATTGGTAATTCGAGAGAGCCTACTGTCAACTTGTGTTAAAACCATTCTATGTTTTTTCGGCAAAAATATCATTCTCAAACGTCCAAAATTCTACTTTATCATTATGTATTTATTAATTTTCCGATGCTAATATTAGCTTAACAATTTATTCATATTTAGATAAAATCAAGCTAATTTTAAAAGGTTTACTTTGTCCAATCATCTCAAAAAATCAATCAAAATGTCACCAATCAAATTAGTTGTTTTCGACATGGCTGGCACAACCGTGCAAGACAAAAAAGAGGTTGAAAGTTGCTTTGCCCGTGCTTGTGCCGAAACAGGCCTAACGGTTTCGGAAGAAAGAATATTGGCTTTACAAGGCTACTCAAAAATAGAAGTATTTAGGCTTCTTTGGGGAGAACGAATCGGACAAAGCCACCCCGAATACGACGAAAACGTAGTTTATTCTTACGATTATTTCCGAATGATTTTGGAAGACCATTATAAAGTCAGTGAGATATTTCCAACGGAAGGCTGTCTTGAAATGTTTGATTTTTTGCGTAAGAACAATATAAAAATTGCTTTAACGACAGGTTTTTACAGAAAAGTAACCAATATTATTCTCGAAAAACTCGGCTGGCTCGATGGCTTAGAATTTAACTACGTCAATACATCAGGCAAATCTGTGATTGATGTTTCTATTGCCAGTGATGAAGTGCAAAAAGGCCGCCCCGAACCATATATGATTCAAAAAGCCATGAAACTGATGGGCGTAGTTGACCCCTATGAAGTACTCAACATCGGTGACACTCCTTCCGACCTAAAATCGGGTGTGAGAGCAGGTTGCCGACTTTCGTTGGGCGTTACGAACGGCACTCATACATACGACCAACTCAAACTTATCAGAAACGATGGCTTGCTTACTTCATTGAAAGAGCTAAAGCCAATAATTGAAAATATTAGCGTTTTAAGCGATACAGAATGAAAAACTTTGATTTAATAATTGTTGGAGGTGGTATTATGGGGGCATTCCATGCGTATCATGCTGCCAAACTTGGTAAAAGCGTACTTATCTTAGAAAAAGACAATTTTCCAGTTAGTTCAACCGTCAGAAACTTCGGGCAAGCCGTTCCTTCGGGTTCATCGGGTAGATGGTTTGATTTTGGCCGTAGAAGTCTGGAAATTTACCAAGATATTCAAGCTACGTTCGATGTTTCAGTTCGTAGAAATGGCACTGTGTATGTAGCATCGGACGAAACCGAATGGATGCTTGCGAACGAGCTTTTTGCTATTCATCAAAGTAAAAACTATAACTGTGTTTTACTCTCAAAACGCCAATGCTTAGAGCAATACCCTGAACTCAAAGCTGATTACGTAAAAGGTGGGATTTACTACCCTAACGAAGTAAGTGTAGAGCCTAATTTGCTGATTTATAAACTATTAGAATACCTGCAAGAGCAATACAAGGTAGCTTATAAACCAAACTCAACGGTTATTGATTGCCAAGAAGCCAACGGAAAAACCGAAATAATAACTGCCAATAAAGAAAAGTTTTCGGCCGAGAAGGTAATTATTTGTAGCGGTTATGTATTTAATTTGCTTTTCCCTGAAATTTACGCTAAAAGCGGACTTATTGTTAGTAAACTACAAATGATGCAGACTGTTCCGATGAAAAACGTTTCGCTGAAAGGAAATATTCTAACGGGGCTTTCAATCAGACGCTATGAATCCTTTGAAGAATGTCCATCTTACAAAGATAGTACAACCCCCGAACACTACGCTGAGCTAAAAAAATGGGGTGTTCATATACTTTTCAAACAAGCCATTGATGGCTCAATCATTATTGGCGACTCGCACGAATATGCTCCCGTAGGAAAAACAGATGAGCTTGGTTTTGATACAAAAGATTATATAAATAAACTGATGCTCAAAGAAGCTGAACGTATCGTCAACTTTCCTGTCAACCAAATTGCTCGTACCTGGGCGGGTTTTTATGCACAACACCCCAACGAGATTTTTGAACATAATATCTCACCTAATATTCATATTTTTACAGGAATTGGTGGTAAAGGCATGACTACCAGTGCGGGTTATGCGGAGGCAAATATTCAAAAGTTATTTTTATAGAGTTGCTTTCGACCTCGCTCAGGCAGTAAATTTTAGCGGCAATTGTGGCACATCTTTCAAAATGTGCCACAATTATTTTCCACCTAACTTCCCGAAAGTTAGCAACTTGCGGGAAGTTATCGTTCTCGGAAGATATTTATTCGAGAAATAAAAAAGTTGTACGATAAGCAGAATAAAACAAACGAAAGAGATGACATAGCTGAATGTCATTAAGATATTTAAAAACGATATTTTTTTTAAGAAAAATTCACGGTAAATCAATAGAACTACACTTCCAAGATACCCAACCGAATCGCAGATATACACCAGAAACCCGACATTTCCACGAGCTTTGAAAAGAGCAATCAGTCGTTCAAAAACAACGGTTTGAATCAATAAATAAGGTAAAAATAAGCCAATTCCGAGGCTTAGCATCCAAGTTTTGGGCGAAATAAGTACTTCTTGAAACGCCCACGTACTTCCGCCACAAAGCAAAACTGCCAAGAGCATCATACCCGAAAATGTGAGATAAGATTGGAAGTTATTTTTGATAAAAGCATTTAATGCAATCAAACTCACTACTACTAAGCCGATGGTTGTTTCTATCTCCGAAAAAATTGTTTTATTAAATTGTGGGTCGATTTCTCGCCATACTTCAACGGCAAAATTATCTCGAAAATCTCGCATGGACGCCAATAATAAATAGACGCCAACAAAACACAAAAGTCCTAAACCAAATTCTTTTATTATCAGTATTTTATCAGCTTTTTTCATGGCAAATCGTTGGCTTCTTAGGTATAGGTCTTCCTCATTTGGTGGTGGAATTTGTGCCAACATCCAAACAAAAAGTAAGAAAAGAGGTAAAAAGAAAAGCCCGATGGAGTAGGGTAGATGAAACTCCGAAATATGATACGTTTCTTGCAGAAAAAGATAAAAGGTTTTCAAAACGCCCGAAGTCATAACTAAGTTTAGACTCAAGCCAAGAGCCAAAAATTCCGTCAGTTTTCGGCCTTCCAGAAAGCTAAAAATTACCCCCCAAACCATACCCAAAGGCAAGCCATTAAAAAACAGAAAAACAAAATTATATGGAAACGGTACAAATCCGAAAGCAACTAATGCGAGTTCAGCGATTACTATTAAGCTAATAATCAATGCAATACGTTTTTTCGATTTTAATTCAGCAATGACTTTTATTCCAATAATTTTTGAAAGCATATATCCACAAACCTGCGAAATTATCAAGATGCTTTTGTAGCCAACTCCCCAAAGTTCGTAGTTTTCGTAAAGCCCCGTTGTGAATGGTTTTCTGAAAGCATACATACAAAAATACGTACCAAAAGCTGCAACGATACACCAAATTGTGAGTAAAATTTCTGACTTTTTGAGGAGTTTCTTCACGATTTATTATGGATTAAATAAACCATAAATGTCGAGAAGTAATATAAACTCAGAATTAAGCAAGTATTATGTTTAGGTTAGTTTTTGGTGCAAAAGTCGTGGATAATTCGGTTTTCTATTCTGCCTGAATGCTCTTACCTTTGTTAAGTTAAATTTTTGCTTACTAAAAAATCATTACAGATGTCGAATTGGTATCAAGGAAAGATTCGCTACCAAAAGGTAGATGAAAAAGATAGAACAATAAAAATCACCGAAGTATATTTAGTTGATGCCGTTTCATATACCGATGCCGAAGCTCGTGTGTATCATACGGTTGCTTCAAATACGCCTGATTTTCAGTTATTTGGACTTTCAAGAATGAAAATTCACGAGGTATTTTTTGTAGAAGAAGGCTCAGAAACTTGGTATAAAGTGAAAGTGAATTTCATTAGTTTTGATGAAAAAGCCCAAAAAGAAAAGCGTACACCTTTTACGATGCTTATCAATGCCGATAACCCTTTGTTGGCGTATCAGTTAATCTCGGAAAGACTCGGAACGGTGGAAGATTATCAAATTACCGATATTAATATCACAAATATTTTGGAAGTTATTCCTTACGAAAAACCAGAAGAACAACTCTTAAAAAGTGGTAATTTCAAACCATTGGCTGAAGTTTTATCGAATCAGGCGGAGTAATTTTCGTAGAGGAGGGTACATTTAAACAAAAGCTCAAATATTCTAAATATTTGAGCTTTTGTTTAAATGTAAACCTGTTGTATTTATGTTATTTTTGCTTTTGCAATACAGCAGCATAAGGAAACGCAAAGAGCTAAATTGTTTGGTATTTTCAAATTTGTTGATAAACTTCATCAAAAGGAACTCTCATTCTATCTCCCCAAACGCCCTCTTCTTCTCTAATGCCACATGAAATAACCATATTTATTTCTGCTCCAAAAGGTAAATTTAAGATGCTTTTTACTTTTTTACTATCAAAGCCCTCCATCGGACAAGTATCATATTTCTCACTCGCCATTGCCAACATAAATGTTTGAGCAGCTAAAGCACAGGTTTTATGCACAACAACTCTCACGTCGTTTTCGGATACTTGATAAACAATTGCTCTGAAAAGTCCGACAATGTTTACAATGACTTTTCGGATAAGTCCCAAAATACCTAAAAAGCGTGCATATAAAAACGGAATTACTTTACCGTAATACATTTCCCAACGTTTAATTCGTTTTTCTTGTTTCTCCTTAGGGGTGTTTTTTAATACATTTTGTGTTTCCAATGCCATCATGGTCTTTGCTCTTTTATTGTACAAATCTTGCCTTGTCACGAAAACTACCATTTGTTGGGCAGTAGTAGCAGCCATTTGACCTAAGCAAGCTACCGAGAGTTGTTTCAACGTTTCTGGATTCGTTACATGATAAAATTCCCAAAGTTGCATATTAGAGCTATTAGGGGCTAAAGTTGCCAGTTCGATACAATGTTTTACCTTTTCTGAGTCAATCGGGAGGTTTTTATAATGTCTTACGGAGCGTCGATAATTGATAATTTCTTCTAAAGTCATTTTTTATGTTGATTACGTATTATTAAATTTTTACATTTTTTATTTTTGAAACTTCTACTCCTCTCAAATATTACTATTGCCTAAACATCAAGAGCCTGTTTATTTTTAAGTATAGCAGCGTTGAAACAATAACACTTGTGCATATTATACCAATAATATTGATGAGTTTTTGGGCTTTTCGGGCATCTCCGAAAACTTTTTTGAGTCCTTCAAATAATACCATTCCACTTATTCCACCAAAAGTATTATTAATGATGTCAGTAATATCAAAAGCTCCAATTCTGAGCAGATACTGTAAAATTTCGCAAATAAAACTCACCAAGAAAAATGAAAAAATCTTACGTAAAGCAGCCAGTTTTTGAAATAAAATTCCTACATATAAGTGCGGGCAGTGAACCGCTTCACCGAGTCTCCGTGGTAAAATCTAAGGGTTTCTCAGAATTTTCTCTATCTTTTTACCCTTCGCCAGTTCGTCAACGATTTTATCGAGGTACCGAACTTTTTGGGTCAAAGGATTTTTAATTTCTTCTATACGATAGCCGCATATCAGCCCAGTAATCAGATGAGCATTGGGGTTTAATGTGGCTTGCTGAAAGAAAGTTCCAAAAGTAGATTGTGCATCGATTTGTGCTTGTAGTTTTTGGTCATCGAAACCAGTAAGCCATTCAATTACTTGATGCAATTCTTCTTTGGTTCTTCCTTTCTTTTCTACTTTGGCGATATAGAGAGGATATACCGAAGCGAATGTCATTTCGGCGAAACGTTCATCATGAGTTTTCATTGTTTTCAATAATTCAACTTAACTGCACATATTTTCGCCAATTGTGTTGCTCTTTAAAGCCCAGCACTTCACGGATTTTTCGGTTAGAAAATAATGCTTCATGCTCATCTAATTCACGAGTGATTGGTACATTCGGGAAGAATCTTGCAGCCAACTCTTTGCTCGGAATTATTGCTCCGTTATGGTCATTACCCGCATTGAAAACCTGATAGCCAAGACCATCTTTTTGCAGACATAAATCAACAATTTGGCCTAAATCACGAGCATCAATGTAACAAAAAGCATTTCGACGACGAACTTCTGGATTCTTGAAATAGTGCGGAAACAGTTCGGCATATTCGTGCGGTTCAATCACATTTCCGATACGAAGGGCATAGATATCAAAACCCGAGCGTAGTTGGAAACTTCGTGCTGTTTTTTCATTGACCACTTTAGATAGACCGTAGCTATCCATCGGGTCAACGTCATAATCCTCTTCGAGTGGCAATACTTTTGGGTCGGTTATTCCATCAGCAAAACAAATACCGTAGGTGGTTTCTGACGATGCAATGATGATTTTTTTGATGCCTAACTTAACGGCTGCTTCAATTACATTATAAGTACCAACGGTATTTACTCGAAAAGTTTCGTTATCGGGTTTGATTAAAATTCGTGGTACGGCTGCAAAATGCACTACGGCATCAAATTTTGGTACACCATTGCCAGCTTCGAGTTCGTGCAAGCCAGTATATGAACTCATGGCATTAAACATTTGCCCAGAATCGGTAATATCGGCTATCAAATTATCTACTCCTGCATGTTTTAGAGGAGTAAGGTCAACGTTTAGGACTTGATGTCCTTGTTCGAGTAAGTACGGAATTACGTGTTTTCCTGCTTTGCCTGAGCCACCTGTAAATAATATTCGCATGGTTTGAGTGAGTAATGGTTTTATTGGTAACTACGTGCGGGTGCGTTTGGTTTCAACAAATGAGCAACAACCGCTCAGTTTTTTCCTTTGGAGCACGGTGAACGCATGGCGGTATTTTCGTTTCAGGATAATCTATTGCCAACCGCCAAATGTGCCCGAGACCTAAACTGATAGGCTGGGTATTCGGTTTAGCTTGATAATGTAAGTCAAAGAAATTTTCGGTTAGAAAGGCTTCAAAACCTTCATTGGCTTCACCATATAGCTTTTTAAGTGCATCACGTATTTCAGGAATCTTTACTTTTTGTATAGTTTCTGAATTTGGTATTATTTCACTCGGAACGCCGTAGTAAGTGCATAAAAAGGTATCAGTTGGTATAGGAGAACGGTCTACATGAAAAGAGTAAACATCGGTCGGGAAAAATGGGTATTCATTGTCTCGGTCATAGTACTTAATCACATTAAGAACTGGAGCTGCACCATGAGCTGTCAATAACTGCAAGTCATTTAGTAGAATCTGACGAGCAAGATTTCCCTGTTCGCTCAACTGAAGTGTATGAAGTAGTTCTTCGTCTATTACCGTTATATTTTCTTTCAGTTCTACTTTACTAACAATCTCGGCGAAATCACCTATTAGATTACGTATCCAGCCAATCGCATTTATTTTTTCATTAAATGGAGTAGAAATAAGGTCTTGAAAATTTGTGACATGCTGAATTTGGGACTGGGTTTCAGGAAAGTCTATCATGTTGGCTGATTTACTAATAAATTTAATAAGCTGAATGTATTTAGCATTAAAAATACAAATACGTTAGCCATTTCAATTAGATATTATTCGTTTATTTCGAACACTGTAAGGGTGGAATTATATCAGGTAATTGCCATTTAATCTGTGTCAATCAAAAGATAGAAATATAAAATGTGTTATATACTAACATAACTATTGAAGACAAGATATGCCTATTACTGAAAGAGTAGGGTAAGAGAACTCACAATTAGTGAGGATTCTAAAATATATATTCGTCTCAACAGAGTCGATATAAATTATTAGGCTGAAGTAATGAGTTACTTATACGGATTCACTATAATATTAGTTTTAGCAAATTCCTTGTAAAGTTCTAATGCTTTCAAATCGTACGATATAGCTGCATGAACTTCACTTTGAAATCTACCAATGTATTCCAGTTTCTTTTTAAAAGAAATTTGAGCAACATATTTTCCACCGTTTAAATGAACACCTCTATAAATAGATGTTTTCTTTGGGTAAGCTGATGCAACTAAATGTCTGGAAGTGAAATGGGGTATTTGAATGATATTATTTTTTTGAAGATTTAGAGAATTGCCATCGACAAAATAAAAAGTATGACCAACTTTTCTATTACCAACAATTAGATTATGGAGATACAAATCTTGTTTCTTGGGTTTGTAAATAGTCGTTCTTAAGTACGTTTTCCCCCTCGCTTTACATGAATGCCATTTGAATTGATATAATAAAGATATATCTTCATCATCTATCAATACTGTTGAATTATTTGCAAGAGTAACTTCTGCCATGTTTTAATTTCATCAATTAAATAATAAAGTTATAGTAGCAAAAAAAAAAAAAAAAAAAAACTCTGTGAAGAGGCATTGAACTTCGATAGATTGTAAATAATCAAAAAAGAGTAATGGAAATATTATGAAAGAGCCTTGTTTTATTTATTCTGAAGTAATACAGGTACACATACTTTACCGATGAACGACAATACTACTCCACTAATAGATTATTTTTGGTAGCGGCTTCGATTGCGAATAGGTTTGTAGTTAATATCTGGTAAGTACAGATGTTCACTCAATAGCTTTTAATAATAGGACGTTAAATTTCGTCCTATTATTTTTTATAAATTTGATAAATATGAAATATTTTTCACTAAAAGTAGGTCTCTACAATATAGAAAAAGGTATTTGGTTTGATAATTTTATAATTAAAGCCTCAGAAATTCCAGATAACTTTGAATTAATAAAATTGTTGCAATCAAAATACTATTCTAAAGTAATAGGTATTTTAAATATAATGGAACTTCAAAATGAAGACTCTAACTTAGATGTAGCAGATTTAAATGAAGATAGCATAAGAATTTATAATTAAGTAATAGTGCGTATACATTGAATGTCTAAGTTTTTTCAAGAATAAAACTTCACGATAATCCATCTTTGAATTTTCAAAAATAGATATAATCTTCTCCATTTTTCCAAATCTTGATGATGATAACCCCAGTAAACTTGTATTAGATTAATCTTCGGGATGATAAATTCAGGATAGAAAAACCAATTTTACCTATTTAGGCTTGTTCATAACACTATCAATTATTTATGAGTATTGTACCACATTTTATCATTACTTGGATAGTATGAAAATGTCATAAAAAATCATGTTAATATACTCAAAATAATTTCATTGATTTTCTTGATTCAGATTTGCACAGTGGGAAAGGTTTGGAGATGCTTATCAAAAATGCTAAGAATAGTGAAATAGTTCGTTTAGTAGAATTTTACCATTTTAAAATATTTTTTTCAGAGTGCACCTCAATTAGAGGCACACTCTGAAAGATGATTATATATCATCTAAAAAACGTCCGTAAAAATGCTTACGCTGAGCTCTACTAATAGGTAAAGATAAATTATCATAACCCTCTAAATAAACTTTATTCTCATTTATTGACGTAATTTTTTCAGTATTTATAATAAATCGTCGATGTATTTGAATAAATTTTTCAGCTGGTAATTTTTTCAGAATATCTCTCAATGCAATTAGGTGTAAAAATGATTCTTTTTTTATGTATATTTTTACATAATCCGAATATGATTCTACATAATCTATATCCTTTATCAAAAAACGTATGATTGAACCTTTATTCTTAAGAATTAGGGTTTCATTAGACCCCTTTTCTTCATCCATCTTTATTAATTTCTTTACTTTTTGTATTGCCTGCACAAAACGTCTATAAATAAAAGGTTTTTTTAGGTAATCAACAACATTTAATTCAAAAGCTTTTACTGCATAACTATCATAGGAGGTTGTCATGATTATATAGGGCATAATAAACAGTTCGGAAATAAATTCCATGCCATTTTTCCCTGGTAAGATAACATCAACAAATATCAAATCTATTTTTTTTATACAATTTTTTATATACTCTTCGGCATTTTCAACTGAAACAAAAACGCCTAAAATATTTAATTCCTCTCCAAACATTTTACAATACCTAATGATAGCTTGCTGCGATAAAAAATCATCCTCAATTATGATACAATTCATTGTTTTTTATTATTAGTACAAAGTATTATTAAATCGACCTTCTTTATAAAATTTACACAGCAAGAGTATTCATGAATATCAAGGGAATGCTTCCTCAAGATATATGTTTTTGTAGATGAAGAAAAGATGTAAAAAACCAAATTAATTATGCTGGAATTAAAGGATAGATTTATATTATATTGCAAAATTGTATTTACATAATTTTTCAATATCGAACTTAAAAAGTAAAACCATTAATGTGCCAAAGGACTATATGAGCGATAATTACTTATTGGTCAATGACTTATGTTAAAAGTAAAATTCTGCAAAATTCCAATTATTGGATTTTTATACAATTTTAGGAATGAATAATGATAAATATCTGTGAACTAATACGTGATATAACTGAACATTGCTGTTAATTAGATACATTTTTCTCATAAGTATAGGTTTTTAATGATGACGACTTAATTTTCAAGCTATAAGTAATGAAAAGTGTAATTTATAATAAATACTTTTTAATTTCATGGCAAAAAATATCCTTGAAGTTCGTATTTTATGACTATTTGAAATATACACTATTCTATAATATTCGGTGAATGGGTTTTAATAATCGGCATAATGAAATAAATAAACTATAAAAGGCAAAATAGATTATTAATTATGCTATTCAATATCTAATCTAAAAAGCTAAAAGGCATTACTTTTCGATTAGACATAAAAAATACGAAATTTAAAGCATTGCACTCAAAAAAGGAAAAGATTTTTACCAATCACAGATTATAAAAAACCATTTAACGATAAAAATTGATAAAAAAGAAAATTTACCCTTAGTTCACACCAAAATTAACAAGAGAAGTATAAAGTGATTTATTCATCATTGTTGTTTTGGGACAAATGGTTCATAAATAGGGAGAATATATTATTCTCCCTA
This sequence comes from Cytophagaceae bacterium, assembly GCA_027488335.1. Lineage (GTDB taxonomy): Bacteria > Bacteroidota > Bacteroidia > Cytophagales > Spirosomataceae > Emticicia. The sequence goes on from JAIYBU010000117.1 coordinate 28,391, forward strand.
TTATTATTATAAATCAGTAAAGAATACCTGAAGTTTAAGTTTTTGACGATAACTAACAATTTCAAAACACTTATTTGTGTATGCAGAACTATAGTTGGTTCAGCCATATAAATTGTTGAGAGAAAGTATTAATATGCTGTAATTTAAGTTATTTTATATTTTCTTAGTTCACAACTTTCTACTTAGTGTTCATCGTATTTCTTGCTGTTTTAATTGAAAATGGTCAGTTTATTTTAACTTATTTATCATTACGTTCCTCTTATAATCGTTTTATGTAGATGAGTCTACCTGGATTGTTAGTAATCCTGTCAATAGCATAGTTAGATTTTCTATCATACATTTATAATACTTCCCTTCGCTTGTTTTTAACAGGTCCGTCCGTGTGGTTTTCCGTAATACTCATTTTGAGCTTTTTGTTTGTTTTATTGGTACAAAATTCACTCTTTTGCTTCTCTTTTCAATAAATACTATACCCAAAATGATGTAGTAGTATTAGGAGGGCTATAATTTTACGGCCTACAACTCACTTCATACAAAGCACCCGCTAATGAAAATTTTAAAAATATTTTTGCTTTTTCTAAGCACCACAACAGTTTATGCCCACCTCGGTAGCATTGTCGGAAAAGTAACCGATGCCCAAACGAAGCTTCCAATTAGAGGGGCAAGCGTGAGCCTCGTTAGCGATAACCGTGGCGTAATAACTGACGAATCGGGTTATTTTCAAATCAATAATCTTTCGGCGGCCCCTTATAAAGTAGAAGTGTCGTTTATGGGTTATGTAACTCAAAATCAGTCAGTTGTAGTAAAAGAAGATGAAGCAACTACCATAGAATTTTCATTGAAAAGTGCTGAGTTTTCGCTCGAAGAAGTAAAAGTTTCTGCCGCTAACCCACAACACCAACAGCTTATTTCGAGCATGGATATTAAACTCCGAACTATCAACAACTCGCAAGAAGTTTTAAGAATTATACCTGGTTTAGTGATTGGTCAACACGCAGGTGGTGGCAAGGCCGAACAAATTTTTTTACGTGGGTTTGATATTGACCATGGCACTGATATTCGCCTAACAGCCGATGGTATCCCGATTAATATGGTTTCGCACGCACACGGACAAGGCTATGCCGATGCTCACTTTATTATTCCCGAATTGATTGATGGCGTAGATTTCAAGAAAGGATTATACGATGCTGACAAAGGGAATTTTAGCACCGCAGGTTGGGCAAATTTCCGAACGAAAAAAGTTTTAGAACAAAATTTTGCCAAAGTCGAAATAGGTCAATATAATACTTATCGTTTGGTAGGTGCTACCAATATTTTAGGTAAAAAAGCTCAAGAACGCACCCAAAATGCCTACTTAGCTGGCGAATACAATTACTCAGATGCGTATTTTGATGCTCCACAGAACTTTAATCGCTTGAATTTATTGGGGAAATATCACGGACATATTACGAAAAATACAAGCTTAACTTTTACCGCTTCAACCTTTTGGAGTAAATGGAGTGCGTCGGGACAAATTCCTGACCGTGCCGTAGAGTCGGGGCAAATTGGTTTCTACGGAGCCATCGACCCCAATGAAGGTGGTACAACCAGTCGCACTAACGCAAATGCTGAGTTTCTGACACTCACGAAGCGTAATCACGTCTGGAAGAACCAAATTTTTTATTCAAACTATAACTTTGAATTATTTTCAAACTTTACATTTTTCTTGGAAGACCCTATCAACGGCGACCAAATCAAGCAAAAAGAGGGCAGGAATTTGTGGGGATATAACTCAAATTATTCGGTTGCTCATGCTTTAGGAACTAAGCAAGCAACAATAAATATGGGGATAAATTATAGACACGATTTGACAAAAGATTCGGAACTTTCGCACACAAAAAATAAAATAATGCTCCTCGGAAGCATCAAACTGGGCGATGTAAATGAAGTAAACGTAGGTGCATATCTCGACGAAACCATTCAGCTAAGTTCAAAATTATCGCTTACAGTTGGGCTTCGTTTCGATTCTTTTACTAATCAATACCTTGATAAATTGCACAATAATACAATTTTCAAAGCCAATGCTTCCATTGTATCGCCTAAACTTAATTTGTATTATACCAAGAATAAAAACTTACAGTTTTACTTGAATTTGGGTAAAGGTTTTCATTCAAACGATACTCGTGCTGTGGTTGAGAAGAGTGGTCTGGAGATTTTGCCAGCCGCTTATGGCTCAGATTTAGGTACAATTTGGAAACCCTTCCCGAAAATGGTTATCAATGCGGCTTATTGGTATTTGTGGCTTAATCAAGAATTTGTCTATGTGGGCGATGCAGGGGTAGTTGAACCTTCGGGTCAATCAAAAAGAAGTGGTTTTGATGTGTCTATGCGTTATCAACTTACAAAAAACTTGTTTTTTGATGCCGATGTAAATTATGCAAAACCAAGAGCTATCGGTGCAACCGAAGGCCAAAACTTCCTGCCATTGGCGGTAAAATGGACAAGTATTGGGGGGGTAACGCTCAAAAACAACAAGGGCTTTAGCGGAAGTTTACGTTATCGTTATGTAGGCGATAGACCTGCCAACGAAGATAACAGCATTATAGCAAAAGGCTATTTTATTAGCGATGCTTTATTGAACTATGCAAAGAATCGTTATTCGATTGGGCTTTCTATCCAAAATATCTTTAATACAAAATGGAAAGAAACTCAATTTGCTACCGAAAGCCGTTTGCTGAACGAAACCAAACCAGTCAATGAAATTCATTTTACGCCTGGTACACCATTTAATGCGAAGCTGAGCTTTAGTGTGAGTTTTTGATTTATTTAGGTTGAGAGCTAAAAATAGAATTATTTTGAATTGTCAGAATAGCTCCTTTTTCTGTATAAATTGTATTTGAGAATCCTCTGTAAGTGTTTGGAATAGTAACAGAATGGCTATTTTTGATGATTACATTATCAGTATCTGTTGGTACTCTACCGCATGACCAAATGTTGGGAGTTGACCAGTCACCAGATTGAATCGTATAATTTATATTATCATTACAGGTCGTTTCAGAATAATAGCGTAATTCACTGCCGTTTACATCATCATAAGCCCAAAATAAAAGTTTGTCATAAAAATCCATTAAACCAGTTGGGAATGAGCTTGAAGGTCCGCTTCTGACTTCTCCAACAAGGTTTGTACCTTCTACTGTACCATTAGATGACCATAACTCATGGCCGTAATAATCATCATCTATCCCGAAATAAAGTTTGTTATTAAACACTTTTGGGTTGCTAACAGATGAAGTTCTAAATATCTTTTGAAGAAAATTTATAGTACCTTCAATAGTTCCATCAGAAGACCAGCCCACAATTGGGCGTTCGATGAAAGAGGTAAGAAACATAAAGAATGTATTATTCAAAGACCCAAATTTAAAAGTTTGACTGCTTGTTGATAAACTAATTGCTTTAAGTTTTGATGTACCATTAGTAGTACCATCGCTCGTCCAAAAATCAAAAGAAGTGGAAGATGGTTTTACCCTAAAATACATTCGATTATTGCTTTTTTCTAAGAATAACATCATTGATGACGTGAGATTATCATTCCATTCATTAAATTCTTTTACAATTCTTGTTCCATTGGCAGTTCCGTCCGACTCCCAAAGTGCACTCCCGCTACCACCAGTGCTGATAAAATAATTAGAAAAAAAGTAGATTTTACTTTTGAACTCCAGTAAACAGATTGGATAAAGAGGAATATTGAAAGTACCTGTATTGACTAAGTAAGTGCCGATTTCAGTGCCATCACTTACCCAAAGTCTATCGCTTGTAAAGAAAAGTTTTCCATTGACACTTATTAAATTATTCAAATTACTACTAATAATAGTATTTGAGATAGGTCGAGTATTTCCGATTGTTCCATCGCTTACCCAAAGAAAGCCTTGAGTAGAATATCCTTTAAAAAAAAGTTTATTTCCAACTACCGTTAATAGCTCAGGATTAACATGATAGTTCTGAGGAAGACCACTACTCAAAGGGATTTCAAATGTTCCACTTTCACTGCCATCAGACCGCCATAACCTTCTTAAATTATCATTGGTTGAGAAAGCAATAAAGTAAACAATATTTTCAATAGCCACTATCTCGCGAATAAATGTGCTATTTGCACCTATGCTTATATCTTTTACAATTGTAGTACCTTCGATTGTTCCATCAGACTTCCAAAGCTCCGAACCACGGTGGTCGGAAGCACTAAAATACCAAATTTTGCCTATTTTTACTTTTTTATCATTACCACCAGAACTTTGCCCCCCAGTAATAATATTCTTGACCATTGATGTGTTTATACCATCAGACTTCCATAGTTCATAATTATTCTGACTATCGTAGTTTTTGAAGAAAAGTTGATTGTTAGAAGTATAAATAAATTCTGGGTTTATTATATTAGTTGATGAAATCCCGTCTGGTTTTGGAATAACTTGTATAAAAGCCGTCCCTGCCGAAGTTCCATCAGTTTGCCATACTTCATCATTGTTATTTGCCCTAAAAAAAAGCTTATTTTGAATTTTTACAAAGTAATTTGGTGAAGAACTAACATTAGGATTCAAATCTTTTAAAAGTTGAGTACCCGTCGAAGTTCCATCCGAAATCCAAAGTTCACCATCATTGTTTTGATAAGCAGGAAAGATAATTTGGTTATTGAGAATACTATAAGTATCGCTATAAAAACCATTATATAAGCCTTGAAATGACTTAATAATTTGAGTATTGGTTGCACTTCCATCACTTATCCAAAGGCGTTCGCCTTCATCAAAAATGATTTTATTATTAAACTTAGTGAGGTTTTTGGGTAAGACTGTTGAGTTATAATAATTTTGAATTAGTATTTTCTTTACGAAAATAGTTCCTACTTCTGTTCCATCAGAACTCCAAAGTTCTGTATCGTAATAAATGTCTTCATAAATTCCCTCTCGACGAAGTTTAGACACAAAAAAGAAAATTTGATTTTCTGCTAAAATCGTCTTTGTCTCATATTTATAAGTACTGTAATAAATGTCTATAATATTTTCAAGAGTTTTCACTATAATAGTTCCCGCATCTGTGCCATTACTTTTCCAAATTTGAAGTACGGAATTACCATTGACCGAACCACTTTTTGCAAAGAAATACATTTCACCATTGAGAACACTTATTTTTTCACTTAATATAGTGTTAGGTATTGTTTTTATTAGAATTTCAGTGTTGTTTTCTATTTTGTATAAAGCGGTGTTGTATTTAACAAAATATAAATCATTGTTGTAGGAAATCAGTTGAGAAGCTACAAAAGTGCTGATTATCAACGAAGTAGAATGTCCATCAGTTTTCCATAATTCATTTGCTCTCGTATTAGAATTTCGGACTTGGTAATAAACCTCGTTATTGTGTACATAAAAAGTTGGTAGTATATTAATAACGTTATTAAACTGATTAGTAATTATTTTCTGCTCAGAAACCTGAGTTGTTCCTGTCTCAGTACCATCGGTTTTCCACAAGTAAAAACCATCATATTTTTGAACAGTGAAGAATACCAAACCATTTGCCTCAACAAAATTGGCAGGATTTGAGCCAGCTTCAAGCGTATTTATATCTTTGAAGAGTGAAATCTGAGCAAAAGAAGTTTGGACAATCAATAATAGTAAAGTGCAGATAAGTGTGCGTATCATATGAAAGTTGAAGTTATACTTGTGTAAATCAATAGCTAATTTACATATTTTTTAGTTTTTACAACAAAAATCGCTCCAACCATTCACGAGCTTTTTTATCATCGGTAAATGATTTTATCGGAATCGGAGGTTGCTGAAATTTGAATAATAGGCTCATAATTAACTGCGAAAGTCCAGGTTTCGATACCATGGCCATTGCTTTGTAGATATACGGAAGCTGTTCGGTAGAAAACTGGCGAGTCGCTTTATCTGGTACAGGTGAGTCTGTTAGATAAATCAATAATGGAACGGGCTTATTTCCAGTAATTGATTTTACTAAAGCTACATTTCTGCTAATATTTTCAACAGTTCGTTGAATATTTTTAGAGTAGGAGTAGAGAATACCTTCTTTATCGAGGTAATAATCAGCTATTTCGCCTTCGATGAGTGGTGTATATTTTTGCATGATTATGAACGTAGTTTGATAGGTATCCAAATTTCTTCTTCCGAGTCAGGGCTTTCGTTTTTATATTTTTCGCCCAAAAGCTCAAAATGTTCTCGGTCATCGACCGTATAATCAGAATTAGGGAGCCATTCGCCAAAAATGTATTGAAATGTACGCTGAAAATCCAGCGAAGAGCCTTTGTGCGTAAATACTGCATAAAGCCCACCTTTGAGCGTATAATTTTTCATGTCTTCTGGAATTTGCTCAAAATCAGTCACTTCTACGGCAGCCCATTTTGTAAATATATTACTTGGGTTAAAGTTTTGAAAATCGAAAATTCCACGATAAATCTGCATCGAATAAAGTTCTGAGCCGATATTATTATTAATTTCTTTGCGTCTGGGCATAAAACTTCGCCATAATTCGCCAGTTTTATTAGTAACGTAACTCATTTCAAGGCTTTTGCCGACGAGTTTTTTTGTGGGTAAGATTCTGATTTCTGGATTCATAAAAAGTTTTGAGTATCCCAATATACAAAAAACGAGGGAGAAGTCGCCCTGTGCCTCAGTTTTTATAGATTGAGTAGTTTCTGAATTGTGCTGTTCAATACTGGGCCAGACCCGTTATCCAAGTCGTGGCTGTAATACCATTTCGCCCTTTCATTAATTTATTCAGAACAAACCCAAATAATAAATTCTAAGATAAGAATCTTGAAATTCTATCTTTTCAGTTTTTAAGGGTTACGAATTGATTAATTTTCAAAACTAATAAAGTCTAATTTATGAAGAGCATTAGTGAAAACATAACTTTCGGAATAAAAAATATTCCGAAAGGCTATTTTCAAAGCTAAATAAAATGATTTGAACTGCAAAAGCCATCAGTGCGTATGATAAATTCATTTTCATCATTTACAGTATAATTATACGGTTTTGTGACGTTTTTTGATGTAAATAATAACATTTAGTTCTCTTTGCTATTTCAAAAAATAATTTTGATATTCCGCTACAATTTCACGAACTTCCCACGTTAATACCCTCGAAACTTATTTCAAACTAAAATCACCAATGAAACTTCCAACCGCTCGCCTAAAAGCTCAAGGCTTTTTGCCTCTTTGTTTTATTCTGTTACTCGTCACTTTTCACTCATTACTCTTTACGGGCTGTTCTAAACTCAACGAAGTAAGTGTAGCCGCCCGAAACTTTGAGGATGAGATTCAGCTTGCTCAGAATTTGGTTTTTACTTTCAACAAAGATTTAGTTGCTGATGCCGATTTAGAGACTTGGCAAGCCGTTGAGTATGTAAGAATTGAGCCAAAAGTTGAGGGAGTTTTCAAATGGTCGGCCAAAAACGAATTGGTCTTTTCGCCATCAAATGGCTTCAAGGGAGCAACCAATTATAAAGCAGTGCTTACCAAAAATCTTTTGAGCAAATCGACAACTAAAAATTATGATTTACATGACGAATCTTTTGAGTTTCATACGCCGTATTTAAAAGCTCAGAAAATCGAAACTTATTGGATAAAAGGTGCTGATAATAAGCCAGTTGCAAAAGTAAAAGTAGATTTCAATTACCCAGTGCAAGAAACCGATGTAACGAATCTACTAAAAGTTCAGCTCGAAGATGCCGATACAAAATTTAATTTAAATAGTACGCCCAACGACCCAAAATTGGTTTTGGCTCTTGATGATGCACCATCGTTAAAAGACGAAAGTCCGCTTAAAACAATCATTGAAAAAGGTGTAAAAATTGCAGGAAGTGCAGGTTCGACTCAAGAAAAGGTAGAACTCGAAGGTGTTTTGCCTTCGCCTTACGTGGTAAAAGTGGTAGATATCGAAACAGGTTTCGTGAAAAACCAAGGTTTTGTGAAAGTTATCACGACCCAGCAAATTTCTGGCGATAACCTAAAAGATGCCTTCAAAATCGAACCAGCCGTAGAAACTCAAACCGAATTGACCGAAAACGGATTCATCATCAAAGGCTTTTTTAGTGCTTCAGAAACTTATACTTTGACAATAAAAAATAATCTTCGTGGCACACTCGGAGCAAAACTTGATGGAGATATAACGAAAGATTTATTTTTCGGAGAAATGCCTGCAAGTATCGAATTTATGAGTAAAAAAGGTTTGTATTTATCATCGAAAGGCAGCCGAAATGTAGGAATCCGAATCACGAATATCCCGAAGGTAAAGCTCAAAATCCTGAAGGTTTATGAGAATAATTTACTTTCTTATGTGCGAAATAATCGCTACGAAAACTACGATTACGATGGCGAAGAAAGCCACGTGAATGGCTTCAATTATGGTACTGACGACCAAGGGATTTATAGCGATGTAATCGTTGACCGCACCATCGAGACTGGGAATTTATCGAAAGTTCACGGCGTTTCGGTGTTAAATATGCCAATGCCTGAGCAAGATAAATTGCGTGGTGTGTATTTGGTCAATCTCAACTCAAACGATGAATATTATCAGAATGCCACCAAACTCGTTTCTGTATCTGATTTAGGTATTATTGCCAAGAAATCGGCTGATGGTGACCAACTTATGGTGTTCGTAAATTCAATCATTGATGCTGAACCAATGGGGGATGTCGAGATAAAATTGATTTCGACCAATAATCAGGTCATAGAAATACAAAACACTGATAGTAAAGGGGGGATTGTGTTTGAAGAACTCAAAGAAAAAGCTCCAAACTTTAAGTTAGCTATGATTACGGCTCGCACCGAAGACGACTTCAATTATATGTTGCTCGAAGATACGCAGGTGGAAACTTCACGTTTTGAGGTGGAAGGTAAACGAGCAAATTCGACTGGTTTCGATGCTTTCGTATATGGCGACCGTGATATTTATCGCCCAGGTGAAACGATTCATTTTAATACCGTTGTGCGTGATGCAAAATGGGCTTCGGCCAGCGAAATTCCGTTGAAAATCAGACTCATTTTGCCAAATGGTCGTGAGTTTAAATCTTTCTTGAAAAACACTAACGTACAGGGGGCAGTAGAAACCTCGATTCCGCTCGACCGTGCCGCCGTAACGGGTACTTATACCATCGAAATTTTGAACGGAAACGATGTTTTACTTACCTCAAAATCTATCAGTATCGAAGAATTTATGCCTGATAGAATCAAAGTGGATGTTTCGGCAAAAGACAATTATAAAGCTGGTGAAACCGTAAATCTGGTGGCAACGGCAACCAATTTATTCGGTCCGCCAGCATCGAATCGAAACTATGAAATGGATTTTTCATTGAAAAGAAAAGCTTTTTTAGCGAAAGGTTTCGAACGCTATTCGTTTGATATTCAGAATGATACAAAATTTGAGCATGACCTCAGACAAGGCACAACTGATGAAAACGGACAAGCCAAACAGTCCTTCCAACTTGCTACCACTTATGAAGATATGGGCGTACTGGAAGGAAAAGTTTTTGTAACGGTTTTTGATGAAACAGGTCGCCCACTCAATCGGGTGAAAAGTTTTGATGTTTTCACGCAAGATACGTTTTATGGCATCGGATTAGCCGATTATTATGTAGGAACGCACGTACCGATGACTATTCCACTCGCCGCTGTTTCGACCGACGGCAAAGCAAAATCTGCTAAAGCTGAGGTTTTAGTCTATCGTATTGATTATCAGACGGTTGTCGAAAAGACCGATGGTGTGATTCGTTACAATTCTAAGCGACAAGAAAAGCTTGTTCAAACCAAAGAAGTGAATTTTTTGGAAGGGAAATCTTCGATAAAATTCATTCCACAAGTATCGGGCGAGTACGAAATTCGCATTGCCCAAGCAGGGGCAAAAAGCTATGCTTCGCAAGGTTTTTATGCGTATGGCTACGGAAATACAGCGAGCAGCTCATTTGAAGTCAGCAACGAAGGACAAGTTTTGATGGAATTCGACAAAGAAAAGTACGAAGTAGGCGATAATGCAAAGGTTTTGATGAAAACGCCATTTGCAGGAAAAATGCTTATAACGGTTGAAAAAGGAAGAGTTTTAGAACATTTTTATGTAGAAACCGATAAAAAATCAGCCGAGATTGATATTAAGATTACTGAAGAAATGTTACCGAATGTGTACGTTACAGCAACACTCATTCGCCCAATGAAACAAACAGATATGCCGCTCACGGTGGCTCATGGTTTTGCACCAATGAAAGTTGAAAAACCATCGAATCAATTACCAATAGAAATTGTGGCTGCGAAAGAATCTCGCTCGAAACGCAAGCAAAAAGTGACGATAAAAACCAAAGCCAATACCGAACTTACGATTTCGGTGGTTGATGAAGGTATTTTGCAAATTAAAAACTTCAAAACGCCTGATATTTATAATTATTTTTATCAAAAACAGGCTTTGGAAGTAAGTAGCCACGATTTGTATCAATTCCTTTTCCCTGAGTTATCGTTGGCAAGTAGTAGTGTGGGTGGCGATGGCTATAACCTCGAAAAACGAGTAAACCCGTTGAGCAATGGCCGTACGAAACTGGTGGCCGTTTGGTCAGGAATCTTGAAAACTGGTATGAGTGGTGAAGCAGAATTTGAGTTTGAGATTCCACAATTTTCGGGCGATTTACGAATTATGGCGGTTGCGTACAAAGATGAAGCCTTTGGTTCGGCTAATGTCAACATGAAAGTAAAAGACCCAATCGTAATTAGCACAGGAAGCCCCAAGTTTTTGAGCCCGAACGATGAAGTGATGATTCCCGTAACGATAACCAATACTACAAAAATGGCTACAACTGCCAGTCTTTCGGTCAACTTAACAGGTGGGCTGACTTTGCAAGGTGTTAATAATCAGGCTATTACAGTTCCTGCGGGCAAAGAAGTTCGTACAATGTTTAGCATCAAAGCACCTGCTGCTATCGGAACTGGAAGTATTGCGGTCGTAGTAAATGGTTTTAAAGAAAAGTTTTCAGAGAAAGTTGATTTGACAATCCGTCCGTCAACGTCATTGCTCAAAACTTCGATGTCAGGCGTAGTTTTGGAAGGAAAAACCGAAGCCGTCAATCTCGGAAATAATTATATGGCAGGCACTGCCCAAGCAAGTTTGTTGGTGAGTCGCTCGCCGATGGTGCAGTTTGCTAAACAGTTAGATGGGCTGTTGGGGTATCCGCACGGTTGCGTTGAGCAGACAATTTCAAAGGCTTTCCCACAATTGTATTTTGCCGATTTTACGAAAACAATAGCTAAAAACTCTCGTTCGCTAAAGGCTTCGGGCGAAAATGACTGGAATCCACAGTTTAATGTTCAAGCGGCCATTCGTAAAGTTGAAAGTATGCAATTGGCAAACGGTGCAGTGAGTTATTGGCAAGGCGGCGATAGCGAAAGTTGGTGGGGAACAGCCTTTGCAGCTCATTTCTTGTTAGAGGCTAAAAAAGCAGATTTTGAAGTAAGTGAAGATAATCTAAATCGGATGTTAGATTATCTAACAACCAAAACTTCAATGCAGGATTTGACCGAAACCGAATACATTTATAACGAAACTGGCTCTTGGACGACTCGCACGATTGCCCGCCACGAAATGATTTATTCACTTTACACGCTTGCAATGGCAGGAAAAGCCAATCAGCCCGTGATGAATTATTACAAGGCCAATCAAACATTATTAACAACCGATGAGCGATACATGCTCGGTGCAAGTTTTGCTCAAATCGGCGATGAAGGCAGCTTTAAGCAGCTTTTACCAAAAGAGTATGTCATAGAAAACACCCAAAAACAAACAGGTGGAAGTTTTGCTTCACCCATCAGAAATTTGGCCATTGCATTGAATAGTTTAGTAGAATCTGATCCCGCAAATCTACAAGTTCCGAAACTGGCACGCATACTTTCTCAAGCCATTAAATCAACACCTTATCTTTCTACGCAAGAATCGGTGTTCAGTTTCTTGGCTTTGGGCAAAATTGCCAAACGCACGGGAGAATCAATCGTAACGGCTTCATTATCAGTTGATAATAAAATATTGGCAAACTTCGCAGGAACAGATTTAAGCATCGAAAAAGGTATTGCAGGAAAATTGGTCAATATCTCGGTCAAAGGAAAAGGTGGCTTGTATTATTTCTCACAGCAAGAAGGGCTAAGTGCCACAGGAAGTTACATCGAAGAGGATAATTTCTTGAAAGTTCGCCGACAATTCTTAACTCGAAATGGTCAACCAATTAATGGAACACTCAAACAAAATCAATTAGTAGTAGTAAGAGTAAGCGTAAGTAGCACACTCGGCACGCCCGTTGAAAACGTGGTCGTAACCGATATGCTACCAGCGGCATTTGAGATTGAAAATCCTCGTCTGAACGAAGACCGCAACATGGCTTGGATAAAAAATGCTTCAACGCCTCAGCATTTTGATATTCGTGATGATAGAATCAATTTTTACACCACAGCCGATGCCACCGAAAAGACTTTTTACTATCTTGTAAGAGTTGTTTCTCGTGGCAAATTTATTCTCGGTCCAGTTTCTGCTGATGCCATGTATAATGGTGATTACCGAAGTTATAGTGGTGGTGGAAATGTGGTGGTGGAGTAGTTGCACTATTGTTATTTGTGTTAAAAAGCAGTTTGGGGCTTACTTGTAGCCCTAAAATTGTTTTTCATTGAAATTTAATTTCTAAGCGTAATAAGATTAAAGATTAAGTGAGGTTTGTTTAATGAAGTCAATTTATAAATATTCAAACAAAACCTATTACATTAAGTGTACACTGTAAATTTATTAGATTTTTGATAAGCTGCTTTTAAAAAAGAATGTATCAAAATATATTTTTAGTGTTGTTTAATAATATTTATTAATCGGTTCTTAACTACAAAAAAGCCCCGAAACTCTTAGTTTTGGGGCTTTTTTTGTAGTTAAGAATTTACTTTCTTCCTCTAAATTCAACTCTCGTAGAACCATGACATGGGCGAGAACCGTCCGATAAGGTCCCTGGTTGTGCTTGAATATGAGCTGGAAAACCTGTGATTTTTCCTTTGAAAGTATTGCCATTTTTCGATACAGACTCTACGTTTTCATTGTACCAAAAAAGTTGCTGCGTAGGAAGGAGAGTACCAGTCCAAGTGGCGGTAAATGTTTCACCGATACTGTAATATTCTTTATCAAGTATCACGTCACGGTCATTTTCAGGGCAATCAATTGGAGCATTATCATGGTCACAAGTACTGGTATAACTCTGAAACTCAAAATCATCGTAGCCATCTCTTGTTACTCTAACTACAAAGTAAGCATTACCATTATTTGGTAGGTTATTTTTAGTTATTAAAGTATTGCCATTGAAACTAAATTCAATTTTAGGGTCAAGGTTTTGAACCGACATCTTGTATTGTCCTAAATCCGTGTTTGGCGTAAATGGCATAAATTCAAATTTCATTCCACCTTCACGACATTCGTTATTTACCTTTATCTGAATCGGATTTGGATTTACGCCGCCAATGGGAGTACAACCCGCCGTATTGAGTTCGATATTTGTACCTAATTCGCTATCGAAACCAGGATTAATATCAATATTTTTTCCTGCTCCGTAATGTATCGAAGAGTTTTGTGTGACCACATCGGAAGTTGTAATTGTTTCAGAGGCCACAATTTCTGAATTGACCGCTACTAAATTGCTTGCAGTTGTGATGTTGACTTCGCAGCTATAATTTGTTTTATAGAGCCAAATATCTCGGTTATTTTGAGAACTATAATGGTTTCCGACAACATCGCCATCATTAGATTGTGTCGTGCCAAGACTCACAAACGTTCCCTCATTGGTTTCTACAAGCCCATTTCCTTCATCATCAGCAGAGCCACCGAGGGTTTTCGACCAAACGAAATCAAGATTATTCGTAATTTTCATGATGAAAGCATCATAAGCCCCATTATTATTTGATGGAATTCGGTTTCGGTCTTGAATATTTCCGTTATTTGACCTCGTAGAGCCTGCAATCGCAAAATTACCGTCACGGGTGGCAATCAACTCGTTTAGAATATCACGGCCAGCACCGCCAAACATTTTTTTGTTCAGCAGTTCACCGTTTGAGTTGAGTTTTATCAACCAGATATTTTCTTCAAAATTGTTAGGAAAAGTATCGTTTGGTGTAAACTGAAAATCATCTCCCGATGAGTTAGAAATTAAGCCAACGATAATATCTCCATTGGGTTGTATCAAAACTCTTTTGGCTTCATCTTTCTGATTTCCACCATACGTTTTTTTCCAAACTACATTGATTGATTCATCAATTTTTATAGCTAAAATATCTTTTCCACCTTTATTAGGCCCAATTTCACTATCGTTTGAACTGCTACTGCCAACAATTACGAATCCACCATTAGCTTTTTTCATATCAAAAGCCGTTTCATCGTTACCGCCACCTATACATTTTTTTGAAAGTAAATTGCCGCTTTGGTCTAATTTTGCAAGCCATAAATCTTGATTAAAACCTGATGTATTTTTTCCCGAGTTGGCAATATCACCATTGTTTGAACTTGTATAAGAAAGCAACATTAAACTTCCATCATTGGCCTGTACGATTTTTACTGGCACGTCTTCGCCATCGCCACCAAAGGTTTTAAACCAAACCATTTTACCGTCGCTATCAAGTTTCGTGACTAAAATATCGAAATTGCCCTTGTTGGCTACTGTTGCAATCGTAAGTGCATTGGTATTATTAAATCTGAGATTTGAAAAATTATTGACTTTTGCTACCAGAATATAGCTACCATCCGAGTTTTGGATAATATCCTGAGCCTTAAAACCAGTATAAGCCGTACTATTAGAGACGGTTGTTTCCCAGATAAGATTTCCTGAAGTTCCTATTTTTGAAGCCCAAACCATCTCAAGACCACTCAAACTTTTTTTACCTATTGCCGCATAATTACCATCTTGAGTTGGAATGATTTTTAAGCCTTCATCTCCGTAATAATCGTTCCAACCGTAGCATTTTTGCCATTCAAGGTTCGTCGGAAAACCTTGTCCAATTACTTGCTGACTACCTATCAATAATAGGATAAATACTATAAACTTGCGGCTTTCTTTTTTTCTAAACATAATAAGTCAAATAGTTGGATGATTGCAAAATACAATCATTTATAAATAGCGAATTGTCTATAGGATATGAAATAGCAAATTCAGTGCCAAAACTATTGAGCGGATACGTACGTATCATAGTTTCGTTGAGTTGAATCTGGAAATTACATCTTTAAAGCTGTATTCGACTAAATATTGTTAGGAAAAATTATTCGAGGAGTTATGATTATACAAAAATAGGTTAAAATTACACGGATAATTTTAACCTATTTTATGATGAAGCCTTTAATTTATAAAAGCAAAAAACTATGAAGCAATAAGTTCTTTTATGTCTCGGATTATCTTATCAGCAAGGTTTGAAGCGGTTGTTTCAAACTCTGACTCGGCATAAATTCGGATGATTGGCTCAGTGTTCGATTTACGCAAATGTACCCATTCTTTGTCAAAGTTAATTTTTACACCATCTTCGGTATTGATTGGATACCGCTCATATTTAACCTTAATTTCATCCAATATTCCATCAACGTCTAAATCAGTTGTAAGTTCAACTTTCTTTTTAGAAATATGATAGTTAGGGTAAGTATTACGCAAGAAACCTATTGGTTTATTAAATTTAGCTAAGTGGGTTAAAAACAAAGCGATTCCGACCAACGCATCACGTCCGTAGTGGAATTCAGGATAAATGATTCCTCCGTTTCCTTCTCCGCCAATGATTGCTCCGACTTCTTTCATTTTGGTTACAACATTTACCTCTCCAACTGCGGCCGAATGATAAGTTCCGCCTGCTTTTAAGGTTACATCTTTCAATGCTAAAGTCGAAGAAAGGTTAGAAACTGTTGTTAAACTTTCTTTGTTTGGTGTGTTTTGTAAAATATAATCTGCTACTGCTACGAGCGTATATTCTTCACCGAATGGCTCTCCATCTTCATTAATGAAGGCTAACCTATCAACGTCAGGGTCAATGACAATGCCTAAATCGTAACTTCCTTTGCGAAGTTCGCCCGAAATTTCTCTTAGGTTTTCGGGTAAAGGTTCAGGATTATGAGCAAAAATACCTGTTGGTTCGCAATTTATCTTCTTGATTTCGCTTATGCCCAAGGCTTCTAAAAGCATCGGAACAGCAATTCCACCCGAAGAATTTACGGCATCTACACAAATTTTGAAATTAGCTTTGGCAATGGCTTCTTTATCGACCAATGGCAATTCCAAAATCATGTCGATGTGTTTCTGTAAGTAAGTATCGTTGGTTTCAACTTTACCCAGATTCTTCACATCGGCATATTCGGCACTGTCGTTTTCGGCAATTGCTAATAGTGCCTCGCCATCTGCACCCGAAATAAACTCACCTTTTGAATTAAGCAATTTAAGGGCATTCCATTGGATTGGATTATGACTTGCAGTTAGAATAATTCCACCGAGAGCGTTTTCGAGAGGAACAGCGATTTCGACAGTTGGTGTTGTAGATAAGCCTAAATCAATTACATGAAAACCCATGCCTACGAGCGTAGCCGATACTAAATCGGATACCATTTTACCCGATAAACGAGCATCTCGACCGATTACAACACGAAGTGGTTTGTCAGAATTACTATTTTTTAGCCAAGAACCATAAGCAGCAGTAAATTTCACAACATCTAAGGGGGTCAAGGAATCGCCACTTTTTCCGCCAATAGTTCCTCGAATACCCGAAATTGATTTGATAAGCGTCACTTGTAAATAGAGTTTTTGGTTACTTTTAATACTACAAAGATACGAAAAACATATCAAAGTTTTGGGCTAATTTATTATTTTAGTAAATAAATGATATGTGGATAGTATAATTTAGTGTAGTTATTTGTGTTAGATAAATAAACTTTACGGTAAAGTAGTGTAATTTTACAAAAAGAGTGCTTTTGTAAAAAATTAAATTGATGAAGATGCTGAGAAAATATATTCAAGCAATAGTAGTAGTAGGAATTGTGGTGGTATCCATTTTTTTATGGGAAAAATTTAAAAATTTTAATCCGTTTACCATCAAAGATATTCAAACAACCCACAACATGGTGTTGAAAGAAATGACGGTTTTGGGCAAATTAGAATTAGCGAATTTTGCTTTTAGAGATGTTGTCGAGCAAGAACTTGTCCGTGATTACATGCCTAATCCGAAAGCCATTTTGATTGTGCAGGGCGAAGCCATCGGGTGCATAGATTTAACTAAAATAAAAGCCGAAGATATAGTTACCAAAGATGATACGCTGATTGTGCATCTGCCCGACCCTGAGCTTTGTAGTTATCGAATCGACCATAGCAAATCTAAGATTTATGACACCGAATATGCTTTTATGAATGAGCAAGCGTTGATGAATGAAGCTTACACGCGTGCCGAAGCAAAAATCAAGCAGTCGGCACTCGAAATGGGCATTCTGGAGCAAACCAAAAAGAATGCAGAATTGGTTTTAAAACCACTTTTAGAAAATATTTCGGGCAAAAAAGTGGTACTTCAATACGAAATGAAAGCTACTTTAGAGCGGTTGAAGTGAGGGCGGTAATTTGCGTAGGAACGTTCAATTTTGACGTTCCTACGCAAACTTTTTCTAAACTTTTCCTCCAAAAGCCAAATCACCTGCATCGCCTAATCCTGGAACAATGTATGATTTTGAGTTCATTTCGGTGTCAATATCGCCCACCCAAAGGCGGCATTGTGGTAGGCGTGCTTGTATAAATCTCACACCACGCTGGCTCGCAATGGCCGATACGATATGGGTTTTGGTAGGAATACCATAACGAAGCATCGCATGGTAGGCCTTTTCGATAGATTTTCCAGTAGCCAACATTGGGTCACTAATTATCAATACTTTACCGTGTATATCTGGACTCGTGATGTAATCCATTTCTATCTCAAATGCTTCTTTGTCGTCATGTTTACCTCTGTATGCTCCAATAAAAGCGTTTTCGGCCTTATCGAAATAATTGAGTAGTCCTTGATGCAAGGGTAAACCCGCCCGCAGAATCGTAACCAAAACTACCTCTTGCGAAATATGATAGGTTTTCTTGATACCGAGCTGTGTATTTACTTCTTGTTTCTGAAAACTTAACGTTTTTGAGATTTCGTAGGCAAAAATTTCACCTAAACGCTCTAAGTTTCGGCGAAATCGCATTGAATCTTTTTGCGTCTGTTCGTCTCTTAATTCAGAAAGGAAGTGGTTGGCTAAGGAGTTATTTTCGGTTAAGACAAACATGATTAATGGAGAATGTATAATTGACAATGAATAACGGCAAATTGCGAAATATTATCTTAAAAAAGGTAATATTTAGGAAACTAAAACAGAAACGGTCGTTGGCTTGTGTTCCAGCGGAGACCTACAGAAAAAATCATATTCTTTTTATCGTTTGCATCGCCCGATAGATTAATGTTTCGGTTTTGAACCTTCAAATCAGCAAATAAATTATGAGCCAACATATAAGATGCTCCAAATTGATAAAATTTTGTGTTCATGGAGCGACCTTGCCCTATTTCGTTGCCGTAGTCGGCAGGACGAGCAAAATTATAATTTCGTAGAATATTGCCACCCCAGTTAATAATATTTGAATCTTTTCCCTGCTGAGCAATCATTGCTGTTAGATTCAAAAACAAACGCTCCATCGGCTGGTAACGTCCAATTAGTAAAAGTTCTTTAAAATTTGCTCCAAGCGGGTGAGCCAGTGGAAGATTATAATTGACATAATTACTGTAAGTCGAATTATGACTATACATATACGGTCGAACTAAGTTATATTCTGCCTGAAAATCAAGGTTTTTTATTCCTAAAACATCAATGTATCGCCCTCCGATTTGTGCGGCGTATTTTTTTGCCCACCAACCATCTTTTTTGAAATATTCCACATTAAATTCATCTAAGACAAACTGCCCATAAAATGAAAAGTGACGCTTAAAGTTATACTTAAAATTTGCCCCCACAATCGAATTATCAACACTTCCGAGGTGCCCTTCGATAAAACGTAGAAATATTACTGGGTTTAAGTAATTAATATCGAAGCCAACTTGACGTTTACCAAATACGATGCTCTCAAAGATACCAATATTAAGGTTTCGGCCGATATTTGCACTCAAATGATGTAACGAAAAGTATTTTGGTGGAAGCTGCTCCGTTCCATCAACTGCTACTGAAACCTGTTTGTTTATCATCTGAGCAAACAAGTTCATGTATTGAAAACGCCCAACGTTTGTTGTAATTTTAAGGTGTAAATAAGGAGCCGAAAAATCAGATAAAATCATTGACCGAATGCCCGAACCAATAAAGTTTTTATCATGTCCAAACTGCATTTGTACACTTTTGAGAGCCTGAAATGTAATATAACCTCTGGCCGAAAAGAAATCTGCCAAATATTTGCTCGAATCGGCACTCGGGATTTTTGTGAAACCTTCATAAGGGTTGGCATTGTATTCTCGGCCATAAGCTCTTACATATTCAGGATAAATCATCTGATTTTCGGTAAACATCGAATAAAAACCCAGTTTTTTATTTAATGTGCCACGTAGTTCGATACCACGAGTATTGACATAAGGCGTTTTTGGAGTCTGGTTATCGTTAGCAAACGAAAACTGAAAAATTGGACTTACATGAAAATCGATGTCTTTGTTTTGGGTGCTATAAAAGTCCGCTTTCTTTCTAAATAAGTGCGTCCATAATGGTTTTTGGCTATCGCTTCGCGGGAGCTTAGAATTATCGAGCCATTCCCAGCTATCGTTTTGTAAATATGCTAAATTAAAATGGTCAGTTTTAGAAAGTTTGGCTTGTTCATCGGTTTCTAAATCGACCAAAAATTTGACCAAATCTTTTCTTCTTACAGGTTTTATATTGGTATGAAGGCCCGATATGCTGCCACTTTTTATCTCGTAGCGTTCGATTAGATTCGAATAATCTTCGTTGAGTGGAGCAAAATTACTTTGAGCAAAACCGCTGAGTTGCCCTAAGAATAGAAGAAAAACCAAGATTTTAAATTGACGGAATCGAAGTAGGATATTTTGGTAGCCAATCGAAAATTTAAGATATTTTAGAAAACACAATCCCATTAAAATCTGTTATTTTTGGTAGAAGTAGTTTTTTCGTAAAGCTCCCTTTAAGTATTAAGTTGTGCGAAAATACAGATAATTCCTCATTATATGTAAATCATCTGTTAGATTTGTAAATAAATTGAAATTATCTACCGTTTGACATATTCAGCGAATAAAGCGAAGGAAGGGTCGCACTCTCACTGACGAAGGTGACAAAGGAGTATTTTCATTCTGTTTTCTGACTATAAGTCGAAAAATATACTTTTTGTTATCCTATTCTTTTAACGACCTATTTTAATGGTTTTTTAATCAATATTTCAAAAAATGAAATCATTTGTCATCCCAGAGATTTATAAGAGTACTATCATCGGTAAAATCAAAGAGGCCCGTCGAGCAAAAGATAAACTAAAGAAAGATTTTACACCAACGGTGCTTGATTTTGGTTCGATTAAATTTCTGATTGCTCGTCATTTTGGCTTTTGCTACGGTGTAGAAAATGCCGTCGAAATTGCCTACAAAACCATTGCAGAAAACCCCGATAAACGAATTTTTTTCTTGAGTGAAATGATTCACAACCCCGATGTAAATGCCGATTTGCTTTCGCAAGGAGTGAAGTTTTTGATGGATACAAAGGGAAATCAATTAATTGATTGGCAAGAACTCAAACCCGATGATGCCGTAGTTGTGCCTGCTTTCGGAACAACGATTGAGATTCAACAACAACTTTCTTCGCTCGGAATCGACCCTTACAAATATGATACGACTTGTCCCTTCGTAGAGAAAGTATGGAATCGTGCAGGGCAAATCGGCGAGCGTGGATACAGCATTGTGGTACACGGAAAACCCAACCACGAAGAAACCCGTGCCACTTTTTCGCACAGCAAGCAAAATGCTCCGACAGTAGTCATAAACGACATAAAAGAGGCCGAACGTTTAGCCAAATACATCACTCGTGAACTTCCAAAAGAGCAATTCTATTCAGATTTTGCGGGACAATATTCTGACGGTTTCGACCCCGAACGAGATTTGGAACGAATTGGAGTGGTTAACCAAACCACAATGCTGGCTTCGGATACACAAGGAATTGCCGATTACTTAAAACAGATAATTATTGGGTATCATAAAGCCCAACCAGCCGAAGTTGAACGTTATTTTGCCAACACTCGTGATACACTTTGCTACGCTACCAACGATAACCAAGAAGCAACCTATGCTTTGCTGCAAAATGAGGCAGATTTGGCCGTAGTTGTGGGCGGATACAATAGTTCAAATACTACGCATTTAGTGGAGCTTTGCGAGGCTAAACTAACCACATTTTTTATCCAGTCGCAAGAGAGTATCCTTGATAAAAATCTAATAAAACGTTATGATTTGCATCAAAAACAAGAAGTAATGGACGATTTTTTAGCAGAAAAAGAAAAAACTACTATTATGCTCACCTGTGGAGCATCATGTCCTGATGCGGTGATGGAAGCAGTTTTATTGAAAATTTTATCATTTTTTAACACTACAAAAAAAATAGATGAGCTTCTTTTGGCGTTATAAACATACAGCCAAAAGGTTAAAGGAAAGAATTAATTTATTAATAAAAATTTTCAATAATCTTAGGATAATACAATATTTTATTTATAAATTTACATTGAATTTTTTCATAACCCATCAGTTCATTATAAAAAGTAGATGTTCTATGAAGATGATTGAGTATGTAAAACTGATTTTAGAGAAAGTCAGTTTTGAGAGAGAACTGTTTGAAAAAGAATTAAAAAAAGGCCTTAAATTATTATCCTTCAAGGAAATTCGAGAACTAAGGAAATGGTGCTACGAGCGTTTTGGAAGCATCTACCGAGGAATTCTTAATCGAACATTTCGTAAAACCCAAGTAACAGTTAGTGCTTAAATAATGAAGCTCTTCGACTTAAATCGAAGGGCTTCTGTTTTTATTGATTGGTTGGAAACAAAATAAAGCAGAGTGAAAATCTCCCTGCTAATTCTTTGATTACTAACCTAAACAAAACTATATGATGAATCTTTAAGATAATAGACTACTATGTAGTGCATTGTCAGTGGTTGACAAGTCAATAGTAAGGTAATTGAATAATGGATTGTTCTTTAACTGTTTGAAAAATTGTCAGCTATATCTATCCAAATTCTCTATCACTAAAAAAACTTAAGCCTTACTTGTGTCTATTCTTAAATCTTGTAAATCGTGTTAAAAATTAGGCGGCAATTGAGAAATTCTCGATAGAATTATCGAAAACTTCATCAAAATCATCACCCTCGAAGGCATCACCGTACAAATCTTCGTCGGTGTCGTCATACAAACGCTCTTCGCTGAGGCCGTTTGTAGTTCTCACGGTATATTTCCAGTGAGCTTGGTTTAATCTGAATGTACGCTTAATCATTTATTTTATTTTAAATTTTACTGAGACAAAGGTCGTAATAGACTATGAACTAAAAATTGTGCCAATGTTAAGAAATCGTAAATATAAATTGATTGAAAGGTTACGAATAGCTATTTCAAACTTTACTTTTTCTTAATATTACGGTAAACTCTTCCTAACATCTGCATCCTTTCTTTGTAAAAAAAACAACGGTAATGCAAACAACGTTTCCTGCTCGTCAAAATCATTTTCAAAATATACTTACTTTATCCATTTTTATGCTCATAATCTGTTATTATGCTTTTAATGGTACGCCAAAAAGTGAGACATTTATGCCTGAAAATTCGCCCGAACAAAATAAAAATGTGGTGGTGGAAGCCAACATAAGTAAACTGCGTGCGGCGGTACTGATGGATGCCGATATGGTTGAAATAAATGGAAGTTTATATGCTACCGAAAATGCTTTAGAAGATTTGGTCGGCTCTAAAAAAACAAAAGTAGCTATTCAGAAGATTCATGAAAAACTACTTTTGGGCGATAAACAAAGTGCCGTTAGGCTAATTAATCAATTGTCTGCTTTACAATTCTTGAAGTAACCAAAAGTTGCCCCAGATGCCTTGTAGTGTGTTCGGCGGCATGAAAAAGTAGCCCAATGACAGTCGAAGGAATTTTTGCTCTCCCAACACCTCTGACTTCAGTTAAAGTAGTTTCTTCAGTGCTTTTTAGTTGATTAATGGCCTTTTCAACTTGTTGATTGAAGGCCTCAATGAGTTGCTCAACTTTTGTTTGAGCGTTTTCTACACCTTCGGCTTTTAGGGCGTGCATCTGAGTTTCGGTCAATGATTCGCCACGAGCATACGTAAATGTGCGGTCGAGTACACCCGTTAGGTGCTGCAAATGAAAAGCTACCGAAGCCACGCCTATTGGGCGTTGCCAAAGTAAAGAATCAGGAAAATCAGTTAGGTATTCATGCAATTCTTCTTGAGCTTGCAAAAGTGCGTGAGCAACGGGCTGTAGGAGCGGAGGCACATCGGGCAGTGGCCCACGCAGCCATACTTCAAGTAGTTTCGACATAATTGATTATCAGGGTTTTATATCAAACTCGAAGCTTATACCTACTATTTGATTGGTATCGGGGTATTTTTTATTTACTTCGGGTTGCCAAATATAATACAAGGTTGCATATTTGTTTTTACTGTACTCGTATCTCAGACCAAGCGAATTTTGCCAAAAAGAAGTAGATAGACTTTCGCCTTGTTTGATTTTTAGAAAGGGTTCGGCGTAAGCGTAAGTGTCCAAGTGTTTATTGATTTTGTATTTAAGACCTGTACGCAAACGAAGATAACTATCGCTATCGTTGAGGGTACTTTCATCATTGACAAAATATTGTTTCTGATACTGTACCATTGGGCGAGTGAAGAATGTAAAATCATTGACCTTAAATTGAGCATTCGTACCAAACAAAAATCGGTGATAATTATTGCCTTCTACCAATGCAAGCCGATAATTGGCTAAAATTTTAATGTATTTATTGAGTTTTTTTTCGCCTTCTAAAAATAAATACGACCCCCGATAATGAGTAGCATTTTCGTTGAAACGAACACGATACCGACTGGATACTTCCCAGCCTTTTCTTAGATTTAGTTTTACCGAAGCATCATACCAAGTCTGGAAATCGGTCGTTGATTTTTGAGCCGAAACAAGCAGAGAAATTCCGAAAAAAAGAAATAGTGTAAGGGAGTATCGCATAAAAATAGGTTTTATCGTGCGTTAATGCCAAAAATAAAGTTAATGCCTATGATGTTTTTGGTGTCAGGATATTTTTTATTAACATCGGGCTGCCAAATGTAGTATAAATTAACACTTTTGTTTTTCATGTATTCGTAATTGATACCTGCACGGTTTCGCCAAAAATCTGCCTCGAAGACACCATCGTTTTTGTGCATAAAAGGCTCGGTTGAAAGACTGAAATCTAATTTTTTGGTAACGGCATATTTTACGCCGAAGCGAGTTCTGAGGTAATTTTCGGCTGTGCCTTCGTCGTCGCCGATAAATGTTTTTTTCTGAGATTGGTAGGTTTCACGCAACGAAAACGTAAATTTTTGGAGTTTATATTTTCCTTCTATATTTCCTGCAAATCGGTGAAAGTTTTCGCCATCAACCACGCCATAGCGATAAGCCACTCCAGCTGAAAGAAATTTATTTAGTTTCTTATCGCCTTCTAAATAAAAATACGAACCACGATAATTGCTTGAGTTTTCGTTGAATTTTACTCGATATTCGGTGCCGAGGCTCCAACCTTTTTTGAAATCAATATCAAGCGAAACCGAGCCACGAGTTTGTAAATCAACCTCCGATTTTTGGGCAAAAGTGGCCGAAGAAATAAATAATAGGGTAATTAGTTTAAGGTATTGTTTCATAAAGGAAAAGTTTAGTAATGTAGCATTTGTGTTGAAGGACCAAGACAAATGTTTCGGAGGAAATTATTCATAAAAGTAAATAGTCATTCGGGTGGCATCTTTTAGGAAATCAATTTCTTGGATTTCTATTCGATGAATATCGAGACCCGTACGTTTTTTTAAGTCAGCCAGTAATTCGGGTCGTTTTTCGGGACTAATGAGGTTAATATTATCGTAAATGATATTTTTCGTAAACTCCTTTTTAATGAGCCAATTGCTTTCAAGCAGGAATGTGGCAATCAGAATAATGCCATTTAAAAGAGCCAGTTCGTCCCAGCCCCCTTTGCTAATGGCCGAAAGTAAGCCAATGGCAATGACCAAAAACAGATAGGTCATATCTTTAGTCGAAATACTTTCAGTACGGTAACGGAGCATCGAAAAAACGGCAAATAAACCAAAGGCAGCCCCCATCGACATCTCGACTTTATTGAGCAAATAAGTTATTAAGAAAATGACCAAGTTGAACGCAAAAAACGTAAGATATTGGTCGGATTTCTTGTAGATTTTGTAGAAAATTAAGCGAATTAATATAAAAACTGAGGCTAAATCAATGAATAATCGGATGAAAAATTTGCTGGAAAGTTTTTCGAATAACTCAAAAGAAGCTGTTTGTACGGATTGTAGGGTGTCAGGCGATAGCGTTTGCTGTAAAAGATTCATATTGGTGTAAGGTTTTTGCAATTCGTTTTAGGTGTTTTTTGAAATTATTTTGTTTGATGCCCTCAAAGAGGCTGATGATTCCGAAGCAATATTTACTTATCGAACCCGATTTTAGATGATATTTTTTCAGAATATCCAGTATCGGTGAAGCCCCCACTTTCTCTTGTTTGATTTCGGCAATAGCTATTTGAGCGTATTGAATTTCTTTTGAATCATTCTTGAACGTAAGCCCTAAATCAATCGTGAGGCGTTCGGGGCTTTGCTTGCTTACGAGCGTAAGTCGACTGTAATTGACCCACATAATGCCCTGCAAATTTTGGGGTTCGATTGGACTGATTTTGCTCAAAAAAGCTGAACTTTCGTCGTGTAAATAAGGCTCGTCGATTCCCTGAGTTTTGATGCGTTTTTTGATGGTTCGTCCGTGATTATTCTTAAATTTCACTTCAAAAAACTGTAAATTTGAGCCAACGTAATTACGTGCACGCACCTTATAACGGTTTTGCTTACCTACTTGATGTTGATGGTAGAGTCTTAAATCTTCGGTATCATAATAAAGCGTTTGATAAGGACAAATTCGCTGATTATTAATCTCTAAGAGTTTATAGTGTTGTTTGGCATCGGATAAAATGTCGGGTAGTAAATTCACGGGAATCAGGTATTTTACATCCATTCTATCCATCAATTTCACACCCTCCATCTCAGCTAACGTAATTGGCTCAAATAGTTTTACTTCTTCTTGTATTTTTTCAAAAAAAATAGCTGTCGTCATAATAATCTCCCCTTTAGGGGTTGATGGCTTTAAAACTCATAAATATATTTTTTGGTTTGAATCAACTTGCCTTTGGTATCGTAGGTTTTTCTTTCTGTTCTTAGGCCTTTTCCATTGATTGTATAAACCGAGCGACTGACAAGAGCATTCTTTTCATCGTATTTAATTTCTTCCGATTTCTCGCCGTCAGCATTGTATTTATAAACAAAACGATTGATTTGCTTGCCTGTAGCATCGAAAGTAGCTTCTTCTATTTTATCGCCATCTTTATTGAATCTTGTTGCAGTTTTGTCTTTTAATACTCCATTTTTATCGTAATTGACCTCCAAAATTGCCTCACCTTCTTTATCGAATTTCTTTGATACATCGTTGTGGATAACTTCTTTTCCATTTTCATATTCTACGATTACTTCGGTCATTCCTTTGACACCATTTTTACGAATATCTTTTTTTGATTGTGCCAAAAGGTAAAGAGGCATTAAAAGAAAAATTAAAATTTTCATGTTTTTAGTTTATCGTTTTCACTTACGCTATCTGAGAGTTTTGTTTAGCTAAGCAATATCGTGACAAAATTTAATACTTGAAATAAAACTACCCTAATGCCGAATGATTTTATCTATTTTGTATTTTCTGCTAAATGCTTAATCTTGAATAAGACATATACTTTGCGTAATTCGTTGCGTCATCTGTTTAAAACCACAAATATCTACGAGTCGAAAAACGTACGATTTGTCTGTGTTGAACGTATAAACTGCTATTTCTATGTCGTAAATCCTTGCTCAAGTAAGTAGTAAGACCGATACAAATGGAAGTTTTGGGTTTAGTACTATTGATAGCGGCTGAAATTGCTCAAAAGTAATGTTGGTTTTCGAGTAAACTGGCTATCAAACTAACACAATTGTAGTTTCGGCTAATAAATACTTCGGTTATGGTTATGAAGTTGAGGAAAATAGGTAACGTTTTACGGCTCGATAAAATGGTGGGGTTTAGCAAGTACAAAAACTCAATAAGATTTTAACTATTGAGGCTTATATTTTATCCCACTTTTGGTAAATGTATAATATTTTTTAAAATTTATCTATAAAAATCCAGTTTGTAGTATCCTCTAAGTCGGTAGCTTAGTGACTCTTAAAATTAGAAAAATTACTTCAAAAACGCCTCAACAGCCTGATTTCTACTCACAACGTGTTGTTTTAAAATTGGCAAAGCAGCCGTAAAACTGGCGGTATTCGTAAGATTAGAATAGGGCTTTTCTTCTTTTTCAGTACCGTTTACAAACGGTGTAATAAGTGTCGTTGCTTTATCAAAAATTTCGTTCATCTTACTGGTAGTGAATACATTATCGTTGAAATCTTTTACGTAAGCTTTGTATTTAGCATAATAAACTGGGTCATTAGCCACATAATTAATCAAAGGCCAATTATTGGCCACCCCCGCCAATGAAAGCTGCACACGAGCCTGTGAGGTCAAGGCTTCATTATTATCCCATGGAATCCATAGTAATTTTTTTGATGAATGATTATACAAATAATGGTTATGGGCCATTGCTCCGTAGGTATCCCAACTTACCAAAGTAGTGTTTACGGCCAACCACTTCACAAAATGGTCGGCGTTGAAAACTTTCTCCAGGTTTTCACGCCAAAGTGTAGGGTTTGAGGTACGAGTCGAGGCATTCAAGGCCGTAATGGTTGCTTGTACATCGCTCCAGTCGGGAGTATCTTCATTAGTTTTCTTTTCAAACTGTGTCTGTGAGAAATTCTGAAAAGTAGATTCTGGTTTGTAAAGATTGCCCTTTTCTTCACCAAATTGTGATTTCAACATCGTATCTTCGATGGCCTCAATCATGGTATAAACACCGCAGTATTTTAGCCCATCCCCAAAGTTGATATATACTTTATAGAAGGCTGTTTGAGCGGCAGGAATACCCGCCATACGGAAAATATCAGCCGCCACTTTCTCTCGAATCAATGAATTATCTTTAAAAGCAGGCGACATCGAAACTTCCTTGAAACCGTATAATCGTTGATTTTTGATTTCGGGATATTTATCTTCAAATTCATCAAACTGTATTCTGAAAGGCAATTTATAGATGCCACCACGCCAAATCGATGATAAACTCGAATTTCCTTTGAGCCTAAAGCCCACATTATTCCACGTTTTACCATTAAATTTTAGCGTAACCGACACATATTTTGGTTCGGTCGAGCTGTTTACACCACCTGGGGGTATACCTCCACCTTGTTGCGTTCCGCCCACGCCGAAATCCGAACCTTTCACCGAAACCATGTCAGTCCTAATTTCCTGCCAAGTTTCTTTGGTCATATTTATTTCGAGTGAATTGACTTTATCTTGCGGAAAAACTATTGTGTAGTTAGGTTCGGCGTCGTTGCTGTGGCTCTCGGTTGACCAATCGGGGTTTGTATTAGAAGGCGTGATTGTTTCGGCATTTTTTACACAAGCAACCAAAAGCCACACACTTGTGGCAACAAACAATATTTTGACAGGTTTCATAAAGGGTATTTAGTTTTAGACGATAGACGTAAAGACGTAAGTTGCTGAGAAATAGTTGTTTTGATGCTTTTTTGATGAAAAACCTGCGGAAAATCTTGAAATGTCTGTATTCTAATTTGTTCTCCGTAATTTTGCCACGCAAATTTTATTTCGCCAAGCCCGAAAATCATTGCACGAAAACGGAAATCTTACTACTCAAATTGCCATGAATATTCTTTTGGTCGAACACGATGAGAATCAGGCAAGGCTACTTACGCAAGTTTTAGCTGAGTATTTTCCTATGAGCAGCATTGAGTTTTGTCAAACAAACGAAGAATTAAAAACTGCACTCAATGCAGGAGTTTTGTATGATTTGGCTCTGTGCGAAGTAGAATTAAGAGACGGATTGATATTTGAAATATTTCAAGAATCATTGCCGAGTTTTCCTGTTGTGTTTATGTCGGCTTATTACAAATATTGGTCGCAGGCAATGGCTTATAATGCCATTGATTACCTCAGAAAACCAATAGGGAAGGAGGAAGCAAATCGGGTTTTGGGGAAATATGAAGCATTGAAATTGCATTTTTTGAAGCGTTTTTCGGCCGAAAATGAATCAAGAATAACAAAGTCTGCTTTTCAGAAAGACCGCCTGATTGCCAAGAAAGGCACTAACTATTATGTGGTTTCGACCAAAGATATTGCGTTTATTTATACCGAATCAAGAATTGTATTTTTAATAGACCGCACAGGTGAACGCTACACCGTAGAACGTAGCCTGAGTGAACTCGAAATTGAGTTGCCGAGTAGAGATTTTTTTCGGGTAAATCGCAAATTTATTGTACATATTAATGCCATTCTGAGTTTTAAGCCTTCATTTAAAGGCAAAATTGCCCTCGAACTCCTGCACCTCGCCAAAGCCGAAGTAAGTATCAGCCAAGAAAACGCCGCCCAGTTTAGAAAATGGATTGAGGAGTAACCCCACCCCCGACCCCTCCCCGAAGGAGAGGGGGATATTTGCTCCCTCCCAATCGGGGAGGGTTGGGGAGGGGTTTTTAAACCAAATGAAAAATGAAAAAAACATTTACAATTTTTAGCAGTATTTTAGTCACAGTGCTATCATTTCGAGCATCGGCTCAGCTTGATAGTGTTCAGAATCTCAATGAAGTCGTGGTTTCGGCTTCTCGTATCGAAGAAAGTATTTTTAAAGCCCCAGTTTCGGTTACGAAGGTGTCGGCTTTACAGTTGCAAAATTCCCCGAGCGTAGAATTAATTTCTTCGTTGGCTCGCTACAAAGGCATTGATGTAAGTCAGTCGAGTTTATTCGTAACTAGCCTAAGTACACGTGGATTTAATAGCGGAAAAGCCGAAAGGTTATTGCAACTGGCTGATAATGTGGAATTTATGTCTCCCACCTCTTCGCTTTACGGCGGAAATTGGATGGGAACGCCCGAATTGGATATTGATAATATAGAAATCATTTACGGAGCAAATTCAGCTCTTTACGGTTCGGGGGCGTTGAATGGGGTAATTTTGATGAACTCAAAAGACCCATTTAAGCATCAAGGCATTACGGTTTCGGTGCGTGGTGGTTCACGTCTTTTGTTCGATACGCAACTGCGTTATGCACAAGTTTTTGCCAAACGTTTGGCATTTAAACTGAATGCCAATTTTATTTCGGCCGATGAATTTTTGGGCGAATCTGATGCGGCTATCAAATCCACCACCGAGGGCGGTTTGGCGGGTTCTGATGCTGCAAATAATGCTTATGGTTCACCTTTTGGTTGGAATAAGCTCAATTATTTCGGTGATATTGGCTCTACTATTACGAACCCAGACTTTACTAAATACAATGATGGTAAACCTTACCGAATTTATATGCCAGGTTTCAAAGAAGGCGAGATTTTGACTGTGAATGATAGCCGACAATTTGGTTTTGGCGGAGACTTCAAAGCAGGAAATTTACGCTTGAATCCATCACTTCATTTCAAAATCAACGAACGCACGAAGGCTTCTTACGAATACCGTAAATCTATCGGAAATGGTATTTTTCAAAGTACAAGCCGCTTTGCTTGGCGAGAAATGAAATATGATTTACACAAATTTGAGATTAAAAACGACCGGTGGTTTGTGCGTGCCTACTCAATGTTTGATTACGGTGGCAAAGCCTACGAAATTGGTGGTGTGGCAAATGCCCTCCAAAATATGCGTATGACTGACCCCGCCAACGGGAGTTTCTCGACAATTGCAGCTAACTACTTTAGTGCTTGGAATCAGATTTTTGCGGCTGCTCGTGGCAATGGTTTTGGTGGCGGAAATTTGGTAGGGGTTTATGTGCCAGATGCTGTTAACGGTGGTGTGCCAACGGCTTTTTCTTTGCCAGCCATTCAAGGTGGGCAAAGCATCGAAAATGCTGCAAAATTGGCTTTTGATTTGACCCAAAATCTGCAAATCAAGCAAATTCAAGGTGCATCAGTGCCGACAGTTTTTGAGCGTGTAACACAACAAGTAGCGAATGGCGTGGGCGATTTGAAAATAAATGGTACAACCGTAAAAGGGGCGGCCTTTACGAATACCGCTCGTAATATTGATTTTTCGGCACAACGTGAGTTTCGTTTCAAAACTACCAATGTGGTTGTGGGTGGAGCATACCGCAAATACATTCTAAAATCAGCAGGAACATTACTTTCTGATGGAATTTATTCACCATTAAATACCGAGCAACGAAACGAAATAATCAACTGGGAGTCAGGAGTTTACGGGCAAATTCAGCAAAAGTTTTTTGATGAAAAACTGACGCTCGCAGCCGCTACTCGACTCGATGCTTTCAAGAATTTCGATACAAAACTATCGCCAAGAATCTCGGCTGTTTATGCTTCTGGCCGACATAATTTTAGAGCCAATTATTCAACTGCTTTCCGAGCCCCTGCCCAGCTTGACCAATATATTTATTTAGATTATGGCAGTATTTTGCTCATCGGAAATACCCAAAATGGCTTCAAAGGCTTAAATTCAACAGGAACGGCTGCTTATGAAGTAAAAAAACTCGCTCCCGAAAAAATGAATTCATGGGAAGTGGGTTATAAAGCCTTGCTCACCAAAGATTTACAAATTGATTTGAGTTACTATAGAAGCTTGTATAATGGTTTTATTGGAATCGTGCGTTTCCAAGGGCGTGAAGATGGACAGATGCCCGAAGGTGATTTTGTAAAGAAAACAGGCGACTGGGCTAAGCTCGTAGGCGACCGCACACGTGGCAGATTTATTCAGACTTGGGCAAATTTTGATAAACCAGTAACTATCCAAGGTGCATTCGTAAGTTTAGATTATCGTTTAAACAAAAACATGAGTTTTTACGGAAACTACACTTGGTCAAAAATATCAGATATTAAAGGCCTAATTGCGGGCTTCAATACGCCCAAACATAAGTTTAATTTAGGAGTTAATGGCTTGATAAAGAAAGAGTTAACATACTCAGTAAATTATCGTTGGACAGATACTTATACTTACTTTATGCCATTTGATGAAGGTCAAATAAAAGCCTTCGGAACGCTTGATGCACAAATAAATTACCACGCAAAACCACTCAAAACTACCTTCAAATTGGGTGGTACAAATCTTACAAACGCCAATGCCATCACGGTTTACGGCTCAGCACCAATCACCCGAATGGTGTATGTGGGTGCGGTGCTTGATTTGAAGTATTGAACCGTTTTTGTCTTTCATAAATAATAGTCTGACTCTTAATTTTATTTGAAGAGATAACTCATTGCCGTCAGTTTTAACTGACGGCAATGAACCAGATTCTATAAAATTCTATTTGGTAAAATGTCTCACAAGGTCTGTTAAAAAAATCGCGGTTATACTGTATACATCAAAATCACTTTTCTATTGTCCCCTTGTAAAGCAATTTCTTAGTGGCGTCTTCGATGCTGTAAGTATCTTTTGCTTTAATCAGCACATATTTGTCATTTTTCCACTTATCGGTAGTTTCTTTTTTTACGATAATCGTTTGCTCGTCGTAAGGCATAAAAAGCTCTATTTCTTGGTCGCTGCTATCAGTTTTTACTACGAAAGCTGATAACGATTGTTCGAGGTCTTTGGCTACGGGGTCTAATCGTACACCCGCTTCAAAAATTCGGATGCACTCATTCCGTAAAACCGACCACTGATACCCAGCCGATGCCTTGCAGCCGTGTTCGTCGGCATCATTACCTACCATTGGTGAACTAACTTTTTCAA
>JAIYBU010000143.1 GCA_027488335.1 Cytophagaceae bacterium
ATCTGACTACCAGTTGTTTCCAATTGTGTATAAACCTCTGGATGCTCGTTTAAATAATGTAACATCGTCAGACCAGCAGCCATGGCAATCGGATTTCCCGAAAGCGTACCCGCTTGATAAACTGGCCCTTGTGGCGACACACAATTCATGATTTCTGCTTTTCCACCATACGCCCCTACTGGCATTCCTCCACCGATAATTTTGCCCAAAGTTGTCATATCGGGCGTTACACCAAAACGCTCCTGAGCTCCACCACGTGCCAAACGGAATCCTGTCATTACTTCATCAAAAATTAATACGATTCCTTCTTTTGTACAAATATCACGCAAGCCTTGTAAGTAACCTTCTTTAGGCAAAACACAACCCATATTCCCCACAACTGGCTCCAAAATCAACGCTGCAATTTGTCCTTTGTTGGCATCGCAAAGCATCTGAACGGCTTCCAAATTATTATAAGGAGCTGTCAGTGTATCATTTGCTACACCTTTAGTTACTCCTGGACTATCAGGCACGCCCATCGTGACTGCTCCACTTCCTGCGGCAATCAAAAATGAATCTCCGTGGCCGTGGTAGCAACCTTCAAACTTGATTATTTTCTCTCGACCCGTATAGCCTCTGGCAACTCTGATAGCCGCCATTGTTGCCTCTGTGCCTGAGTTTACCATTCTTACTTTTTCGATAGAAGGTACCATCGAAATAATTAATTCGGCCATTTCTACTTCTCGACGAGTGGGTGCTCCGAACGAAAATGAGTTTTTGATGGCTTCGCTTACTGCTTGCTCAACTGGCTCGAAAGCATGACCCAAAATCATTGGTCCCCAAGAATTGATTAATTCGATGTATTGATTATCGTCTTCATCGAAAATATATGCACCTTTTGCTTTTTTAATGAAAATCGGATTTCCGCCTACCGAACGAAAGGCTCTCACTGGCGAGTTTACGCCTCCTGGAATAAAGTTTTTGGCTTTTGCGAAAAGTGCTTCGCTTGTATTTGTGGTCATTGATTTTGTATTGAAATGTAAAAAATACAGATTATAAAAACCCGTATTTATATAACGAATTTTAAAACATAAAGGATTAGAGAAAGTTGGCTAACTTTTCTAATCCTTTAAATTTTGCTCAAAATTAACTATTAAAACAATACATTAAAAATTAACCCCCGACTTAATCGGTAAATAAACCCGAAAGCCTGTATGAGAATATTGATTTTGGTTAAAAACACTATACAACTCGGCATTTAGTAGGCCAAAAAGACCTTTTATGCCGTAGCCGAGTTCATAATGTTTGATTTGATTGGTGAGCAAAACATTCCCGTAGAGGCGTTCTTCCCAGCCCTTTCGTTGGAGATATGGAATATTGGTTAGGAATAATCTTTTGAAATCGACTTTGGTGAATAATTGGGCATAACCGCCATTTGTACTGTATTGATAATAAGGCAAATCTCGGAAATCTTGATGTGTTTGAATAAAAGTTTCGTTGCCATTAAAATGCTTATAATCAAGAAAATACATTGGTTTATCTCCGTAGTAAGTTCCGATTTCTGCTCTGAGTGAAACATCTTTTAATCTCCACTTAAAGTCATGGTTCATGCCCAATTCTACCCGATTAAAGCCAGTTTCGCCAAAAGCAGAAAGGTTTTCGAGGCGGAATGTTGGGCCGTAAGATTGAACAAATCGTCGTCCATTATAGATTCTTACCCTTGAAAATGGTCGGTAAGTTAGCACCGCATTCAAACGGGTTTGGGTGTGGGTATCAAAAGCTGTTGTCTTGTAATCTTGATGAATGGGGTCATTTGATTCATAAAACTTATCGGCTATCTTTCTAAAACCTTGATTCTCAATATTTGTCAATCGGTATCGTTCGGCAACTTGTAAATAGGTTCGTAAAGTAATATTATCATTGATACGTGGAGTGAAATTGATTCGCACATATTTCTGTTCATAAAACTTTCCGAAATGACGGTTATCCAACAAAGCATACGCCGCATTGACCAAATTATTGATGGGTTCTTCATTATTTATCTGGAAAACTTTTCGACCTGCTTCTACACCGATACCAAACTTTTTCTGTCCATAACCAATGCCAAACGAGCCATTGAGTCTTTCTCGCTGAATAGAATAATGCGGTTTAACATTTATCGAAAATGAAGCGAGCGAATCAATTCGGTGGCGATAGCTCAATCTCGGAAAACCAATGTTTATACCCTCTACGGCATTGTAGCGAGTATCTTCTTTCCAATTTCCAATCGTAAAATAGTCTTTGTAGCCTTTCTTTCTATCGTTCTCATCTATTAGATTAAAAGGATAAGAATTTCCCGAAAGCAAATGATTAAACTTAAATTTTGCAGGTCGAACTTTTTTGAGCGAATCCTCTTTCAACTTAACATTTATTTTTGCAGCGTTGGCTACGTAAATACTATCGGCTCGTTGATAATCTTTTACTTCAATTTCGGTCAGTGGCACTTGGCGTTCTTCTGCCCAAAAATCTTCGGTGCGTTTGCGTGCAAGCGTATCTTCCGAACGAGAATAATTTGATGAAATTATTTCTTCTTTTTTCTCTTTCTTTTCCTTAACTTCTTCTTTTTCGAGGTCTTTCGAGAGTTTTTTGAGTTGTGTAAGCGTTAGCTCTTTCTGTTCGAGAACTGTCTTTTTGTCAAGTTTCTTACGGTTGAGGTCTTTGGCTTCGGTTTTGAAAATCTTATCGTCTAAAACCTGTGGTTTGATAGTGGCATACTTTGGATTTTTAACCAATTGATAATTTTTAAAAGCCGTAACCACCCGTGCTGAGCCTTCAATTCCAAACGCATCAATTTTGCTAAAGACATCGGCTTGTACGGGCATCCAAATATCTTCGATTGGCGAAAAAATTACTTTCATTTTTACTTTACCAATCTGCTCTTCCGATTCAAAATCGACGCTGTGCAGACTCCAAGTGCCATCAATGATATTCATCGTACCACGATATAAGCCTGGTGATTTTATTTTTGGAATAACTTTTATTTTATTGATATACAGACCTTTATCTTGAAAAAAGCCTTCATAAACGTATTTGTAGTTGATTGCCCCTTTGGCCGTTATGGGCGATTCAGCATTGGCAGGATTATAAAAATTGATTCGACTAAACGAAATACTCTCTGCTCCTTTCATGGTCGGTGGAATATTTGAGCGAACCGAAAGCACTCTTTCGCTGAGGCTATTAGGCTGCTTAAATTTTATTTCATTGACCGATTCTAAAACATACGTTTGTCCTTCTTTGATGAAGTTCTTTTCCATTTCTTTCTTGAAAAGAAACGGCACATCATCCACCTTAAAAGAGCCACGAACATAATTGCGAAGTGAGTAACTTTCTACTTCTTTGTGATGAATCGGCGACATGGCGATGGTTTTTCGCATGATTGTTAGGGCGGGGTCTTCGTTGTTGTTTGAAACCTTCACACCACCCAATTCAATGCTTACTTCTTTCATCGTGATGTTTAGCGTCTGTACGTTTTCATCAATATCAATTTTCTTACTAATCGACTGATAACCAATGTATTGAAAAATAATGTCGTAAGAACCAGTTTTGAGTTTGATTTCGTAGTCGCCATTTTCGTTGGCCATTGTGCCAATGTCTGTGCCTTTCACGAGCACAGAAGCGTAGGGCATTACTTCCCCTTTTTTTTTTTTTTTTTTGCCTTTGATACCAATAGCAAGTAGATTTTGAGTAATAAGTAATAGGAATAATAGTTTTTTCTGCATAACGGTTGGTGCATTTTTATGGAATAGCTTTTCTTATTTATACTACGGTTTCAAAATCGTAATATTGTGAGGTAGATGCAGAAAGAGGCGGAAAAGTTGTTTGAGTTTTTTTACCACTAAGAACACAAAAGAAAATACTAAGTTTCACTGAGAAAATTTTAGCGAAACTTAGTATTTATAACTTTCATACAAATAAATAATTCCCCTTTAGGGACGGTCGGCCGTAGCCGTTAGGGGGTCATCAATTCCTTTAAAATCTTCTGGGCGGCTACCGAAATGACCGTTCCAGGTCCAAAAACGCCTTTTACGCCTGCATCGTATAGATACTGATAATCTTGGGCGGGAATTACGCCCCCCGCAATAACCATAATATCTTCACGTCCCAGTTTTTTGAGTTCTTCAATCAATGCAGGAACGAGCGTTTTGTGTCCAGCCGCCAGACTTGATGCCCCTACGATATGCACATCGTTTTCAGCTGCTTGACGAGCCGTTTCTTCGGGCGTTTGGAATAGTGGACCAATATCTACATCAAAGCCCAAATCAGCGAAGCTTGTTGCAATAACTTTTGCTCCACGGTCGTGCCCGTCTTGTCCCATTTTGGCAACCATAATTCTTGGACGACGACCTTCGATTTCGGCAAATTGGTCGGCCATTTGTTTAGCCAGTCTAAAATTTTCATCGTCCGAAACTTCTGCTTGGTACACGCCCGAAATCGAACGAATAACTGCCTTGTGGCGACCTGATACTTTTTCCATTGCGTAAGATATTTCGCCCAAAGTGGCACGTTTTCGAGCAGCATCGACAGCGAGAGCGAGCAGGTTTTCACCTTCTCTATTTCCAGCAACCTCCGTAATTTTATCCAAAATCATCTGCACTTCGACTTCGTTTCTTTCGGCTTTTATGCGTTCAAGCTTTTCAATTTGCTTTCTTCTAACTTCCTGATTATCAATATCCAATACATCAATAACCGTTTCAGTGTCAGTCTTATATTTGTTTACGCCTACAATAATATCTTTTCCTGAGTCTATTCTTGCTTGCTTTCTGGCGGCAGCTTCCTCAATTCTCATTTTTGGCAAACCTGTTTCTATTGCTTTCGTCATTCCGCCCAACTCTTCTACTTCTTCAATCAAAGCCCATGCTTTTTCTACCAATTCTTTGGTTAAATATTCTACATAATACGAGCCTCCCCATGGGTCAACTACTCGGCAAATTTCGGTTTCATGTTGTAGATAAAGTTGTGTATTTCGGGCAATTCTGGCCGAAAAGTCAGTTGGTAGAGCAATAGCTTCATCCAACGAGTTCGTATGCAAAGATTGCGTATGCCCCAATACTGCCGACATTGCTTCGATGGCTGTTCTGGCGACATTATTGAACGGGTCTTGTTCGGTTAAAGACCATCCCGAAGTCTGACAGTGCGTTCGTAAAGCCAGCGATTTGGCACTTTTGGGGTCAAATTGCTTTACTATTTTTGCCCAAAGCAAACGCCCAGCTCGCATTTTAGCAATTTCCATGAAATGATTCATGCCGATTCCCCAAAAAAACGATAAACGTGGAGCAAAACTATCTATGTCCATTCCTGCTGCAATGCCCGTTCGGATATATTCCAAACCATCGGCAAGCGTATAAGCCAACTCCAAATGGGCAGGTGCTCCAGCTTCGTGAATATGATACCCCGAAATAGAAATGGAATTAAATTTCGGCATGTATTTAGATGTGTAAGCGAAAATATCGCCCACTATTCGCATCGAGAACTCTGGTGGATAAATATACGTATTTCGCACCATAAACTCTTTCAAAATATCATTTTGGATAGTTCCTGAGAGTTTTTCAGGCGAAACTCCTTGCTCTTCGGCCGCTATAATATAAAATGCCATGATTGGCAAAACAGCCCCGTTCATGGTCATTGAAACCGACATCTCGTCGAGTGGAATTTGGTCGAAAAGAATTTTCATGTCTTCAACCGAATCAATGGCCACACCTGCCTTTCCTACATCGCCCGTTACACGTGGATGGTCAGAATCGTATCCTCGGTGGGTTGCCAAATCGAAGGCTACTGAAAGCCCTTTTTGTCCAGCTGCCAAGTTTCTACGATAAAAAGCATTCGATTCTTCGGCCGTCGAAAAACCAGCATATTGACGAATCGTCCACGGTTGCATGACATACATGGTACTGTACGGCCCACGCAAAAATGGAGGAATACCTGCTGAAAAGTGTAAATGTTCGGCCGATTCAATATCTTTTGCCGTAAACTTTGGTTTTAGGTTTATACCTTCAGCCGTACGAAAATAAGTCGAAGCTGTCGATTGGGTTTCGTTAGTAGGAAGCGAAGGGCTTGACTCTAAAGATATTTTCGAGAAATCTGGTTTCATTGATGAAAGAAGCGATAATCAACAGAATGATTTTTCTGCTGACATTTCTAAGCAAATTTACCCAAGAAATCAGATTAGTCCAGTATTTTCTTGCTAAATTAAAATAGTAGTTTTAGTTCACGGTCGATAGTCCGCAAGTTCACCGAATGATATTAAGCATTCACAAAAAAAGCCTGCCGCCAGTAGCAACAGACTTTCCATAGAGAAAAAAAGTAGATTTGTTTCAAAAGCTTTAGTTATAAATCAAAGATTTTTCGTTGATTGTGTTATTATTCATCTTAGGTAAATCTTTCAAACCGAATACGCCACGCTCTTCCCAAGCATCCAGCCAGTTGGTAATTGTACCACGGCTTACTTCAAAAATATCGGATAACACAGTTACATTGTATCCTTTGTAACTCAATAGAATTGCTTTTGCTCGCTCACGTTCTCGATAATTACGGCTGTGACGTGACACTTCTCTTAAATATTCAACCTGTTCGTCAGTTATCTTTCTTACGTAACGCATTGTTCTCAAGTTTAAATACGCTTTTTCATAATTTTTTGTCTCATAGGTACTCTCTAATTTCCAAGACGATAAATTATTTCGAAACGCTGTGAGAAAATTAATTTATTTTTTGAGATACATTTATTTAAAAGAAAAGGTTGAAAATTTTGGCATAAAAAAAGTCCGATTAGACATTTATACTAATCGGACGTCCGTTTTATTTACTACATTAAGGTCGAGTATAACTCACCGATAATTCTGACTTTGCTAAAGTAGTTGATTTGATGGCCTCTAAGACTACATCCATAGTTACCTTAGTGGTAGAAGCTGGTATGACTGGTTCGGCCGAAAGTGCATAGGCTGTAATGATATAAATCTTTGCACCTAGCCCTTGCGAACAAGGAGGCGTATAACTATTTTTCCCGTTGACGGTATTTACGCCAAACGAACCCATACTTGTATTATTTTCGGGCAGAGAAGTGACTGTCGATGGCAATTTATAGACGACATAATATACGTGTTTATCGCCCGTAGGTGGTATGTGGTGCATCAGCACAGCAAAAGATTTTGTACCAGTAGGGGCATTTTGCCATGCCAATGGTGGAGCAAAACTTTGGCCATCGCAGGTATATTTTTTATCTAAAACACCATTGACAACGCCCGAACTCTCTAAGGTAAAAACTCCTGTATTAGCCGTTGTTTCGACTTCTTCTTTTACACAATTTATTAGTAAAATGCTACAAAAGGCTATTATGAGTGGTATTTTCTTCATTTTTATTTATTTCTTAGTATATTGAGTAGTGCTTGATTTGCCATCAGTGCCAATAAATGTAAAAGTGTAAACGCCTTTGGTATCCCAAGCATAATTTACATAGGCTTTTTTGCTATCAAGTGTATATTCGAGCGAATAAGCGTTTGTTCCAGTGGTTTTAAAATTGGTAATACTTGCTCCTTTGAGAGCAGTTAAAGCAGGACGAACCCCAGCCGATTTTGCCTGTGGAAGTATCTGATTTTCAGGTGCTGGTGTACTTGGGTCAAGGCTTACTTTTCCACGCATAGCAGCCATAAAATACGGATATTTGGTTTCGGCGTGATAATGATACGTGTTGTTGTAATTATGTCCGTGGTATTCGTCTAAGGTCTTCATAACAGTACCATCGGGTTCTTTTGTTCCATAAATAGCAAAACCGTCGAGTGCCATTGCAATCGGATTGTTGCCAGC
>JAIYBU010000137.1 GCA_027488335.1 Cytophagaceae bacterium
CTACAACCTTACCCCAAAATCAGGTAGTTTGGTATGCTTCACTCACTGCTAAAGATGCTTTCGGACAAGTACCAACACCAAGTACAAAGACCGATGGCGAAACTACTTATTTTGCTACTACCAAAAATACCGCAGGTTGTGAAAGTGAACGAGTGCCGCTTAAAGTTGCTGTTTCACCTTGCATTGCTACTTTTGAAAGCAATTTTAATAATTGTTTACAAGTGTCTGCCGATAGTGTAAAAGGTAATCAATGGTTCGATTTATATGATAAAACAGGACGTTTATATGCGTCAGTCAATCCGAATGGACTAAATTTAGGTAAAGTTTCAATTTCGATTCGTCATTATGGTCGAGGAAGTGCGGCAATTCCTGCAACCAAAAACGATACTAAATTGATGGCTCGCTATGTGGATTTTCAAAGCTCTTTACTAAAAGAATTCAATACACAAGTTTCGTTGAGAATCTATTATGAAAACAGTGAACTAAACGACTACAAAACAGCTGTAAATTTACCAAATCTAACAATCAATGACTTCAATATTGTACATTATGATGGAGTCAGAGAAGATTGTGGATTTGAAAACAACGATAATTTTTTAGAAGGAGAAAGTTATGTGATTTATAAAAATGTAATAGGAAATCAAATTGCTAAAGACTTCTTTTATCTACAATTTGATGTAAACGAATTTTCAGAAAATGGTGCAACAGCCAACGATTTTACCGAAATAACCTTCAGTGGTAAAGAGACCGATACCCAGACCGTACAGCTTAACTGGCAAAGTAACTATGAAATAAAAGCTGAAAAATACATCTTAGAACGCAGTGCCGATTGTAAAAAATTTACTAAAATGGGCGAAGTAAAAGCTGACGGCACAAGTAGTATTTATGAAAGTATTGATTTTCAGCCACTGGCAGGCAAAAATTGTTATCGTTTGGTGTATATCGACAAAGATGGAACAAAGAAATATCTTGATGTAATAGAGGTAAATTTTACAGATACGAATCCAATTTGCTCAGTATTCCCTAATCCGTTGACAAAAAGCGATGAAATAAGCCTTTATTTGAGAAATATCAAAGAAAAAGCAATCAAACTATATAATTTGGAAGGCAAAGATTTTTCATTTAATATGAATAAAGAAATATCTCAAATCATCAAGATTCGCCCTGATGTGTATTTAAGCAAAGGCATACACTTCTTGGTTGTAATTGGTGAAGATGGCAAAAAATGTGTGCAGAAAATCGTTGTAAATCCTTGATTATAAGCAATTATGTACTTGTATATAAGTAAACGAGTATTTTATGATTTGTTAAGACGTTGATTAGTTAATACTTATCTCGTGTTTTGTGAAAATAACTGAATACATCAAAAATGACCATGATTACAGAATAAATAGCATTCGTGGCTTTAACTTTTTTGCGATATTTATCCTATTTTTGCGAAAAATAATGGGAAAAATGAAAAATTTCAATCTGAAATCATACCACGTACGAGGCATGAATGCCGAAACAGAAGCTGAAAAACTGGCAATTAACCAGGAATTGAAAGACCTGTACGAAAGCCTTTCGGAAGAAGATAAAAAAGATTTTAATGAACAGTTACAAACCTTTTTGGTAAAAGAAATGGCCGCCATAAAATCAGTGTATGACGCTACAAAAACCGATGATTTGAATTAAAAAAAACGTTCCCACGTTACCTGAACGAAGTCGAAGGATACGGGGGAACGTTTTTGAAATAAATTTATATCGCTTCTAAAATTCTCTCCATGCTTACCGCATAACCGATTTTTTCTTTCAATTCTGAAATCGAAACACGTTCTTGGGTCATTGAGTCACGATGACGAATCGTTACGGTATCGTCTTCCATTGTTTGGTAATCAACCGCAATACAGAAGGGTGTTCCGATTAAGTCTTGGCGAGTATAGCGTTTACCGATTGCACCGCCATCATCATAAACAGTACGGAACGATGATTTCAATGAGTTAGCAATAGCTTCTGCTTTTTCAGCCAAACCATCTTTTTTCACCAAGGGCAATACGGCTGCTTTGAATGGTGCGAGAGCTGGGTGTAATTTCAAGTAAACTCTTTCTTTGTCTTCTTTGCCCTCTTCGTTGCTCGGAATAACCTCTTTCGTGAAGGCATTGCAGAAGGTTGCCAAGAACAAACGGTCGGCACCTACCGAAGTTTCTACTACATGCGGAATATAATTTCCGTAAGGTTTGCCATTTTCGTCAAGGTCAGCATCGAAATACTGTTGTTTTTTCTTCGATAACTCTTGGTGATTTCTCAAATCAAAATCTCCACGGGCGTGAATACCTTCCATTTCTCTGAATCCGAAAGGGAATTCGTACTCAATATCAACGGCTGCACTGGCGTAGTGAGCTAATTTTTCATGGTCGTGGTATTTTAATTTTTCGGCAGGAAGACCAATCGCTTTATGGAATTTCAAACGAGTTTCTTTCCAGCTATTGTACCAATGCTGCGAAGTATCAGGGCGAATGAAAAATTGCATTTCCATTTGTTCAAACTCACGCATACGGAAAATAAATTGACGAGCTACAATTTCATTTCTAAATGCCTTACCAATTTGAGCAATACCAAAAGGCACTTTCATACGTCCACTTTTTTGTACGTTCAAGAAATTTACAAAAATTCCTTGAGCAGTTTCTGGACGTAAATAAATTAAACTGGAATCTTCGGCAACCGAACCCACTTGGGTCGAGAACATGAGGTTAAATTGACGAACTTCTGTCCAATTCAACGTTTTTGAAATTGGACAAACGATGTTTTCTGATATGATTAAGTTTCTTACACCTTCTAAATCTTCTGCACCGAGTAATCTACCCATTTCGTTGAGCAAATTTTGAGCTTTTTCAGCGTCGCCCGCTTTGGCATATTCTTCGGCCTTACCTTCCAAAAGTTGGTCGGCACGGTAACGTTTTTTACTGTCTTTATTATCAATCATTGGGTCGTTGAAACCATCTACGTGACCCGACGCTTTCCACGTAAGCGGGTGCATAAAAATAGCGGCATCAATCCCCACAATATTATCGTGAAGCTGAGTCATGGCTTTCCACCATGCTGTTTTGAGGTTATTTTTTAGTTCAACGCCATTCTGACCGTAATCATAAACGGCTTGAAGTCCATCATAAATTTCGGACGAAGGAAACACGAAGCCATATTCTTTTGCATGGCTAATAATGTCTTGGAGACTGGTGGCTACTACTGGTTGACTCATTTTATTAATTTAAATTATAGCATAAAACGATAAGCAAAATCATCAATTACGGGGTTGTTTGAATCGTTGAATTGCTTAAAAACTCTTTTTCTGTCTTCTGGTCGGCCAAAATCATTTAACCTGTAAATTCTTATCGTTTCTTTAGCTTTTTGCTGATTAGATAAAGATTTAGCAGGATTTTCTTTTATTTCACCAGAAGAATAGTTGAAAATAAAATATTCTGAAAACTCATAGTCAACTTTATCAGGTTGAAGTAGAGAATCATTAAATTCATCTAATTTTTGCTGACAATTATGACAACTTATATAAAGATTTTCCCACTGATAAGACAGTAATGGAAATTTACTTTTAGGTTTGAAATGCTCAATGGTTTCTCCTGTTTGTTGGAGGGGAAAACCATCACAAAATGAGCAATGATTTTTGGTTAAATCTCGAAGAATCGGGTATAAAAGCTTATTGACTTTTTCTTTTTTATAGGAATACCACGTAAACTCATTCTTCTTTTTAGAATTATCTAATTTTTGTTTGAATTGCTCGCCCCATTTTACCCAATTTTTTAGAAGCCAAACGGGAGCATTCGACCGCTTGAAAGACTTCATATACTATAATTGGTATGCAATATTTTATTTATTTGACGTAACTCAAACTGAATAATGGTATTAAGTTCGAG
This sequence comes from Cytophagaceae bacterium, assembly GCA_027488335.1. Lineage (GTDB taxonomy): Bacteria > Bacteroidota > Bacteroidia > Cytophagales > Spirosomataceae > Emticicia. The sequence goes on from JAIYBU010000137.1 coordinate 3,906, forward strand.
ACTCTGAACAGCTAAACTTTTTGATAATTCAATGAATTTATTCTCCGAGCCATTCAGATTTCCAGCAAGTAATTTATCTCTGAACTGATAAAATATATCTAAATCATTGTTTACTTCAAGTCCAAATTCTTCTTTGATTCCAAAAGTTTCTCTCAAAACATAACTGATACTATTCCCATTTTCTGAAATTGTGGCTGGATGTATTTTTGCACCTTCATCGGTAAGTTCTATTTTGTGAATCCAAGCTCCATCAACCGAATTGACAATAAACGGTGAGTGAGTGGTAATAAATATCTGAGCATTTTTGAAGAGTTTCTGCACTACTGGCAAAATTTTTCGTTGCCAAGAAGGATGCAAATGCACTTCAATTTCATCTAAAAACAAAATAAATTCTCGTTCAAAAATTGGCAAATCATCTTTCCATTTCAAAGCATCCATTCGCATGATTAAATCACCAAGCCATGAAATTATTGAGCGTAAGCCATCGGGTAGGAGGTCGAAGTCTAATTCTTGTCCTTGTTTTACGGCTACAACTTTTAGTTTTTCATTTTTAAACTTAAAATCTATCGGAATCTCAATTATTTGCTCAGTTATTTGTTTTAAGGTTTCAATTCCTCTGCTATATTTTTCTACCTCAGCAGTATTACCTTCAAAATATGCACTGTTTCTTTGTGCCATTTTATTGGCCAACCATTCATTTAGGGAATAATCATTTACATCTTTTGTTTTATTAAACTCTAAAGCATTTTCAAGAGGATTATAGTTTTCTTTTTCTTTAATGTTAATATTTTCTTGATGTTCGATGAAGCGGTAACCTGAGTAGGCAAACCCTATGAATTTAAAAGTATTTCTCAAAGTTCGGTGTAGAAACCACTTTTTTTCTTCTTCTTCGGGCAAAATTATTTTAGGAGTAACATCAGATTCTTCTTTATGAGAGTATGGTTCTCTTAGAGGGTCAATACTTATTTCTTGGTTATTGTCAAATACGAGGTATCCAATTTCAAAACTATTGGAATTATTGCGTATTCTCTTTATAAAGTTTTTACGGTTGTAAAAACGTGAATATCCACCCAAAAAAAAGTATGAATTTATTACCCCACTCGCCAACGCCTGCAAAATCGTAGTCTTTCCAGTTCCGTTCTGTCCTGTAAGGATGTGAATTTCTGCCATGTCTTTGTCCAGCTTTTCGGGAAAAGAAATGGTTTCATTCTCAAAAACTCCGATATTTTTTAACGTAAGACTTCTGATTTTCATCCTTTGAATAAATTAATCCTCACAAAATTAACGAAAACCTTGCAAATACTTTACCTATATCTTAATTTTTGCCAATAATTCAATTTTTGCTGCTGTATCAATGAAAAAACTCACGAATTTCGTTCGTAATCTCCTGTCTATGTCGCCCGCCGAGGCAAAGGGTGTAATCGTAATCTTCGGAATCATCATTTTAATAATTGTATTGATGTTTGGTGCTGATTGGTTTTTTAGTCAGAAATCACAAAATTTGGTCATTTCTTCGCCAAAAATGCTGGATAGCCTAACCGTTTCGCTTGATAATAGAAAGCCGAATTATGGGAATCAATCGAATTACGGACAGAAGTATGAGAAGTTTGAATCGAACAAAAAAGCCTATAAAAACTTTAATTTCGACCCAAATTCGGCTTCTGTTGAACAATTTGAATCATTGGGTTTACCCAAATTTATGGCTGAACGCATCGAAAAATACCGCAGTAAAGGAGGGAAATTCAGAAAGAAAGAAGATTTTGCTAAAATCTATGGCTTGCTACCTGATACTTATGAGCGTTTAGAGCCTTACATTACCTTGCCATCGGTCGATGATGAATCTTTACGTACACCACAAGCAGAAGCTACCAATGTGGAGAGTGTGGTGGCTATTTCTTCGCCAGACGAAAATAAACCAATAGAAAACAAAATAGCAAGCACAAAAACTTATGGTAAACAACCCGTTCGTTTTGATTTAAACACAGGGGATACGACCGATTTTATGAAAATTAGAGGAATTGGTTCGGGCTATGCTAAACGTATTATCAAATACAGAGATATGCTTGGCGGTTTTGTTAGTACCGAGCAAATTAGAGAAACATACGGACTCTCGCCCGAAACAGTCGATGAATTATTGAAATATGGGTTTGTGAAAAATGGGGTTAAAAAGTTGAAAATCAATCAAATAAGCCTTGCAGATTTCCGTCACCCTTATCTGAAATACTATCAAACAAAAGCAATTATTGCCTATCGTGACCAACATGGATTATTTAAAAATGCAGAAGATTTGAAGCAAATTAAGCTTTTAGATGAGGCTACGATAATGAAAATATTACCTTATATAGAATTTTAAAACGACGTCTGGATAATTTATCCAGACGTCGTTTCCGAGATTATTTAGAATTTAAAATTGTAAGACAATGACGGAATCGGCGAACCAAAAACTACTAATTTATACGTACTGATGGCAGTTCCTGTGCTACGAACAAACACTGAATAAGCGTTTTTCTTGCCATAAACATTAAATATCGTAAACGTAAAATGACTCTTGAAACGTTTATCTTTCATGCCTGGTTGGTAGATATTCCAAGCAAAATCAAGGCGGTGGTAGTCGGGTAGGCGAGCATTGTTTCGCACGCCATAATACGGATAACTACGTGCTTGGTAAACAATAAAGCCTTCGGGTAAAGTATATGGGCGACCTGTACTATACGAGAAATTAAATGAAAAGTCGTGGTGTGTACCTTGATTAATTATCAATGAAGCGTTGAACGAGTGCGGACGGTCATAATTGGCTGAATACCAGTTTCCGAAATTGATTTGTTCGCCAAAACCACTGCCCTCATAAACTTTATTTTGAGAACGAGAATACGTATAATTTATCCAACCTGTAGTTTCGCCTTTCTTCTTTGAAAACATCACTTCAAGCCCATAAGAACGGTTTTTTCCTTGTAAAAGTTGCGTTTCGGGATGGCCATCTAATAAGAAATCTGCCCCAGGTTTATAATCAATGATATTATTGGTGAGTCGATAATAGGCCTCTAACGATAACTCATAAATATTTCCTCTTAGGTTATGAAAAAGCCCTCCCGAAATCAATGTACTTACTTGTGGTTTAATATGTAAATCCGAACTTTTCCAGCGTGAAGTAGGCAGAGGAGTTGTAGTATTGGTTACTACTTGCATATATTGACGCATCAAGTTATAACCTAATTTTACGGAAGTTCGCTCGTTCAATGAATATTTTATACCTAAACGTGGTTCTACCCCACCATAAGATTTCATTATTTGACCGTTTCCATAAACAACAGTATCTCTCGCCGAAAAAGCATCTCTTGGCTCGCCTTCTACGTATGTTTGTACCGTTCCTGCACCTAAAGCAAAAAACTGAGAATATCTCGCTCCAACTGAAAGTGTTGCTTTTGGCGAGAGTGTAATCTCGTCTTCGGCATGAATAGCCGTTTCGAGGGCATGTTCTTTAGGAGTCATTACTGATAACACACTTTTGCTTGTTCCTGGCAGCAACTCACCAGGGTCAATATCATAGCGTGTACCGCTGACACCCACTTCAATGCGATGTTTATCTGATGAATAATTTAAATTACTCTTGAGCTGTTTATACTTGATTCCTGAACGTAATTCTACTTTATTAGAAGAATTGAGTTCGGGAAGTAACGTTTTCGGCACGTAGTCGGCTGAAACTACGGTTGTTTGTAAATTGAATTTATTATTAATGGCATAAAACCATCTCGCCGAAAAACTTTTACTACGGTAATCATACTGTGTAGAAGTGGCATTAATCGCTCCAATTGCCCCCAAAAGTTTCGTTTGGAAAAAGTCTTGGCTGTAATACCCCGAAGCCGTTACTGTATTTTTGTTATTGACTCTCCAAAAAACTTTCGTTACTAAATCAGCAAAATTAGCTTTTATGTCTTTTAGTTTTGGTGAAACCACTGGCAGCAAAAAATCATTATATGAAGCACGCCCTGAAACCATAATGCCAAGTTTGTCTTTAATAATTGGAGCATCAAGCGTAAGACGATTCGATACAAAACTTATTCCACCGCTCATTTTAAACTTATCGAGTGAAGGTTGTTGCAGCGAAACATCCATCACGGATGCAGCACGGCCACCAAATCTTGCTGGAGTATTTCCTTTATATACTTCTACACTCGAAGCTGCTTCTGACGGAAACGCAGTAAAAAGTCCAAACATGTGAGTTGGATTAAAAATCGGAATATCATCAAGCAGTAATAGATTTTGGTCGGTAGTACCCCCACGAATATTTACACCATTAGATGCCTCTCCGACACTTGTTACCCCAGGCAACATTTGCAAACCTCTCAGAATATCAATTTCTCCAACGGCAGCAGGTAGTTTTCGTAAGGTTTTAATACTGAGTTGATTAACTCCCAAAAGTGGTCGTTGTACGTTCGATTCCGCACCTTTGCTTGATACAATTACTTCTTCCAGTTCATTTTCTACCAAACGCAATGAATAGTTTTTATCAATGTCTCGGCGTAAATAGATAACTTCACGCAAAGGTCGATAACCCACAAATTTTATTGATATGGCGTGTTCGCCCGAAGGTAGTAATAAATCAAAATGCCCTTTATCATCGGTCAATCCGCCAAATTTCCCAAAGTCGATATTGATTGATGCTTTTGTTAGTGGTTTTCCGTCGATGGTGTCTCGTACATAACCACTGAAATGGTAATTGACTTGAGCCGATACCGAAAAACTAACAAAAAGGGTAAATAATAAGTAAATCTTTTTCATATTTTGAGATTTAACACAAGATGCTGAATAGAAAGTCAATGATAATGTTTAGTTAATCCAACCGTTCGGTCTGTTTGGGGTGCGTGTCAGACTCGAAATACATTGTGCAAATGGCGGACGAGTGAGGTCATTGCCCATTGGTTCAGGGCTTAGCGGATGGTCAAGTAATCCAATAGGGTTGATGTTTTTGCCTTCAGCTGCTTTTCTATCTATCCAGTATCTTACAGTACGCACACTCGCAACCATAAAAAAGCCCGCAATGGATTCGTTCGGATTCGTCAGATTTTTTATGTTGCCAATAAGTGCCGCAGGAGGGGTATCTACTAAACTTCCATTGTTTTGAACTTGGTCGGCGAGTAATTTAAAATAGCGGTACGCCGCAGGTGAAATCGACTGTTGTTTGATTTCGATTAATGCACCTCTTACGTTATAATAAGGTATCTTGGCAATTAATCGGTTATTAATCGGCTGTCCATTTGAATAAATATCGGTAAAAACATTGAGGTCTTTGCTGGCCAGAATATCCCAACAATCGCTTGGACAAAAATAATCGAAAGTTTGACCAGCGAAAGCTCTTTCTTCACGGCAACGAGCAGGTACAGGAGTTAAGAAATAACGACCATTATAGCAAGTGGCACATACATTTTGGCGTTCCCAAAGTTTCCATGTCCATAGGTAATTATTTTTATCGGCAACGGGGTCTTGGGTATCAAGATAGATATAGTTGGCGGGGTCGAAAAAGTTAGTGCCTCTTTCTATACCGTTGACTTTAAATTCATCATGTACACCGATAATCTCAGGTACTTTGCTTACTTGGTCTTCGGTAGATTCGTATTGTGTACCATCGGCCTTCGTGAATACCAATTTGTAATTAACTCCTGTTTTTAACTTGAAAGTACTTGGTAATGTATAAAGACCTTGTCCTTTTTCGGTGAGCAATAATCGTTCGCTACCGCCAACGATTACTTCGACTTTGGCTTTCAGAACTGGCTGAGAATATGCCGAACCATTAGAGTTGACAGATTCTGTAAGGGATATATTTTGCTCATCAGAAGTATCAGTAAGTGTGGCATCAACCGTCAGGATTCTTAATGCACTTTCAATATTGAGTTCGAAGGGTTCAACGCACGAACACACCCATAACCCAAGTGCTATGGTCAATAGCGTAATTTTTTTGTTTATCACCGTAGTAGAATTGAATAAATGTATTTTTGACAAATATAATGATTCTAAGGAAAGATTGAAATTAAAAATAGTTAATGGGAGATTTATGCGATGAATGCACAAAATGTGTAGCTTTTATGGGGCTATTTTAAAACTTAGTCGAGCCACCCTTTAGGCTTGAATGGTGTACGAGTTTGGCTTAAAATGCAAGGTGTGAGGGGTGGTCTGCCTGGAATATCACTCATGGGTTCTTCTCTGATAGATTGTTCACGTAGACCCGTTGGTGTTAATTTTTGTGCAATAGGTTCTTTTCTATCTATCCAATATTTGACATATCTTACGGCCGTAACCATAAAAAAACCTGCAATCACTTCTTTCGGATTCGTTACGTTTTTGATGTTTCCGATAAGTGCCGCTGGCGGAGTATCTACCAAACTACCATTGTTTTGTACTTGTTCGGCCAGTAGCTTTAAGTATTGATAGGCACTTGGTGAAACAGATTGTTGTTTGATTTCAATCAAAGCCCCCGACGAATTATAAAACGGAATTTTAGCGATGAGCCTGTTATTTATGGGGTTGCCATTGGTATAAATATCGGTGAAAACATTTAATTCTTGGCTAAAAAACATTTCCCAACAATTACCATCACAATAATAATCGTAGGTGATACCTTCATAGCCTCGTTCGATTTTGCACCCTGCTGGGCGAGGTGTATCAAAATATCGTCCACCTTCGCACGTAAAACATACGTTCTGACGTTCCCAGAGTTGCCATGTCCAGACATAACTGTTTTTTTCTTCAACGGGGTCTTTTGTATCGAGATATACATAATTGGCGTGTTCATAACCAAAGTTTTTTTCAATGCCGTTAAACACAAATTTATCATGTACATTGAGAATTTCGGGAACACTAAACATTTTATCTATGCTCGATTCGTAGGCAGAACCATCTGATTTTTTGAAGAAAAGTTTATAAGTATTGCCAGCTTTTGCTCTAAAAGTAGGAGGTAAGGCGTATTTTCCTAAACCCTTTTCTATAAATGATATTCTGGTTGTGCCGTTTACCTCTAATTCGGCTGTTATTTTCAGTACTGGTATTGCAACCACTCTTCCTGTTGTATTGACCGACTCGGTTATGCTAATGGTTTGTTCTTCGTTGCTATCGGTGAGCGTTGCTTCTACGGTGAGCAATCGTAAATTACTTTTTACATTCAGGTCAAAAGGCTCAGTACAAGAGCAAATCCATAAGGTTATAGCAGCAATCAACAATAGGATAGTTCGGTTCATTATGAAGACCTTTTTTTTGATAAAATTGTTGAAATTGTTAGGGGTGAACGAAAAATCAAAAATCAATTTGATAGCTTAAAATTGGCACCAAACCACTACCTGACCTACGGGGTTCGAGTTTATTAGTAACGCTATTATATTGTACACTCGTATAATTGATTTGATTCGTCACATTCTGAATATCCAACGAAACCACAGATGCAAATTTTTTACGGTTGGTACGATACGATGCCCGTCCGTCGATTCTGAAATAATTGGGACCATAAGCGGCATAGTCAGCTCCTTTGAGTGCTACATATCGTTTTTGTTTAGCCGATTCTACTTCGTCGATTGGTGTATAACGATACCCTCCATTGAAAATCGAACGCCCACCAATTTGAAACACTGAGCCGTTTTTTAAGGTAAATTCTCGTCCGAACGTAAGGGCGGTACTAAAGCGGTCGTTGAAGGCCGAATTATAAATGCTTCCATCGAATGTTTGATATTTCGCATCGAAGATTGAACCAGTAATAAGTAAATAATATTTTTTCGAGAAAAAACGCTCAATCGACATATCAATGCCTTTATTTTTCCCTTTTCCTTTACTGACGGCTGATGTTTCGGGGAAACTTTCGGCATAATTGAGCATCCAATAAGTAGAACCAGTTTTTGTTTCGACAGGTACTCGGTTTAAGGCTTGATAATAGGCTTCAATTGAAAATTTCCAAAGCTTTGGGGTAATATAATTGTAGCTTAAAATAAAATGATTTGAGCGTGGAAACTGTAAATTAGCATTCGCCTTGGTAGTCGTAATTTTACCGTCAAGACTATCTTTTCGGACATAAAAATAAGCACTCATCGGTAGAAATTGGCTATGAAGCCCATACGCAAAACTTAAACTATGAGCATTGGGCGAACGATATTGAATCGAAAATCGAGGTTCTAAGGAAGAAGTTTTATTCAAGAACAAATACATCAGGTGTAGCCCTGCATTCATCGTTAAGCCTTTGGCAACATTCTGTATAATTTGTGCGTAAACTTGACTGGTTTGTGTATTTCCACTTCCACTTACTGACGTTTGTCGGCCAGCATTAAATTGATTAATGTCTGACACATTTCCTCTTGGAGCAGTTTCTTTAAAAAAAACAAAATCGACTAAGTTTAGAATTGCACCAGTTTTGAAACGGGTTTTGGAATTTAATTTATAATTATAAGCGACCGAAGCTGCCAAGCGAGATTCTTCATACTTTTGAGTTTCGTACCGATAACGGGCATTTTGTAGATTTAAAGTATCTCCACTACGATTGATTGAACTGCCGATTGCAGCAATAACGAGTTTTAATGATGATTTTGAGTTGAGGTTTGCATTGTACGTAACGCCAACTGTACCCATATTTGCTGGTCTTATACGTTCCTCCCAATTATCAGATTTGCCTAAAACACGCTTCTGAGGGTTTTCTACTGGAAAATAATGCTCTTCACTCAAGCCTCCAAGTCCAAAAATAGTAGTAGTTTTTTTGCCATCTTTACTATGAAAAGCAAGATTAAATGATAAATCTTGAAAATTATTGGTCACACGCTCGCCGACTAAATTAAATCCTAATTGCCCCAGTAATCCTAAAGTAGAATAACGGTAATTGACTAAATAAGATGAACGTCCTTTCTGAATTGCACCTTCGGTTGAAAAATCAAGCCCTAAAAGTCCAATTTTTGTGCGATATTCTCTTTTTTGTTGATTCCCTTCCCTGAAACGAATATCAAAAGCCCCCGAAAGTGCATTGCCGTATTCGGCAGGCATTCCACCCGTAAAAAAATCTGAACGACTCATCAGTTGTGCCGAAAAGACCGTGATTCCACCACCGCCCGAACCAGGTTGAGCAAAATGATTTGGGTTAGGAATGTCAATGCCTTCGAGTCGCCATAAAATACCAAAAGGAGAATTGCCTCGGACAATAATCTTATTCTCTGACTCATCACGGCCTGCTTTTACTCCTGGGTACGAAATCGCCATTCGGCCAGGGTCATTGACCGAAGCAGGAATCCGTTCGGTTTCTTCAGTAGTAAACGACCTCGCACTTACATACGCCAAGTCGTTTACGGGCCGACTGGTATTTTGCGAAGCCGTAATTTTTACTTCTTGAAGTTCACCCGTACTTTCTTTTAAATCTATCGTCAGCACTACTTCTCTGACTGAGTTCAGGATGAATTCTTCGCTCGAAAATGTCTCATATCCGATAGAAGTACATTTAATCGAATGGCGGCCAATGCTTACATTGGGAATGGAAAATTTTCCAGAAATATCACTTATTCCGCCCTGAGTAGAGCCAATAACCGATATGGAAGCTCCAACAACTGGTTGGCGAGTGACACGGTCAATGACCGTACCTCTGATAGTTTGGGTTTTGTTTTGTGCCAAGACCGAAACACTATAAAAAATAATAAGTAGCCATGTAAGAGAAAGGTACTTCATCGAAACATAAGTGGTTGAAGGTAAATATGTTCAAATGTATAAAAATCTTTGAATATTTCTGCTGATTAGCTGTTTTTTGAGTTGTAGCGTTTATCTTTGGTTTTTGGTATTGATATTAATTAGAGTTTTTACACCCTACCTTCATCATGAAAAAAACTTTTTTACTATTAAGTTTAATTTTATCGTATTTCGCTGACTTTGCTCAACATAGTACTCCTAAAATATTACCCGAACGTGAACGTGCTGCGGTAATTGACGAAATCCTCGAAGATAAAATGACTAATCTTTTACCCAAATTGATGCGAAAAGAAGGCATTGATATGTGGGTTATTATTTCGAGAGAATACAACGAAGACCCAGTAATGAAAACCATGCTGCCTTCGGTTTGGCTTTCTGCTCGCCGCCGCACAATCATGGTATTTTTTGATAAAGGCGAGAAAGAAGGCGTCGAACGCTATGCCATTGCTCGCTACGATGTAGGCAATCTGCTAAAGGGCGAATGGGATTTAAATACCAATCCTGACCAATGGGATGCCTTGATGAAAACAATTAAAGAGAAAAATCCAAAGAAAATTGGATTGAATTTCTCTAAATATTATGCCCATGCCGATGGGTTGACTTATACGGAGCAGAAAGAATTTATGGAAAAACTGCCCGCTGAATTTCAAAATCGAGTGGTTTCGGCGTCGAATTTAGCCGTAAATTGGCTTGAAACTCGCACAGAGCGAGAAATGGCCATTTATCAACAAATCTGCCGAATTTCGCACGAAATCATTCAAGAAGCATTTTCTGACCGTGTGATTCAGCCAGGAGTTACGACAACCGATGATGTAGTTTGGTGGATGCGTCAGCGAGTAACTGATTTGGGGCTTGAAACTTGGTTTCACCCTACGGTCGATATTCAACGTTACGACCCCGAAAACTTTGACCATTTACGCACATTCTCGAAGCGTCCACAAAAACAAGTAATCATGGCGGGTGATTTATTGCATTGCGATTTTGGAATTACGTATTTACGCCTAAATACTGACCAACAACAACATGCCTACGTGCTTCGTGCAGGAGAAAACGATGTGCCAGATTTCTTGAAAAAGGCTTTTAAACAAGGGAATCAAGTGCAAGATTGCCTGACTGATAATTTTAAAGCAGGCATGAGTGGTAATGATATTTTAGCAAAAGCCCTCGAACAATCTAAAAAACAAGGCTTGAAAGGTACAATTTATACGCACCCAATCGGCAACCACGGACACGCTGCTGGCCCAACGATTGGTATGTGGGATAATCAAGGAAAAACCATCGGTGCGGGTGATTTTCCGATGAACTTAAATACCGCTTATTCAATCGAACTTAATGCTTCGGTCGAATTGGCCGAATGGAAAAAAACTATCAGAATTATGCTCGAAGAAGATGGCTTCTTTGATGAAAAAGGATTCCGATACATTGATGGCCGTCAAACAGAAATTTTGACGATTCCAAGAGTTTTGAGTGGCGTTAAATAAGAATGATGAATACACTTTTGATTAAAATTATAATGATGCCCTTAGTGATTGGAGGGGTAACGATTGCCAGTAAAAAATGGGGAAATTCGGTAGGAGGAATGATTGCCAGTATGCCATGGATTGCAGGGCCAATTATGCTGTTTTTTACGCTTGAGCAAGGCGTAGATTTTGCCGTAAATAGCGTAAAAGGTATTATGATTGGGGTTATTGGAGTATTAGCTTTTTGTTTTGCTTACATCTATGCGGCACTTACATCTAAGTGGTATGTAAGTTTATTTTTTGCCTATTTGGCTTTTGTTACCACGACTGTTTTGCTCAAAATCTGCGAAAATCTTGTAAACTTAGATAGTTGGTTCGTAATAGCAGTTGTAGTAAGTTTGATTAGCTTGAAAGCCTTTCCAAAGTTGGAACCTCAGGAAAGTACTGGGCAGCGTCTGAAACATGATATTTACCTCCGAATGCTTATTATCACAGTTTTTGTAACCTTAATCACTTATTTAGCAAAAATACTGGGGCCAACTTGGAGCGGAATACTAACCCCATTTCCCATCATAACTGCTATTTTGGCGGCATTTACGCATTATACACAAGGGGCGTATGGTACTTCGATTATACTTCGGGGAATACTAACTGGCCTTATTGGTTTTGCTACATTTTTATTCTTGCAAGCAAAATTTTTGCCTAATTTTCCAATTGCGATAGCTTTTGCTATCGCAATTGTGGTAAATATTCTATTAAATTTATTAATGCGTGTTATGGTAAGTCGTTTTGTATAGGACGCAAGTTATTTGCCATTATAGAACTTAAATATTTGTAATAAATCAACTCGGTCTTTTACGGATAAATCGTTTTGCTTGATAAATGCTTCAACCTCAGTTTTTTTATCGGACATTCGTTCCAATATTTCTCTTTTGTTAGTGTTTAATCTCAAAACTTCATTTCCTTGAGTTATAAATAACTGTTTTTCCTTTGTTATTTTAATGTCTTTGCTCCCTGTATTGAAAGCCTCTACATAATCGGGTTTCTGAATAGTTATTTTTGTGTATTCAAGCAATTTTACTTTCCCATCAACCAATAATTCAAAAAAGCTCGGTTTTATTTTATCGTAATTATCAACAAATTCGAGGGTACTTACGTAGTTTTTAGGTAATTGATTGGGTTTTTGCAAGGTAAAACTCTTAATGAGTGTTCCTGAAATAATTTTCACACCTTCGGGCGTATTAAATTCTACATCATTTCCGTACAAAATAATTTTAATTTGAACATCACTAAGTGAGTCGAGCTTAACAGCCCCTTTGGGAGTTGAAATAGTCTTTGGATAAAATCTAACTGTGGCCAGCGACCAGTCTTGGTCGAGGTAGTATGAACCCTGCACTTCGGTCGTACGGGTATCGAAACCATAAAGCATGGTTGAAGTATGTTGCCCAACTTTTAATCCGCCAACATTAAGTGCATCTTTGGTGTTTTGCATCATACTATTCTGTGCCAAAACGGTAGTTCCGATTAGACACAAAAAGACACTTGTCAGCTTTTTCATAGAGTTAGTGATATTAAAAAGTAGCTTACCGATTGATAAAAGATTCTAATTACCTAACGCAAACTTAGGGTGTTTAGTGAAAGTAAGAAGTACTAAATCACTAAATTCACTATCAACAACATAATCGTAAGAAAAATAAGCAAAACTGTCTGACGAAACTCTGAACGATAGTTATCGGCATTGTTTTTAAGACTTTTGAGTGAAAGTAACTCAAAAAACAAACACCCACCACCAAATACGCCGAGGGCAATTGATTTAAACATTGGAGAAGTTATTTGGGCAGGAGCAATAACTAACCCCAAAAATAATACTACGATTATCCACTTATAGTTTTGATTTGATAAAAATGTCATGATTTTTAGTTTTTGGTTTCTAAATCTGGGTTTTCTTCACTTATATCTTTTGATGGCTCTTCGGTTAGTCTAAATTGTTGGTCTTCTTGCACGATTTCGGTTACTTCTTCGTTGACTTCCTCATTCAGTTTTTCCTCAGTTTCTAACGTGTCTTCCAGCGTTTCGCTTGAAATTTCTTCGTTAGTTGAAGTTTCAGTATTTATATTTTCTTCTTCTGAAGTCTGTTTTTGAGCGTGGTCAAATTCAAAGAATCTTTGTTGGAAAATCAAGATACTAACGACCCCGCAGAAAATACAAGCATCGGCAAAATTGAAAATGGGGGTTGTATTAAAATCACCGCCGATGAACGGAAGCCAGTCTGGATATTGACCGTCAAGACCATAGGCATAAAACATATCAATTACTTGCCCATGAAACCACGGAGTAGAAGCCCCAATAGGAGCATTCCCGAGCCAAACTCCATAAAAAGTACTATCAATTACGTTTCCGATTGCTCCACCTAAAACTGCGGCTATCGACCAAAGCAAGCCCGAATGAGCATTTCTTTGTGCCAAATGAACCAAATACCAGCAGATTCCGACCATTGCACCCAAACGAAATGTTGTCAAAATCAACTTTCCATATTCACCACCGAGTTCCATGCCGAAAGCCATTCCTTTGTTTTCAACGTAATGCAATTTGAAGAAATCAGGAATGAGGTCAATCTCGCCGTAATGATTTGGTAAAACATCGTAATACATCCAAAGTTTGATTGCTTGGTCGAGCAGAATCAATATGAGCGTTAAGAATAAAAACTTGTACGGAGATTTTCCCTTTAAAGCAATGTCAGACATGCGTGAAATTTTATTTACTAAAACAATTTTATTTTATCAAGAAACAAAAATAGACTAAACTCTCGAATACTCTATCAATTTTGTTGAATTTAACTCATCAAGAAGCCTTCCTCATGCGGCGTTCACGTTCTTTTTTTACCAACAAATACTCTCGGCTGCTTTGCCCCGCAATCGAAGAATTTTCTTCTGCACGACGGAATAAATACGGCATTACGGCCTCAACTGGCCCATAAGGAACATATTTTGCTACATTATAGCCAGCGTTTGCCAAATTATAAGAAATATTATCGCTCATACCCAAAAGCTGTGCAAACCAAATTCGAGTGTCATTTTTGGCAATTCCGTTCTCTTCCATCAATTTTACACACAACAAACAACTATCTTCGTTGTGCGTGCCGAGGCAAATAGAAAGTACGTCGATATTGTCAATGGCATAATGCACAGCTTTGTTAAAATCAACGTCGGTATCTTCTTTCGTAATATGAATCGGGCTTTTATATTCCATTTCGGCAGCACGACGGCGTTCTTTTTCGATGTATGCTCCACGTACGAGTTTTCCTCCAACAGTGTAGCCTTCGGCACGTCCTTTATCACATGCTTTAATTAAATTTTCAAGGCTTTCCCAACGGTATAATTGATAAGTATTATAGACAATCGTTTGGCCACCAACGTTATATTTTTTCATCATTTCGTAGCAAAGATTATCAATTACGTCTTGAATCCAAGTTTCTTCGGCATCCAAAAAAATCTTTACATTCAATTCGGCTGCTAATTTACAAAGTTTATCTACTCGATTATGCACTCTTTCAAAGGCAGCTTTATCTTCGCTTGTAAGGTCTTCTTCGTGTTCTTGTACTTTTTCAAGAAGGTCAACCGAACCAATACCCGATACTTTAAACACCGAAAATGGTATATCTGTGCTTTGTTTCGATGCTTTTTTGATGGTTTTTACTAATTCTTCGGTAGTTTTATCAAAATCCTTTTCGTTGTCTTCGCCCTCTACGGAGTAGTCGAGAATCGTGCCAATTTTACCTTTTGCCAAATTTTCTATTGTTTTTTGGCAAGTTTCTATGCTTTCTCCCCCACAAAATTGGCTAAATAAAGTATTTTTAATAAGAAATTTTACAGGTAAACCTAACTTGAGTATTAATTTTATAAAAAAAGTTCCTATCTTTACGAGCCAATTTTGATTCATCATCGCAAAAATTAGGTAAGTTTTGCGAAGTTTACTATCTGATTGATGAGCAAAAGCTACCGAAGTATCTTCAAAGCTCAAATTATGATGCTGCGAAGCAGTTTTCATGTTTGTTGATTTTATTTTTTTGAAATGTAAAGTTTTGTTGATGATTTGTATTATTTCAAGAAAAAATGTTAAATACAAACGAGTTTTGCCTGAAATATGGTGCAAATATATTACATTTAAAGAGTATTTTTTTTGATTTTTTTATAAAAGCGAGTCACCTCGCTCCTTTAATTAACTAATGAAAGCAAATTTAGACGTACTTCCTCTTAGCAGTTGGATTGATACCGCAGGGAAGCCATTGATTATCGCTGGGCCGTGTAGTGCCGAGACCGAAGAACAAGTTTCGGAAACCGTATCACGTATTGCCAAAGAAGGCTTTGCACACGTGATTCGTGCAGGTGTTTGGAAACCTCGTACTCGTCCAGGTAGTTTTGAAGGCATGGGAGAAGCTGCTTTGCCGTGGTTGGTTGAAGCAAAAAAACAAACAGGTTTACCAGTTGCAATCGAAGTAGCCACACCTCAACACATTGAGTTGGCATTAAAATATGGCATCGACATCCTTTGGATTGGTGCAAGAACAACCGTTAATCCTTTTAACGTACAAGATTTAGCTGATGCTTTCAAAGGTGTTGATGTACCAGTATTAATCAAAAACCCAGTAAACCCAGATTTAGCTCTTTGGGCGGGTGCTTTTGAGCGTATCGCTGGAGCGGGTATCAAGAAAATGGCGGCTATTCACCGTGGTTTCTCGAATGCCCAAGAAACGAAATTCCGTAATTCACCAATGTGGCAAATGGCGGTTGAGTTGAAAACACTTTTCCCTCAATTACCAATCATCGGCGACCCAAGCCACATGGCTGGAAAACGTGCCTATTTGTATGAATTAGCTCAACGTGCGTTAGACCTTAACTACGATGGTTTAATTATCGAATCGCACCGCAATCCTGATGAAGCATGGTCTGATGCTTCGCAACAATTAACTCCAGAAGCTTTGGGCGAAATGTTGAAATCATTGGAAATCCGTAAGGCTTCTTATGGCGAAGAATTCCAAAGCGAATTAGACCAATTACGTCAGAAAATTGATAATATCGACCGTGAGTTACTCGAAGTTTTAGCAGCTCGTATGTCAGTTGTTGAGAAATTGGGCGAATACAAGCGTGAAAATAACGTGGCTGTTTTGCAACTTGACCGTTGGAAAGAATTGCACAACAACCGTGCAGATTTAGGAAAAAAATTAAACCTTTACCCTGAATTGGTTGAAGAAATGTTCAAATTGATTCACATGGAATCTATTCGTAAACAAACAGAGGTGATGAATAATCAACCTGCGTAATTTACGATTTATACAAAACTAAACGTGTCATACTTCAATAGTGTGGCACGTTTTTTATTTGGGCTTAATGGAAATATTTCCACATTTTCATTTTGAAGAACAATTCTTTGGTTTGTTTACTCATAGCGTCGAGGTTTATTTCTCGGTTGAAACAAATTGAAGTTTGCGAAGCCAGTAAATAATAGCAATCTTGCTTTTTGGGTAAATATTGAGAAATGAGTGGCTTGTTTTGTAGAAAAAGCAAGTTGTTGCGAAAAGAAGGCTTGGTCTTATTGAAATTGATAGAATGAATGAAAGAAGGATATGACCGATAAATATCAATTTGGGCAAGTGAATACCTTGATAATAAAAGCAGCCCGAAAATCAAGAGTAATTTTTTCATGAGTCTGTAATAAGCTGGTTGTTTGTATAATAACGCAGTTTTATTACGTAAATTTTCTTTTGAAGTACTTCGATTTCAAGATTTTTTTTTGGTATCTGATAATTTTTTGATATTTGTGATACTTGAAATTTCATCTATTTATAATATACTTTATGTTAAAACTTTTTTCCACGTTTATTTTAATTTTTGTTCTGTCACTTGCATTTTCACAAGAAAGTACTGTTCCGCTTTGTGGAACGCCAGACAATCAAATTCTTGACTCAAAAGTTTTAGAACGGATGAGGAATGCTGGTAAAAATCCTAATCTAAGAGTGTCAGAATTACCAATGCTGGAATGTTTGGTAGCGGTGGCAGTGGAGTATGATATTTATGTAAACTATAATAAAAATCAAGACTTAATAAAGGGGAGGGTATATGAATATTTTGAGAAGGTATCAAAAGTATATGAAGATGAAATGAAAATTAAGTTGACGGTAAATCATATCGAAATTATAGATAGACCAAGAGAAGATACACTTCAAAAAAGCAAAAAAAAGATAGGTTATCATATTGCACACTTATTCAGACTCTACGATGCAATTCCAAATTTTGCTGCGGGTATTGCTTTTGTTTCTAAAAGTTCAGATGGACAATATGACCTTTATTGTATTTCTGGAAATTTTGATACTAAAACAAAGGTGTTAAAAACGATGGCACATGAAATTGGGCATTGTTTTGATTCTCCTCATACCCATAATTGTAATTGGCCCAATGGCCCTATTGATATTTGTTATAGTGCCGAAGGAGGATGCCTAAATGATGGTACTATGAATGTGATAGGTTCAATTATGAGCTATTGCCAAAACAATATCATGAGTTTTCACCCTTTATGTAGAGAGATAATAAGAAATAGAGCTGATGAAATTCTGCCATTGGTACTTACTACCCCCAATAGACCAATTATTGAGGTACTTGACCAAAAAAGTGTATCTACTCAACCGTATTTATCTTGGAAACATAACCTTAAAACGACTAAATATCAATTACAAGTGAGTGAAAATCAAAATTTTACACATTCAATTATTGATTCAACTATCTTTTCAAATTTCTTCCAAGCATATAGTTTAGAAAATAATAAATCTTATTTTTGGCGAGTTAAAAGTATGAATCAGAAAGGCACAAGTGATTGGTCAGAAACAGCAAAAATAACGTGCGATGGATTCAATAATATACCAATACCAGTAGTAAAAGGGTCATTTTTGGACAAAACTAACATTGATAATGTTAGTTTAGAAGTTTATCCAGTTATTGGAGCATCTGCATATGAATTTCGGCTCACTGACTATTATAATTATTCACAATATGGTTTTGATAGGACACGTTTAAATAATCCAGTTACATTTAGAGTCAATTCTCCTAAATTTACTTTTAAAGAGCTCCAGAGAAACGATTTTTATAATCCATTATTCTATTGGCAAGTAAGAGTTAGCAAAGATGGGAATTTTGGGGAGTGGACATCCTTACAAAGCTTTAATAAAATCGGCCCTCTTTTACATATTTTTCCAAAACAATCGGCAAAACAAGGTACATCCTTCCCGATTATTTGGCAGTTTGATTTGCAAACTGTGAATCGAGAATACACCTTAGAGGTAGCTGAAGATGAAGAGTTTGTCAAGATTCATACCCAAAGAACACGAGTATTGAATAAAATGGGAGAATCAGCGGACTTTATCTCTGGTTTGGGTTATGAAATAATTGAAAACTTGAAGACTAATTCTATTTACTACTATAGGTATAAAGAAAAAGGTGGAGTAAATAATTGGGTTATATCTTACTTTAAAACTGGTAGTACTAATTCTAAATGGAAATTTATTAATCCAATAAATCAAACATTTTTTGGTGGAACACAATATTTTACACAAAATAGTGACTCATCAAAAGTCCTTTTTGTCAATAAAACAGGAATTTACCAAACAGATGGAATAAATTGGGAAGTGCATAACCCATTAACAACAAAGGGAGTGATTAGCCCTGACTATTTCACTAAAATAACAACGGATTTACAAAACGATATTTATTTCAATCAACCAAAGGTAGGTCTCGTAAAATTTGACAGAAATAATTTAATACCTCTAACTAATAGTCTTCCTTTTAGTCGCAAAACCGCCTTTGATTTCGTTATAGATAAAAACAATGCACTTTATATTACGGTAGCAACTGACTCTTCTTATTTTAATATTTACAAGTATGCTCAAGGACAATGGAGTAGGCTACCAAACATTAGCAAAGTACAGAACTTGGGACCCATGTTATATATAGACAAAAATAATAATTTATGGGCAACAATCTCTGGAGAAGGCATTTTTAAATTCAATGGAATAACATGGGAAAACATAATCTCAAATACTAAAAACTATATTTATGGGTCGTTTACATTTGATTCAAAAGGTAATATTTGGTGGGTTGATATAAAAAACAATTATTATAATATCAATAAAAGGGCTCCTGATAATTCCCTTAAATCGTACACTGCTTCACCTTTTAACGGAGATTTACCTTTAGGTAGCTATAAAAATTTGATTTCAGATAGAAATGGAAATATGTGGTTATTGGCTGATATCAATCAAAAAGTAGTTCTTTTTAAATTTCAAGATGAAAAATGGATAAGAGTTGATGTAGAAAATGACCTTCCCTTGCCACTACGATTTTTAAGTGACTATTCTGGTATGGCCGTTGATAAACAAAACAGAATCTGGATTTTTACAAATAGTTTTGGCATTTTTGTTTACGATGATACTGGTCAAGTAAAATCACAGGCAATCAGTGCTGAGAAAATCTCAAATCAAAGGAATACGGCTAAACCTTTTAAAATAATTGCTAATGCAAGTTCAAATTTACCTGTAAGCTACAAAATTGTTTCAGGCCCAGCTAAAATTCAGAGAGATAGTATTAGTTTAACTGGTGAGATAGGCAAGGTTACTCTCCAAATTTCACAGTCTGGAAATGAACTCTACGAGCCAGCTAAAAATGTTGAACTCTCGTTTGAAGTTATTGCTAAAACTACGCAAACTATATCATTTGAAAAAAAAAAAAAAAAAACGTTAGCTGATAAAACGGTAACACTGTCAGCTGCAGCTACTTCGGGTTTACCTATTACTTATCAAATTGTTTCAGGCCCAGCAACAGTGAATAGCAACGTAGTTACATTAACAGGCACAGGCAGAGTTATTATCAAAGCAGTTCAGAATGGTAATGCAGATTTTCTCGCTGCCAATGAAATCATTCAAGAGTTTTGTGTGATTCCTCCCAAACCTATCATCTCGATGAATGCCTCAAATAATTGGATTTTAGAAGTAAACGCTGATAAAAACTTGCAATGGTATTTTAATGGAACAAAAGTAGAAAATGGAACAAAAAGTACGCTTTTAACTACTCAAAATGGCCAGTATAAGGTTGAAGTATTTAATTCAGATGCCTCGTGTGGGTCAAATACCTCAGATATCTTCCAATTACAATTGCTTATTCTTGCAAACGAAGATGATAAAAGTAAAATAATTAAAGTGTTTCCAAACCCTGCCGATGATTGGGTCATAATAGAGTCTGAAAATTCCCTAAAAATAAACTCAATCAAACTATATAATTTACAAGGCAGTTTGCTTTATGCGGCTGAAAAAGCTGAATTACCACATAAAATAAAAATACAACATTCTTGGCAAGGTAATGTATTACTCGAAATCAAAACACATGATAAGACCTATCTTAAAAAGTTAGTTTTAAACTAATAAAAGTAATTTTTGATGCTTTAACAGTTTATTAAGAATTGAGAATTGTAGTATAATTGTTAATTCTCAATTCTTAATTCCTAATTCTTCCCTATCTTTGCAAAAAAAACATTACAAAAGTGAGTAAATACGCAACCACCGAAATCACCAGTGCCGAAATCCCATCGGATAATCCTGTTCATCAACGTCTCTATTTTCCCTATGTAGAAGCAGCAAAAATCATTAGTGGAAATGTTTTAGAATTGGGCTGTGGCTGGGGACGTGGTGTAGAAACGCTCATCGAAAAATGTGACCATTATACTGGGCTTGATAAAAATCAACCTTTAATTGACCAGCTTCAAGCGGCGTATCCGAAACATACTTTTCAAACGGCCGATTTGCCGCACTTATCTGCCTTCAAAGATAATACCTTTGATTATGTCGTAACTTTTCAGGTTATCGAACATATTCAAGATGACCATAAGTTTTTGTCTGAGATTGCTCGTGTTTTGAAACCAAACGGACGGGTGTTGCTCACAACCGTAAACAGACCTTATTCATTAAGCCGTAATCCATGGCACATACGGGAATATGATACACAAGAATTACGTTCACTCATGCAAAAATATTTCTCTAACGTAGAAACAATGGGAGTAGGAGGCAATAAAAAAGTATGGGATTATTACGAAGAAAATAAGCATTCGGTGAACAAAATCATGCGTTTTGATATTTTCGACCTACAACATCGTTTGCCTGCTTGGATGCTTAGAATTCCGTATGAAGTTCTTAATCGTTTTAATAGAAATAAACTAATGGCTGAAACTGGAAGCTTAGCAGCTTCGATTGATGTAACCGATTTTCATGTCTCAAATGAGCCTGAAAAGTGTATAGATTTCTTTTTTGTTGCAACCAAGTAAAATGTATTTTCTATGAACTTAGTAGCAGAAAGAGTAACTTCTGAAAGCGGCGATTTTCAGCTGCTTGTTCAACAACTTGATGCCTACTTAGCGATTATTAATGGTGATAATCATTCATTCTTTAATCAGTATAATCAAATCAATCATCTTAAAAATTGCATAGTAGTATATGCTAATAATGAGCCTATTGCTTGTGGTGCAATGAAGATTTTTGATGCTGAAACAATGGAGATAAAACGAATGTATGTAAAAGAAAATCATAGAGGTAAAGGGGTAGCAAAGTTTGTATTAGCAGATTTAGAACAATGGGCAAAGGAAATCGGGAAAAAGGCATGTGTTTTAGAAACCAGTAAAACTATGCTTGATGCTGTTGCTCTTTATAAAGGTTTTGATTATTTACGCATTCCAAATTACGGACAATATATTGGTGTAGAAGTAAGTATTTGCTTCAAAAAAATATTATAGCAATTACTATTCTCAATGCACCTTTACCTTCACATCCCTTTCTGCCGTCGAGCTTGTCATTATTGTGATTTTCATTTCAGTACAAACCTCTCATTGAAAACCACAGTCGTAGAGGCTATTTGTCGAGAAATTGATTTACAAGCTAACTACCTGAAAAACAGGAAATTAGAGACGATATACTTTGGTGGTGGAACACCCTCACTACTGAACATGAATGAGTTGTATGATATTTTTGAGACAATCAAAAAGCATTATACCTTCGCTGACGACATAGAGATAACCATGGAAGCTAACCCTGATGACATTACTCCTGACCGTTTGGCTATTCTGCAACGTTTTGGATTTAATCGCCTCAGCATCGGTATTCAGTCTTTTGATGATAATCACTTAAAATACCTTAATCGTATTCATACTTCGAAGCACGCCGAAGATTGTGTGCGATTAGCTCAAGAAATGGGTTTTGAAAATCTTACGATTGATTTAATTTATGGGATTCATCCATTGCTGACACTTCCTAAAAAACTACAAAAAACTCAGTCGGAGTTTACGCACGGCATTCATCAGATTTGGCAGCGAGATTTAGAAAAAGCTATATCGTTGAATGTGCCACATATTTCGTCGTATTGCCTCACTATTGAACCCAAAACGGTTTTTGGTAAATGGCTACAAATCAACAAAATTCCACCGATTGATGAAGAATTTGCTTCGCAACAGTTTGATATATTAGTGAATACATTGGCCGAAAATGGCTATGAGCAATACGAAATCTCGAATTTTTGTAGAGATAATCGCTATTCTCGCCACAATACTTCATATTGGAAACGCCACGAATATTTGGGCGTAGGGCCGTCGGCTCACTCATTCAATGGCGAGTCTCGCCAGTTCAATGTATCGAATAATACAGCTTATATCAAAGCTCTTACACTCGGACAAGTGCCTGCCGATTATGAAGTTTTAACTCCTGAGGAAAAAGTGAACGATTATATAATGACTGGACTCCGTACTAAATGGGGCTGTGATTTGATAGAAATAGAAAAAATGGTTGGAACAAAATGGCTAAAATCTAACGAAGAAGTGCTACGCCAAAATCTTTCTCAAAACTTCCTGAAGCTTGATAATCAACTACTTACACTCACACAAAAAGGCAAATTATTTGCAGATAGAATTGCCAGTGATTTATTCTTGGTATAATTACATTAATCGCTCATAAATTGCCTTCACTTGTAAATCTCCGAATCCATAGATTCCTTCTCTGACTGAAAATTCAACAAAAACTTCTTGAAAAGTTCTCGAAGTGTTTTCAATGATTTCTCGAATGACTCTTTCTGGTCTTCCCCATGAATTATCTTTCGGAAATCTATCAATATGAGCGGCACAAACATCGTCTAAATACTGAAAACAAACAGATTTTTGTTTTGATAATGCTAAAAGTTCTACAAAATTTTGATTTTGATAAGCCTGCCAAAGGTTTATACCTAATTCAATATCTTGAGCTTGAAAAAGTGCCTTGGTTTCGTAGGCTTTTTCAAGTGTTTCGGCTGTGGCTGTCCCAAAACCTTTCCATTTATCAGCATCATTATCAATGACAGGAAAAATTCTAAATATTTTTAAATTAGGCCGTTTGGATAGCAAATAAAGAATAAACCACATATTTGTCTGACAAAATAGGTCATTTTCAAACCACAAGCACACTTCTGAGTTCTCAGGTAACTGTTGAATTTTACTAAATTCATTGACTACTTTTTCATAATAATTATCTGCTCCGAAAGAATCAGATACATATTTTGCTCGCACTTTCCAAAACTCTGATAAATTATTGGCTGATACATTTCCATCTATCAAACATTCTCTACAAATGATAAAATCTTGATTGATTTTGGTGGCTTTTAGTTGTGTGGCCAAACAATCTCCGTTTAGAATATGATAAGTTTCCATTTGAATTCTTTTTTGTAGAACAGTTTTGAAATTTTTATGGGGTCGCAATCCAATAATTTAAAACTTTGCAAAAATATGTATTGCCTTACGAAAACAAAAAGCCACCTCGAAAGATGGCTTTTGAAATGTATTTAGCGTAAATTATTGTTTCTCGGCGAATGGAATAATCAATTTTTCGCCACGTTGAGCAACGTTTTTAGTCTTTTTGTTGGCTTGCATAATAAGTGCTTGCGAAACACCGTATTTGTTGCTTACTACTCGAATAATATCACCAGGGCCAACTGTATGAATTGCTTTGATGCGAATTTTGATTTTAGTTACTCCAACTTTTATGCCGCTTTCATCAACCCCAGGATTCATCGCTTTAAGGGTTTCCTTTTTGATATTGTAACGATTCGCTATTCCAAAGAAAGTTTCGCCTTCGCCAACTGTATGTGTGTAAGATTCGCCCCCAGTAGGAATTTCAACTTTTGGTTTTTCCTCTTTTGGTTTATCTTCTTTCTGTTTTTCTTCTTTTACGGCTGTTGCTTCATTTTTGTCTCCCACTTTAGGTACTGAAACTTCAGGCAAACCGTTGGTTGCAGGAGTTGTACTTTGTGTTTCGGTAGTAGCAACTTCTTCTTCGGGTAGATTACTAATGGCTTTTGCAACCGTATCAGCAGGCACTGCGGTTAGGTCGTCATTACCCGAAGTATCATCTGACATATACTTCCAGCCAATGTAAAGCAAAGCACAAATAATACCTACAAGAACTAACAAAACTGCCATTGGTAGGTTGCGAGCAGGTTCTTTGGGACGTTCATTACGTTGTTCTCGATGTTCTCGGTCTTCGAACTGCATGGGAAAAGATGTTTTAAATTTATAAATAGGAAAACAAGCTCTTTAATTGATGTATAATTGAAAATGTTTCATTATCAATAGCAAAATAGCGATAATTATCCGTTTATCAGTTTACTTTTATCTCAAACAAGCTCAGACAAGCTCCTTCATAATGCTTTGGTAAACCTTCTGATTTTTGTAAGGTTGTAAGTCCAATGAACTCAAATCCACAGTGTTGATAATGAGTAATTAGTGGTTCGTTATCTCCCCAAGTATCCATTCTGATAAACGCTTTGTTATGTTGCTGACAGAAATCCTTTGCCCATCCAACAATTACTTTCACGAAATGCTTACCTCTAAACGAAGGATTTGTAACGATTCGATGAATATAAATTGCTGGTTCGTTACTTTTCTCTCCCCAAATCAATTTGTCATCATACGTAATAGCAAAAATACAGGCAATTTGCTCATCAATTACTATTTTCCATTGTCTATTTTCGCTAATTTCTGTTTCAATGAGTGAGCGTTCGAAGTCTTGCCAATGTTTGTTAAACTTTGTTTTTTGAAAACTAATAGCTTCCTCATAAAGTTTAAAAATAGAATCAATATCTTTGATTGAACTGTTGAGTATGTGCATTAATTTTATACCGATTTTTGCAATTCTTCGTTCATTTCTTCTACTAAATCCTTTAATCCTTCTCTATATGCTCTTAGTTTTTTTGCAATTTCTTCGTCGTTCGACCCCAAAATTTGTGCTGCTAAGATTCCTGCATTTTTTGCTCCATTCAATGAAACAGTTGCTACGGGTACACCCGCTGGCATTTGTAGAATTGACAAAATAGAATCCCAACCATCAATCGAATTGCTCGATTTGATAGGTACACCAATGACAGGTAAGGTTGTACTCGACGATACCATTCCTGGCAAGTGAGCAGCACCACCGGCACCCGCAATGATAACTTTTAAGCCTCTTTTACGAGCCGAAAGAGCATAATCAATCATTTTTTGTGGTGTACGATGTGCCGAAACTACCTCTTTTTCGTAAGATATTCCAAATTGTTCTAATATTTCAACTGCTGCCGACATTACTTTCCAGTCGGATAAGCTACCCATTATGATTCCAACCATGTTTTTTGAGTTCTGAGCTATGAGTTCTGAAGTTGTAAGAGTTGATAACTCAGAATTCAGAACTCAAAACTTATTTCGCTATTACCTTTAGTTTTTCTTTTACAAAAATGACCTTTTCTTTTAATTTATCAAAATTTTGGTCAATAATCGTTATATGGCCCATTTTTCGAAAAGGCTTTGTTATTTTCTTTCCATAAAGAAACGGATGCACACCTTCGATGCTCAAAACCTCATTCATTCCTTCATATACAGCTTCGCCCGAATAGCCGTCTTCGCCCAATAGATTGACCATGGCGGCTTTTGAGTGAGCTTTTGTGCTTCCCAAAGGCAAATCGAAAATGGCTCTTAAATGTTGCTCATATTGCGAAACATCGTTGGCTCTGATGCTTTGATGGCCGCTATTGTGTGGGCGAGGGGCAACTTCGTTGATTAAAATTTTTCCGTCTTTTGTCAAAAACATTTCAACGGCCAGCAATCCAACTACCCCAAAGGCTTCTGCCGTTTTGATGGCTACTTGCTCGGCTTGTGCTTCTATTTCGGCTGATATTTCGGCAGGAGCAAAAAGGTATTCTACCAAATTAGCTTCTGGGTGAAACACCATTTCGACAACTGGAAAAGTGTTGATTTTTCCGCTCGGATTCCGAGCTACAATTACGGCTAATTCTTTTTCAAAATCCACCATCTTTTCCAATACACTTGGTTGGTCGAAGGCTTTAACTAAATCTGCTTCAGTGCGTAGCACCTGCACACCTTTACCGTCGTAGCCGCCTGTTCCAAGTTTATGAACAGCAGGTAAAAAATCTACGTAGTTTTTTACATCAGCTTGATTTTCGGTCAGAATAAAATCAGCCGTCGGAAGATTATTATCTTTGTAAAATTGTTTCTGAATACGTTTATCTTTAATCAATCGAAGAACCGATGGCTGCGGATAAACTAATTTTCCTTGCTTTTCAAAGGCTTCGAGAGCTTCGAGGTTTACGTTTTCGATTTCAATCGTAATAATATCGCAGTCTTTTCCGAAAGCCATTACCGTGTCGAAATCATTGAGCGAACCATTTACAAATTCATGGGCAATGTGCTTACATGGAGCATCTGGGTCGGGGTCAAGCGATTTTATGGTGAAGTCGAAGTCGATGGCAGCTTGAATAATCATTCTGCCCAGTTGGCCACCGCCAAGAATACCGAGTTTTTTTGTGTTATCGAATTGCACGAAGAAGTTTTTTTGTGCAAAGATAAGCATGGCTGTATCGAAAAGCAATCTATGTGATTTACGATTTAAGATTTGTGAGTTGTGAATGTTGTAATTGCCTTATAATCAGTGGATTGTTGATGTATAACTTAGGGATTTATTCTTTTTTAGGCTTTTAAATGGTATTCATAAAACGTTAATTTTATTTTTTGATAAGGTTTTTAAGGATGGGAAATGTGAGAGTGATGAAATTCACTACCACAGTGCGGACATTTGATTTTTTGTTTATTTCCACGCATTTGCTCGGCAAATCCCGACGCCAAAATACCAGTAGGTAGAGCAAAAAGTGCTACACCAAGAATAGCGATTAAGCCTCCGATGATTTTCCCGATAGGAGTAATAGGACGGTAATCGGCATCTCCAACGGTGGTCATGGCATTTACACCCCACCACATAGCTTCGGGAATACTCGAAAATTTATGTGGTTGCACTTCGTGTTCGAAATAATAGAGTGTACTCGAAGAAATAATCAGCACGAAAACAATAAAAATAAAGCTCAATACAAGTTCTTCTTGCTTTTCTTTCATCACTTTTTGAATGACCCGCAAGGCATGAAAATATTTACTCACCCTAAACAAACGAAGCATTCGGAGTAGTCGAAGAATACGAATAAACCCTAAGTCAGTAATGAATATAGAGAGGTAAAAAGGTGCAATAGAAAGTAAATCGACCAATCCCCAAACCGAAAAGATAAACTTTAGTCTTCCTTTGATTGGGTGAGAAAAATGAGAGTTTTCTACACATGACCAAAGCCTTAGTATATATTCAATAGTAAAAACAATTACCGAAAATAGCTCAAAATCAAGCAATATTTGATGGTATTTGTGGTGGATACTCGGAACAGTGTCCAGAATAATGGCAATGGCATTGAGCGAAATGATAAACGTAAGAAAAATATTTACCCAAAGGCTCAAACCGAGTTTTCGATGCCACGTGATTTCGAGAATATTGTGTACGTTCTTGCGTAAAGATACCTTCGGACTCATTAAATATAGATTATTATTTGACCAAATTAAGAAAAAATGATACCTAATTCAATGGAATAGATTAAAAAAAGGCCAATGATTACTCACTGACCCTTAGGTACTCAACTGATTATAGAAAATAAGATTATTTTTCGGCTTTCTTTTCGCAGCAGGCTTTACTTTCTTTTTTGCATTCTTTGGCCATTCCCTTGTCGCAGCATTTCATCTCTTTTTTTGCTGCTTCTCTGCGAGCCTTACGACTACCTTTTTCTTTCTCAACTGCTAAAACAACTGTGGCAGCTGATGCTATCAATGCCAAAACTACGATTAACTTTTTCATGTTTATAATATTTGTATGATTTAAAATAGTAATAGATTACTTTCTGAATCTCAAATATTATACCAAGAGTTAAGTTTCGTATCAATTAATTGATAGTAAGCGTATGCGTAATTTCGGCGGTCGGGCTGAATTGTGCCGTTGCCGAGCAATATTTTTTTTTTTTTTTTTGAATGGCACGTTCTACTTTTGCTTGGTCGAGTTGTCCTTTAAGTGCAAAATGTATATTTATCTTGCGAAATGGACTCATTTCTGTTCCTTCGATTTTTACTCGTTCACCATCCACCGAAATTCGGAAGTCATCCACTATTTGGCGTTGTTTTTTCAAAATCAAAATTACATCAATAGCCGTACAGCCACCTAAACCCATCAGAAGCATTTCCATGGGTCTTGCCCCTAAATTATGGCCACCAATATCAACGTTGGCATCCATGTGGTTGACCGTTCCTGCTGTACCGACGGCTTCAAAATGGAAGGCATCATCAACTCTAACTAATTCTACTTTCATTTATATAAGATGTTTTTTTAATAACATATTCAAAGTAAGAGAAAGTTTCTTGAATCAAGAAATCTAATTTTTAGAATTT
Organism: Cytophagaceae bacterium; assembly: GCA_027488335.1. GTDB lineage: Bacteria > Bacteroidota > Bacteroidia > Cytophagales > Spirosomataceae > Emticicia. The sequence continues at coordinate 32,906 of JAIYBU010000137.1, forward strand.
TCTTTGCGAATTTTCACATAGGATTTCAGAATTTAATTTTATGGTTAATTTTTTGATTCTATGAAGAGCTTTATAAGAAAAATTATATGTTTGAATTAAAAATTGATTGTTTTCTGAAAACCTATTTTTGTGAATTTTGTTACTTTTTTATTATAATTGATAAAAATTGAAACCTATAAATGCTTTTTTGTGAAAAATATTATTGTACTATTCCAATATTTTAATTTACTATAAAAAGAATATGTCCCAAATAATATTTGGCTATATACTGATTTCGCAAAATAATAAAGAAAGTACTTGACATTGGTCAGATTATTATACTATATTTGTGTCATAAAACAGCAAAACAATGAGAAATAACATAGACAAAGAAACTTACACGTGGTCATTTAAGGTATTCACTCTTCTTGGAATCCTACTTTTGTTAGTAAATATTTTCTTGTACTTTTCATTAGACCCAATGCACGCAATGGCATTTAAGTTTGCGAGTTCTACTTTTTGCTTATTGTTGGCAGTAGGGGTGTGGATGCGTTTGGAATACTTAAAGGCGTTCCAAGAAGCTACTTATAAAGCTCGTCGTGTTCCAATGTGGGCTTCGATTTTTGTATTTGTATTCACTGCTTTTTCAAGATTTTTCTAAGATATTTCTCTAAACAAACTATAACTTACTTTTGGAAAGGAGCAAAATGACTTTGGTTGTTTTGCTCTTTTTTGTTTGTGAAATTTTGTCATTTTTACTCTTCGTTTTTTAGTATATTCCTGACTTTTTGTCGTTGTTTGTTTTAATATTTTGTTGCTTTTCAGACAATATTTCCGAAAAATATGCACCTGCATACTTTTTGATGATATATTTTGCATCACACAATACAAAAACTGTAAGTGACAAACTAATAACTTGTGCTACCAAAAACATAAAAAGCTATGAATTTTAACCAATATACCATCAAAGTTCAAGAAGTGATTCAGAAAGCTTCTGAAATTGCTCTTGGCAATGGCCAGCAAGCCATTGAAACAGGCCATATTCTAAAAGCAATTTTGGAAGAAGATGCCAATACCGCTACTTTTTTATTGAAAAAAGCAACGGCAAACAAAGAAACTATACAGCTTAGACTTGAAAATATTGTGGCAGCTTACCCCAAAGTATCGGGCGATGCCAGTCAACTATATTTGAGTAACGATACTGCCCAAGCATTGAGTAAAGCCACCAATTTGATGAAAGAATTTGGTGATGAATTTGTGAGTGTGGAACTCTTACTTTTAAGTTTGGCCGCAGGAAAAGACTCGGTAGCGAGTTTGTTGAAAGAGAATAATTTGAATGAAAAAAACTTAAAAGTAGCCATTAAAGAACTAAGAGGAAACAACACAGTGAAAGACCAAAACGCCGAAAATACTTACCAAGCCCTTTCTCGATACAGCAAAAATCTGAACGATTTGGCACGAAAAGGCAAAATTGACCCTGTAATTGGTCGAGACGAAGAAATCCGCCGAGTTTTGCAGATTCTCTCACGCCGTACTAAAAATAACCCAATATTGTTGGGTGAGCCTGGTGTCGGAAAAACCGCCATCGTAGAAGGTTTAGCTCAGAGAATCGTATCGGGCGATGTTCCCGAAAACCTAAAATCAAAAACTATCGTATCGCTCGATATGGGTTTATTGATTGCAGGTGCAAAATATAAAGGAGAGTTTGAAGAGCGTCTGAAAGCCGTAATCAAAGAAGTAACCGACTCGAATGGTGAGATGATTTTGTTTATTGACGAAATCCATACGCTCGTAGGTGCTGGTGCTGGTGGCGAAGGAGCAATGGATGCCGCAAATTTATTGAAACCAGCTCTTTCTCGTGGCGAATTGCATACCATTGGTGCTACAACGCTCAACGAATACCAAAAATACATTGAGAAAGATAAAGCTCTCGAACGTCGTTTTCAATCGGTTATTGTTGATGAACCGAATGTGCAAGATGCCATCTCAATTTTGCGTGGTATCAAAGATAAATACGAATTACACCACGGTGTAAGAATCCAAGATGATGCTGTGATTGCGGCCGTTGAACTTTCGGATAGATATATTTCGGATAGATTTTTGCCTGATAAAGCCATTGATTTAATGGATGAAGCAGCCTCTAAACTTCGTCTTGAAATGGATTCGATGCCTGAAGAACTCGATGAGCTGAATCGTAAAATCATGCAACTCGAAATTGAGCGTGAAGCGATTCGTCGTGAAAATAACCGTGAAAAAGAAGCAGTTTTGAACAAAGATATTGCCGATTTGAGCGAAAAACGTAATGATTTAAAGTCGAAATGGGAAAATGAGAAAGGTTCTTTGAATGAACTTCGTTCGTTAAAAGAACAAGTAGAACAACTAAAGCTCGAAGCTGAACAAGCCGAACGTGCGGGCGATTACGGAAAAGTGGCCGAGATTCGCTACGGAAAATTGGTTGAAACCAATAATCGTTTGAGTGAAATTCAAGCTAAAAACGAACACCAGCCCACCAATTTGTTGAATGAAGAAGTAACAGCTGAAAACATTGCTGAAATTGTGGCTCGTTGGACGGGTGTACCCGTAACAAAGATGTTGCAAAGTGAGCGTGAAAAATTATTGCATTTGGAAGATGAACTTCGCCGTAGAGTAGCAGGGCAGGAGGAGGCCATTGAAGTAGTGGCCGATGCGGTGCGTCGCTCTCGTGCAGGTATGCAAGACCCTAAAAAGCCGATTGGTAGTTTCTTGTTTTTGGGAAGTACAGGTGTTGGAAAAACCGAATTGGCAAAGGCTTTGGCAGAGTATTTATTCAATGATGATTCGGCAATGGTGCGTATTGATATGAGTGAATACCAAGAACGCCATGCTGTGAGTCGTTTGGTGGGGTCGCCTCCAGGATATGTGGGTTATGAAGAAGGCGGACAGCTAACCGAGGCCGTTAGACGCAAGCCATACAGTGTGATTTTATTAGATGAAATCGAAAAGGCTCATCCAGATGTGTGGAATATTTTATTGCAAGTGCTTGACGAAGGACGTTTGACGGATAACAAAGGCCGAACTGCAAATTTCAAGAATACGATTGTGATAATGACCTCGAATATCGGTAGTCATTTCATTCAAGATAAATATCTCGAATCAAAAGGTGATGATAAAGCTTGGCAATTATTCTATAAAGAAGAAGCGAAAAATGATGTCATGAATTTGCTCAAAACCTCAGTTCGACCAGAATTTTTGAACCGTATCGACGAAATCGTATTGTTCGACCCATTGACAAAAATCAATATTCGTCGAATCGTACAGATTCAGTTCAGACAAATTCAAGCTCGTTTGGCTGAGCAAGGTATTACCCTCGAAGCCTCTGATGCAGTATTGGATAAATTGGGTGAAGAAGGCTATGATATAACATTCGGAGCAAGACCGCTCAAACGAGTGCTTCAACGCAGAGTTTTAAATGAATTATCGAAAGAGATTTTAGCTGGAAAAGTGCAGAAAGATTCGGTAGTAATGATGGAACTCGGGTCAGAAGGTGAAATTTTATTTGAAAATATTACTTCAGTAGAAGAGGTCTTATAAGTAGTATAGGGTAAATTAGATTAAATTAGGTTTAGTAGTGTGAAACTCCTGTGAGATAATTTTCTTGCAGGAGTTTTTTTAGTTTATTTAATTGAATAAACCTTCCAACTCTTTATCGCTTTTTTGTAGAATTTCGATGGCGTTGGTGGTTATTTTCTTGATTTCAGATTTACTGATTTCATTACACCAATTAGAAGCCCCAATATTGATGATTACACCAGAAGTGGCTTTTCTTTTTAGGGCGATAATTGCTCCTGAATGCACATCGTTTCCGCCCCAATCTGGCACGGCTAAATCGTATGCTAAAAGTTGTACTTTGTAGAAATTAGTCGTTACATTATCATAAACAGGGTAAATATCAGCCGTATTTGCAGGATTCTTGACATAACTAAGCTTTGCTCCGTCGTATTCATCGGCAACAAATTTCATTACATCGTTGTACTTAAAGTTAAGTCCTTTAAACAGTTCATGTTGTGGTTTTAAAATCTTATAGCCTCCAAAACCAACTTTAACTGGATTTTGAAATCCACCATAGGTATAATAGTTACTACCAATCGAAAGTAACGGATTTAAGTTTAGCCGAGCATCTTCCCAGCGACCAGTTTTTAATAAAATATCACTGATTGGGTCGCTCGAAAACGCATCGTATTTATAGCAAATTTGTTGGTTTGGAGTTTTTGTATCATAGCGAGCTTGCCAGTACATACTATTGCCCGAAAGCATGAGTGCATGATGATTTTCATTGATAAATTTATCGAAATTCAGTCGAGCTGAGCGAGTCCAGTATTCCGAATGCCCAATAAAAATCAACACTTGATAGTTTTTTATTTTATTATAATCTTCAAGGTCTTCATCCGACAGGAAATCAAGCGAGTAAGAGAGAGTACTCAACCATTGATAGAAAGAATTAAGATTGCCATTTTCAGAAAATACCCACGGGCGTTGTTTCGATAAAACCCTCGCCCGATTTTGATGAGAAGGGTAATAATAACTCATACCACCATTTTTATTGTAGGCAATATCAGTATTACTGGGGTGAACAATTGCCATTTTAGCTTTATTCAGATTATCGTTCTTAACCAGTACTGGTAACTTATTCGCTAAAAAATAAAGCCCGCTTTTAAGGTTGGATGGAATGATGTATTTGTAGGTTATTGTGTAGCCATAGCCGTTTTTGTAGGGGTCGGGATTAAGAATTTTCTGTGGATTTATTTCACATTTGATATAATCTTTGAGTTGCTTATTTACATCATAAATCCCTAAAATAGCATTTTTTAATGTAACTTTTGAGTTTAGGTATAAATAAGCGGTATCTTCCTGTAGAAACGAAAATTGATTGAAATAACCATCAATAAGCATCGAATCTGCTAACAAAGTGGGCGTGTCATTGCGGGTGTAATGTAGTGCTTTGTTTGGAGTAACTTCATTAGTGTTGTGTGAACAACCGATGATAAAAATCAGCAGTAAAAGTAAAGCATAGTTTTTCATTGAATAATAGGTATGGAGGTATGTTTTCCTACATTGATTCAAATATCTACAAAAAGGTTTGAATCATACAGCTATTATTTCTAAAAAGTATCAAAAGATGGTTGATAATGAGTTATTTATCGCTATTTTAAAACATCCATATATACAGGAAATAACTCTTCGTGGGTCATGCCTGCTTTGGCTCTTTTATCGTAGAGGATTTTTATGTAATTGTTGTCCACTTCGGAGAAAGCAGTTGGATTATATTCTAAGTCAATCGTATCCCACATGATTGAGCGTTTGGTGGGTACGTGCGAAAACCCAATGGCATGCCCAATTTCGTGGCGTGTTATTAATCGGCGGTCGAGTGTCGGGAAAACATTCGTTACCCAAACTACAACTTTTTCGAGTTCATTTTTTGAGCTTGAGATAGTCATAAAAGCTGTTCCCCCAACCTGTAATTCGCCTTGCAGATTCAATTTATATTTTGTTTCAAACTCTGTATCTCGCCCCGAAAAAATCTTAATATTTGCCTTCGATTCGTCGGTAGTTTTGATAAACTTTGTTGATTGAGTATTTTGATTTATCTGAGCGAAAACGCTGTCCGAAATCGCCACGAGGCTATTTGTACCCGTACCTTCGGTATCGAACCAGTAATAAACCTCGCTTTGTGACCATTTCTGTATTTTTCCTCTGCTTCCGCCGAGTCCTGCACTTTTAAACGTATTGAATACAAATTGTCCATCAATCGTACTTGGTTGCCAAGCCGTATCCATTGGTGTAGGAGTTTCGGTTTTGCTACATGCCAATACAAAAACTAAACAGATAGCAACAAGAATTCGTGAATACATAACATTGAGTTGGTTGAAAGAAAATGTTAAAATTCAAAAAATAGTTATATGATTTATAAAAATCAATCTTCTTTACCCAGAATTTTCTCCCAAAGTTTACCATAATCAAACTCGTCTTTCGGCCACATATCTGAGTTAAAAGACTTAGAAACCTTGGTAGTGCCATTTTGTAGTACTACTCGTTTATGTAATACTTTCTCTAAATTTTCTCGCACTTTTATACCTGCACGTCCGTAATGATTTTTGGTAAATGTGTTTTCTAATCGCTCAAAAATCTTCTTTTCGTCAAATTCTAAAGGCTGGTCGGTACCAATAATCATAAAGCCATCAATTTCGTAGATATACGGAAAAACTTCAGCAAAACCATTTCGAATACGGCCAGTTGCTCCCCAAGTAATCGCAAGTCCGCCTTTTTTGAGTCTTGATTTTAGCAATTTAAAATACTCAACCGAATAGAGATTTCCTGAATATGAAGATTTTGGACGCAACGCATCGGCCTCCAAAATATCATAAAGTTTTGGGCTTTGGTGCAAATAATAACGCCCATCTTGTAAAATAACCTTAACTCTTTTATCATTCATAATATACAAGGCTGTGCTATCTTTTGTACGCTTTACGTATTCTTTTACCGCTTCAGGTTGATTTACGATTACCTCAAAGCAATCTAACGATTTTGTTTCGGCACGACCACCTGCGTTATAAAGTGTACAAGCCGAACCAAGTCCAACAATGCCAATATCTTCGGGGTTTGGGTGAATCAAGGCCGGAACAGCTCCGAGCGTAAAGTGTGTAATATCTTTATTAAAGGGAAACATACTTTGCCCCAAACCATTGACATATACATATGATTCTTCACCCTGTGTTTTGATAAATGAAAGTGCTGTTTCATCTTCTCTTACGATAAACTTCTTCTCGTCAGCCATTCCACTGAGTTTCATCCAAAGTTTTTCATTATTAGGCAGTAATATAATTACTACAATCAACGATACTCCCATTAAAATTCTTACTATCAAACGATTAAATTTATTGCGATGCAAAGCCACCACATAGACTAAACCAATCAGACTTACAAACTTTATAGTCAGGGCTGTTCCGAGTTCATTGAAGCCGATGAGGGTTACGAACCAAGCTCCAATCGTTGACCCTACAATGTTTACAAATTGCAGCCAACCAACTTTTCTGCCTACTTCATCGAATTTATCTTGAATAATTAGCTGCGAAAGTGTAAAACTAAAACCCATAATAAAAGTAGGGATAGCCATCAGGAAAAATGGTATCACAAACATTGTCGAGAACGCAATCTTAGGGGCAAATGATGTTTCATAACTTTGGAAGTACTCAAACAAAAACGAAAGTGCCGATACATCAGAAACTGCCCATTGAAGTACTAAAATGGCTCCAATTGAATAAATGTAAAGTAGGTATTGGCTATTCAAAAATAGCTTCAAACGATTATTTTGAAGTCTTTTTGCCATTTTTACGCCCGTATAAGTGCCAATAGCCATCATTGCCAAATAGATTGTCAGGATAATCGAAAATGTAAGAGCAATAGATTTCATCATGGTTTCAATCATTCTAAACCAGATAATCTCAAAGCAAATGGCCATAAAACCCGAAGCCGTGTACTGGAGAATCCAATAAATAAAATTGCTATTCCAAGCAAATGATTTTTGTGTAGTTTGTGTCTCGCTTGCTTGCTGTGAAACATTTTCAGTAGCTGTATTTTGAGTTTGAGAATAATAAATTACTCCAGCTGTAATGGCACACAAAAAGTTGAAGGCAGCTCCCAAACGTACAGCATTTTCAAAACCAATGACACGAATCAGAATAAATGTTGTGATAAATGTTCCTGCTGCTGCTCCGAGCGTATTCGTAAAGTATAATAAACTGATATAACTTGCCTGATTTTCTGCATTTTTTTGCTCAAAGGCCTTTGAGAGTAGGGGTAGAGAAAGCCCCATCAGAAACGTTGGGAAAAGTAAAATCAGAAATAAGGTCACATAAGTTTGTATGGGCGAGCCGCCCGCAAGAACATTCGACTGATAGAGCCAATCATAAATAATAGACTTGCTGACCAATGCAAAAATACCAATGCCTAACTCGGCCAAAACAAAGAATAAGATAGGTTTATTTTTGCCCGCTCGGTCGGCTATTTGCCCACCTGCCAAATAGCCAAGCCCTAAGCCCGCCATGAATGCCGATACAATCAGGCTGATACTAACTGAACTGATGCCTGTGTAAAATACCAACCAGCGTTGCCAAATTACTTGATAAATCAGAGCAGCAAAGCCTGAGAAAAAGAAAATGAATAATAACGAAAATGAGCGGTATTTCTGAGAAGTATATGATTTATGCATTATAAAAGGTAGGATTTTGTAAAGATTTTACAGAATAGGTGGTTTAATTATTTTTCCATTTGATATTACAACCCATACTCGGAAACTGTACGGCAGAAACCACCTGATTATTCAGAATTGCATTTAACGCTTCTCTCAAATCTTTTCCTGTAACAGGTTTGGGGTTCTCGACTCTTGGACGAGATTCGTCTAAACGTCCACGATAACGCAATCTTCTTTCTCCGTCAAAGATATAAAAATCCGGTGTGCAAGCGGCATCGTAAGCACGAGCAACCTCTTGAGTTTCATCAAAAAGATACGGAAATGCAGAACCCAGTTCTTTAGCAAAAACTTTCATCGCTTCTGGGCCATCTTGTGGGTATTTTTCAATGTCATTTGAACTAATAGCAACAAATTTTATACCTTTTGATGTATAATCTTCTGTAAGTCTGACGAGTTCATCTTTTACATGAATCACATACGGACAATGATTGCAAATAAACATGACCACCGTAGCTTTATCAGAAAATAATTCATTGACTGACAGCATCTTATCTGATACAGTATCTATCAAACTAAAGTCGGGAGCGATTGTCCCGATGGGTAACATATTAGATTCCGTTAAAGCCATTAAACACAAGTTTTTCAAAATTATTGGCAATTTAATCAATTTTTAACTGAATAAATGGGGGAGTTTAGAATTAAAATTGTCTAATGATATATGAAATGCAACCTTTTAGCGTTTTCAAGCATCTACATTAAAAAAGTATAGAATTATGAAAAATCAATCAAAACTTCGTTTGTTGATATCAGCGGGAATATTTACTATATTATCGCTTAGTCTATCGAGCTGTTTTTACGGTGGTGGTTATGGTTATCGTGACCGTTATTATTCACGACCATCGTATGGGTATCGTACGTATCCAAGACCACAAGTGCGTGTATATGTGGCTCCACCAAGAAGATATTCATATAATAATCATAATTATCGTAATTATGGTTATCAGAATCGTAGTTATCGAGGTGACAACCGAGGTAATGGTAGAAGCCATGGGCGTAGATAACAAAAAAAGCCTCGAATTTCGAGGCTTTTTTTGTTAATTGTATCAAGAAATATGGCTAAAACCCAATTGTATAATCATTGACCAATCAGAGCCAATCAAATTGATATTTGGTGTTTTTATAATTCTTCAATTCCATTGTAGCTCCACCGACCGAAAAATCAACTTCTATCTTTATCGGCACACGGTTTTTATCATCAGATACCCAAATTCTTATTGCATCTTCTCCTTCAAACATATTATTTTTTGGTAAAATTGGATTCAGTTTTATGACATTAATTTTACCATATTTTGTGCGAATAACCCCTTTTCCGTTATATTTTACTTTCATATTATAAATTTCATCATCAAAAAACATATTCGATGAAACCGTTTCTCCGATTTTTACTTTAGTGAAATCTATTGTGCGTAAAAAATAATACCCCGAAACTACATCGTGTACATTATCGGGTAGTTTAAAGTTTTTGCGTTCTTTATTTTGCTCTCTTATTGCCGCATTCGCTATGTGGTCGAAGGTAATAGTTTGTTCTTTTCTGTAATTATTTTCCTGCAAATCCATCAAGAATTTTTGGGGTAAAATTGCCGCCGTATCTAAGTATGAACGATAGGTATTGCGGATATGAAAAAGGTCAGTAAGTCCAGTCGTTCGACCAAAAATATTAACCCGATAGCACGGACGATTATTGACCGAATAGATTTGTGGACTAACATCGACTGTTGCTTCACCAACACTTAAAAAACCATATTTAACTTTATATTCAAAATATTCACCTGCCTTGAAAGCATGATTGGGCAAATAGCGATAACTATCGCTCATTACGAAAGAACAAGAGATGAAAATTAAGCCTAAAAACAAGATTTTTTTAAGAAAACTCATTTGTATTGAAATGGTGAATGACGGTTTTATTTAGAAAACAATACTGCTGGGATATTTGTCTTTTAAATAAGTTAAGTACTTAGTAAAATTGCCTTTATAATCTCTAACAAATTCATCTTTAAACTGGTTCTGTTTGCTTTGATAAGTCAAATACCCACTAAAATACGCATTATTGGGTAAATTATTGTCAATTAGAGCCCATTTTTTACGGTTAATTAATCGCTTCTCAAACTCGCCCGATAGTAAAGTATCACTCTTGTTGATAATTTGATTAATCATTTCGGTCTTTTGACGTACTTTTTCTTGATTCGTCATATTTTTACCAAATTTTTTATACAAACTATCCAGCTTTTTTGCTCCTCTCAATAAATGTTGGCTGTAAGCATCGTTATATTTTTTCGAGAATTGATAACGTTCGAGTTCTTTTGAGTTTTTTCCGTATTTACTTTCCAGAAAACGTATCGCACCATAATCCCCTACGAAATCTGCAATGTTTTCGTTGAATTCTAAATTGTTTTTCACAAAAAGCGTACCATGTGTCAATTCGTGGATAATCAAAGCCGCCAAACGTCCTTCCGATTTTTCGAGCATCGAACTCAAAATTGGGTCTTTCAGGTAGCCCAGCGTACTCCATGCCGAAACTTCATTGAGTTGCGTGTCAAATCCCTGTTTTTTCAGTTCGTTTAGTTCTGAGTCGGCAATGGCCTTTTCAAAATGCCCTTTGTAGCTAAAGGTACCCACAATCGGGAAATTCCATTTTCGGGCTTTCAATGCAAAAGGTTCGCAGGCCGTAATCACCCACAAAATAGGCTTTTGATGCTGGTCGTAGAAGGTTGTGTAATTTTTGGAGGGATTTAGTCCCAACGAATCAACGGCAAAGCGTTTGATGTCTTCTATTAATCGAATTCGATTTTTTAATGAATCAGGAAACGTTTTATCAGCCAGGACTTCGCTAACAGGACGGGTATTGAAAATAATTTTTAATTGTCCTTTAGCTTGACGGTAAGCATAAATACTCGAATCGAGATTAAATGTAATAAAAAGTAGCAACGCCATCAATAAACCCAAAAACGAATATTTGAATATTTTAAAAATCTTTTGCTTCATACTACGCCAATATTTTTATTAGATAACGTATAAACGCAAAAAAGAGTTACAACATTAATTGTAACTCTTTCTCTTAGAGCCCCCAGCCGGGATCAAACCAGCGACCTACTGATTACAAGTCAGTTGCTCTATCAGCTGAGCTATGGAGGCATTTTACATTAAAAGATTTGAATTTTATTCTCCTCTTCGTTATTGTGGTGCAAAATTAGTGCTATAATAAATATTACGCAAGTGTTTTATGAAGTTTTTTTATGTATTTCTTGGGTTTTTATGCTAAGTGTTTGGAAGTCAATGACTTAAAAGAGAAAGTTTTTTCAAAAAAATAGAGGTATCGGCTGATACCTCTATTTTTTTATTCATTACTCGCCTGCGGCAATAATAATTTTTATTTTTTGTTTCAATTCTGCTAATTCTTTTTCTGCACCTTTAATTTTGGTTTCATACTCGGCACGAACCGAAGCTGCATTTTTAGAACGAGCAAAGAATTCGATATTGTTTTGCCATAAATGAATATCATCTTCGATGGTTTTCATTTTACGACGAATATCATTTTCTTTTTTATCCAGTTCTTTCGAGCCGCCTTTATCGCCTTTAGTTACTACTTCAACTTCGTTTTGAAGTACCATTTTCTCTTTCTCGGCACCACTAATGCCTGTACTTCCTTTTACGAATGAGTTGATGGCATCAACGAAACGACGTTGGATATTTTGCATCTCTTTA
>JAIYBU010000015.1 GCA_027488335.1 Cytophagaceae bacterium
AAACGGCTGGTCAAGAGCCATCATTACAAACTGCTGATAAAGCAAGTAACTACTATTCATATTTGAAATTTGACGGTATAAATGACCACTTAGAGTACAAACTTAGTCGTTTTATTTCAACATCTTCATCGGGTAGTGTTTTTGGTGCGGGTAGCAACGAAATAGATAATGGTGGCTACGAAAACTTTGCTGACTTAGGTATTGATAACCCACACATGGGTATCTTGAACAATACACTAATGATGTGGATGAATGGGAGTGCTTTGCCTGGACCACAAGTTGACCACACAGTAAAAATCACAGCTAATCAGAATGAGGTTTATGGTTGGAACTGGACAGGTGGAACAAATGGTGGTGGGCAGCTTCGTTTGAATGGGAATGCCCAAGATTTTGGGGGGATGGATTTCACTGCAGTAGGAAACGGTGGAACAACCGATGGTATGTTTACAATTGGTGGTTGGGAAGCTGTTGAAATTTGGAAAGGTAAAATTTACGAAGTAGTGCTTTACGACCGTAACCTTACCGCCGCCGAAAAACAAAGAGTAGATACTTATTTAGCAATAAAATATGGTTCGACACTTTCCGCAAATTATTTGAGTGGCGATGGCACAACTATCTACGCTGCCGATGGTAGCGGAGCCACCACCTACGATAGCCGTATATTTGGTATCGGTAGAGACGATTGCCAAGGTCTTAATCAAAAACAATCAAACTCAACTATTGATGGATTTGTAACCGTAAGTAATGGGCCATTAGCGGCTTCAAATGCAGCAAACACAAGCACATTTACGGCCGATAAGAGTTTTGAAATAATTGGCGATAATGGTCTGACAACTGATTATGGTGTGGCTTACAACCCAACCACATTTACGCCAGCAGGAGCATTTTTTAGAATGAACCGTATCTGGAAAGTAGATGAAACAGGTACAGTTGGCACGGTACGTATCACAGCCATATCAGGTATGGACAGAATCTTGGTTAGTTCGTCAGATACTTTTGGAGCAGGAACACAAGAACTTACACTTACACCTGATGGCAATGGAAATCTCTATGCCGACATTAATTTTACCGATGGGCAATATTTTACATTTGGTAGAGCTTTGGTTGCACCAGGTTGTGTATCAAACGGACTAAGCCTTTGGTTAAAAGCCGATGCTTCGGGTACAAGCGTAGGAAGCAATGCAACTGCTTGGAAAGATAATTCACCGCTTGCCAATGATGTAGAGGTAGTTGGGATAATGCCGTTGATGGCACCAAATGCCGCTCACAACTATTACCCTTACTTTGGAGGGTTCTCGTCAACTAATTTCTTCAAAGACATGAGCAGTTCATTGGCTCCTCAAGGTGCTTTTACGACTTCGGAGGTAACGATGATTGCGGCTGTTAGACCAAGCGGAACGGGTACTGGTCGTATTATGGGTATTGACAATGACGATAATTTCTCAAGCGAGCCAGATTTGAGTTTAAATGCAGGAAACCCAGCATATTACCGTTATTCGGTTAGTGCCCAAAACGTGGTAGCAACAGGCTTGACGGTCATACCAAACCAAAGTTCAATCGTATCGGCTCGTACTAATGGTACACAAGCACGTGTGGGCTTAAATGGCTCGTTCTTCAATGGAACAATTACAGCAGGTAGCGGACTTTGGGGCGATATTCTTACCGTTGGATATGGTACTTGGGCAAATCCAGGGCCATTCCCAGGTGATATTCAAGAAGTGATATGGTATAAATCTTCATTGTCTGATACAGAAGTTCAGAAAATACAATCATACTTAGCCATTAAATATGGTTCTACATTGGCATTCAATTACTTGAGTGGTTCAGGAGCTACTATTTATGATGTAAGTACTTTTGGTAATAATATTGCAGGTATCGGTCGTGACGATTGTCAGGCACTTTCACAGAAGCAATCAACTTCATCATCGAGCGGTATCGTTACGATGGGTATTAATAGCCAAATTGCTGCATCGAATGCTGCCAATACGGGTGCTTTTAATTTAAATTCAACATTCTTGGTTTGGGGAGATAATAATGCTACTGGTACAGTTGGATTCCCGACTACGGTAGGGGCTTGCCCTCCGCCACCAAGTTCTGACAAACGTCTGAACCGTGTTTGGAAAGTAACCGAAACAGGTGCAGTGGAGATTTCAAAAGTACAATTTGATGCAACAGGTTTTGGCTTCAATACCAATTATCCAGTGTTTATGTTGGTATCAAGTTCGTCAACTTTTGCTTCTTATACATCAATTCCGATGAGTAATGGTGGAACAGGCAATACGTATGCTGTAAATTATGATTTCGCAGCAGGCGACCAATATATTACGTTTTCGGGTAATACAACGACTTTGGCAAATGTATGCTCAGGAAACAAAACATTGAACTGGTTATCGTTTGCACCGTTCGACTGGTGGTCGTGGGGAACTCGTAACAAAACTTATACCATCGGCGACCAACAATTAAAAGTGTCAATTACTGATGCTGGAAGCCCAGCCTTGATGAACGTAGCACAGTGGTATCCAGTTAATTTGGGTAACTATCTCTATGTTCCACGTTACGATAATCAGCCAAATACTAAGATTACAACAAAAATTCAATTGTTGGATGCAACAGGAGTAAATGCAAAACCAGCTCAGGCAGTTGATTTTAAAATTAAAGATATTGATGGCTTGGTATGGGGCAAAGACGTAGTAAATGTCTATGGTAAATTGGGTGGAGCAATCGTTCAACCTAAGCTTTCAACCAATAAATATACTGCCATTACGCTTAACTCTGCTACCCAAGCATCGGGTTCGATTTGGCCATGGGATTGGACAGTTTTGGGCGACTTGTACGTAAACTTCAACTCTCCAATTGATGAGATTTATGTAGAGTACACCAAAGATAATACGCTTTTCCCGACTTGGAAGAAATTTAATGACATCGCTATTGGTAACATCAACATTACTTGTAGAACGCCAATGCCAGAGGTAATTACACCAGACAACGTATATCTCTATAAAGAAGTAACACCACAAACAAGCAGAACAGGCGAAGCATTTACGTATAAATTTACGCTTCAAAACCTTAATTGTGATGCAAAAACAATCAATTTGAATGATGTGCTTCCTGCGGGCTTAACTTGGGTAGATAGCACTTTAGCTACTTCGCTCACAGTTGGTACAACGAATGCCTACGGTAATATTGCTACTTTAAACTTAGGTAATATCACTTTACCAACGGGTACATCGTATATCTATGCCGAAGCAAAATCGGCTAATGCGGGTACATTCAATAACCAAGCATCGTTTACGGTAAATGGAAATACTTATCAATCTGACGAGCCAAGTATTGCAGGCTCGGCAAACCCGACACCAATCACGATTTTGGCAGCTACAAAACCTAATTTGGTAGTGACAAAAGCCGTTGATAAAACAACAATTGGGCAAAATCAGGTGGTGAAATATTCGTTTACTTTGAAAAACAATGAACCATCACCAATAACAACCTTCTTTGAAGATGCCTTAGATAAAGCAGCAACTTACGTAGCAAGTTCATTGACGAGTTTAACGGGTGCAGCCACAACCACTACGCCACAAGTAAGTGCCTATGCAGGCGAAGGTGCCATCACGATTAGAGATATAACGATTCCTGCAAACGGAACGGTTACATTCTCAATTGATGCCAATGTAAACGTAACCGCTTATGGAGATACGGTAAGAAATTCAGCTAAACTAACGCCAAATCCAAACCCATTATTCTTGCAAACAACGGCTAAGTCAAATACAGTGCAAACGGTTCTACTCCAAACCGATAATGACGGTGATGGCGTAAGTGATGCTCTTGACTTAGATGATGATAACGATGGTATTTTGGATGCTGATGAAAATAACTGTGGAAATGCTGTATATACCATGGACCCAACCGCAACAGTATATACGGGCTTTGGAACTGATGGTGGATATTTCGATTTGACATATAACCTTCTGAGCGGTACAGCTGTTCCATCAATTGGTAATTCGTTTATGGTGAGAGTAAACTACTCTGATTTTACAAACAATTTTGGTGCTGATAATAAATGGGAAGGGGCAACAAGTTCGACAAGCTATGCAGGTATTAAGCCGAATGTAAGCACATTATTCACAGGTTTACCTGCTACCAATACTACTACTGAAAATGCAAGTGGAAGTAGCTTTGATATATCATTTAATGGCTTAATAACCTCAAATGCTATACAAAAACTAGGAACATTTACTATTAGTATTGGGGCAGTTCCAAGTGCGGCAGGATACCAAATTTCAAACCAATCAATTAATATTTTCTCTGCTCAAAACGCTGCAAGCAGTTCTAATTGGTTAGCAGGCTATTATGCAAGACCACAAGTGCAGACAGCATTGAATCCTGTAAATGCCTCTACTACTTTACCTTTTGAGGCAAGTCACGGACAAACATACATTTATGATTATACCGCATTCATGAGTCCTGGCTCAGTATTACTTAATGCTGGAAGAGGTTTGATTGCCATCAATAATGGTACAGTAACCTTTAGAAAAATATGTGATACCGATAATGATGGCATTGCTAACAGTCTTGACCTTGACTCTGATAACGATGGGTGTTCAGATGCTTTTGAAGCAGGTGCAACAACTAACACGACAGCAAACTTTACTTTTGCCAGTTCAACAGTTGGGACAAATGGTTTGAGTAGTTTGGTTGAAAATAATGATACACAATCAGCAACCACTACCTACACATCAACTTATGCCGACGCTATAAATAATACAATTAAAGGGTGTACTGATAACGACGGCGATGGTGTAGCTGATGCCGTTGATTTAGATGATGATAATGATGGTATTTTGGATACAGTAGAATATGGTGCCTGTACATCGGGTATTATTATCCCTAAGTTTATTGAAACATTTGGTTCTGGTAATAATCCAGGTAATCAAATTTCTTATACAAACTATACTTGGTACACAGCTAATACAGCAAATGCCTTAAATGATGGAGAATATGCAATCATTAATGACCCTGATTTTATTGATGACTTTGGCGGAATATACAATGACCAGTTTGTTCATACATCTGACCATACCGTTGGAGATGTTAATGGCTATATGATGGCTATTAACGGAGCTTCTCCTGGACAAGAAGTTTATCGTAGAAATGGTATTTCTATTATACCTAATTTGAATGTTAACGTAAGGCTTTGGCTTCTGAACATTCTTAGAACCTCGGCTGTGGGAAAATTAGAGCCGCAGATAAAAATAAATATTGAAAATTCAGATGGAACTGTAGTGGCAACTCAAACTTTAGTTGGATTCCCTAATAATGCAACATGGAAAGAGATTAATTTAAGTTTGTCTGCGGGTAACTCAAGTTTTATTAATATCGTTATAGTTTCTAACCAAATTGCTGGAGCTGGCAATGATTATGCTGTGGATGATATTGTTGTTCAACAGGTTTATTGTGATACAGATAATGATGGCTTAGCAGACTTTATAGACCTTGATTCAGACGGCGACGGTATCGCTGATAACATCGAAGCACAAGCAACGGGAAGCTATGTAGCACCAGCAACGACAGTTGGTATAAATGGTCTTCCAAGCAATTATAACCAAACAACAGGCTTAGTGCCAGTTAATACTGACGGTACAGATACCCCAGATTATTTGGATACAGACTCAGACAACGCTCAAGGAAACGACACTGTTGAATCAGGCGTAATACTTGCTGGTGCAGATGCCGACCACGATGGCCTTGACGATGGCGTTGATACAAATCCTGCAGCTTTTGGCCCTGCCAACTCTAACGATACGGCAAATGTTCCAACGGGAGGTTTATTGGCAGCTTATCCGAATAATGGTACACAAGTGTTATGGCGTTCGGCGGCTATTCCTGCCTTGCCAAATATTACAGCCCCAGCGGGTACGGTCTATAACGATAACGGTGCAGGTGGCGGTATTGCCAACGACTGTGTACAAAACGGTACAGAAATAGCCAGTGCCTTACCAACCAATACATTCTATATCAATTTGTTACAAGGAAGTGCAGTCGTGAAATCGTCTCCGATTGCTGCTGATGGAAGCTATTCACTCACATCAGTTGCCGATGGAACATATCAGTTAATGATTACAAATTCGGCAACTGCAACAACGGTCGTCATGCCAACAGGTTGGACTTTAGTAAGTGGTACGGGTTTAGTTTCGGTTCAAGTAACCTCAGGAGCAATCACACCATCAACCGCTCCGAAATTCTGCTTAAAACAAATTGTTGATATTACGGGCACTCAAGGAGCAGTATTCAATGACAATGGCGGTGTAGGAGGTATTGCAGGAAACTGTACCAAAGATGGTAGCGAAGGAACACTCACAATACCAACAGGAATGTATATAAATCTTGTTCAAGGAGCAGTAATCATTAAATCTTCGCCAGTGGCGGCTGATGGAAGCTATTCGTTGACAGGCATAAGCAATGGTTCATACCAAGCGGTGCTGACATCGAATCCAACTTCAATAACGCCATTGATACCAGCAGGATGGGCAATGAGTACAGGCACAGGTTCAGTACCAGTTTCTATTACTAACGGTGCATTGGTTGGTACAACGCCAAGTTTCTGTATGCGTCAAGTAGCCAATATTTCTGCACCAGCAGGCACAATTTATGTTGACAATGGCATTGGCGGAGGAACGGCCTTCAACTGTGTGAAAGATGGAACAGAAGGTACAACACTAATTCCTGCCAATACATTTTGGATTAATCTTGTACAAGGCAGTGCAGTGGTAAAATCTTCGGTGATTGCTACTGATGGCAGTTATATACTCTCAGGTGTAGTTGATGGTACATATACAATCGTGATTACAACAAATCCGACCACTACAACTACTGCAATGCCTACCAACTGGGAGCTAAGTAGTGGTACTGGAAGTGCCACAATAACTGTGACCAACGGGGTAGTTAGTCCAGCAACACCAACGTCATTCTGCTTGAAGAATTGTGTGTTTACTTTACCAACCTTGAAAAAATAATTAACGATGTTCTAATTATAATTAAAAATGAAAGAAGCTAAAGATACTATCGGTGTGAATATTCAGTGGAATATTCATTTTGAACGTGAAAAACGAAGGCCCCCCTCGTGAAAAGCGGTTCACCGCCCATCTTAGAATAATAATTTGATTGAGCCGTTGCGATATCCCAACAAAGCAATGAAAACACAGCCGAAAGGCTGTATTAATCAAATTAATGCGATGAATTTAAATTATACAAAAATACACCTGAGTTTATCTGTAAAGGCATTTTTTGTAAAAATGTACTTACTGATAAAAGCTATTATTACTAATTTTTTCATAAAAATTAGCGAGAAATCAGGTAATCAATTTCGTGAAGTGACATTCTCGAAATTGGCTGAGAAGCCAACAACACCCAAAGAAAATCAAGGATTTGGCACGCTCTTACTGCGTGTATTTTCAAGGTTTTATTCTCGAAGCTCTTACCGAGACAATGTTATAGCTTTGAGTATGACGACAATGTTATTGTCAATAACTACATTTCAAAGTGAAACATTTGCCCAAACGTCGCCATGTCAATGTGGTGATGCAGTGAATTGTGGTACCAATACTTATGCAAATCCAACAGCAGCTTTTAGTGCTTATGATGGGAGTACGTATACTAACTTTAACCTTAATTCGTATAATTTATCTTACACATCGGGTCAGAGTTATGAGCTTTGTGTTGATTATACAACAGGTCCCAATGAAAGATACATTGGTATAAGAAATTTGGTAAATATTTCAAGTGCCTGTTTAGGTCTTTCTCGTACATATGCGGTAAAATTAAAATCGGATTGTTCTACAACTGCTACTTTTATTGGTGCTAACTTAGATGGAGGAGTAAGAAACTTTCATTATTATGCCGTACAACCAAATACTACGTATCGTTTGTGTGCTACTGTTATGCTTCCCGCATGTACATCTCCAAGTATTACGGGAGAAAATGAATATGGATTTTCGGCGTGGTTAGCTTTCGATGCAACTTCATTGTGTGCAGCGGGTACTACTCCACCGACACTAAGTAGCACAACAATTACTAATACTTGTCCAGCCACAACAGCTAACTTGAGTAGCTTAGTTTCGAGTCCTACTCCGAGTGGAACAAGTTTAGTATGGTTTACTAATAATGCACATACTGGTACTGCCTATGCAACACCAACCACAGCCGGTGTAGGTACATATTATGCTTTTTATTATGATAGTGCTTTTGGGTCAACTGGTTGTTATAGCCCAGCATCGGCAGCAGTTACAGTAAATATTAATGGATGTTCAACAAATATTTTGGCACTCGCCAATAGCGTTTACGTTGATAATGGCGTGGGTGGTGGTACAGCAGGAAACTGTGTACGTGATGGTTCTGAAAGTGCCAATGGTTTGCTTACTGGTCTTCGTGTAAATTTAGTACAGGGAGGGGCTGTTGTTTATTCTGCACCATTGGCAGTGGATGGTAGCTACCAATTACTCAATGTAGTTAATGGTAACTATACAATGGTTATTGCAAACAGCCCAACTGCTACAAGTGTAGTTTTGCCAACGGGCTGGTCAATGAGTAGTGGAACAGGTTCTACGGCAGTAGTGGTTTCGGGTGGTAATTTAATTACGCCATTTACGGCACCGAGTTTTTGTTTAAAATACTGTCCAGTAATTTCGGCAGTAACACCAACATCTCCAACGGTCTGCGGTTTAACTAATGGCTCGATAACGTTAGCGGGTCTTCGTCCAGGTGTTAGCTATGCAATCAGCTACGTGAAAAATGCTGGTTCTCCAACATCAGCTACAATTACAGCCAATGCTTCTGGTGAAGTTACAATTTTAAACTTAAGTAGTGGCTCTTATACAGCAATCACAGCAACTGAGGGAGGTTGTATATCTCCTGCGGTTACTGCGATAGTGAATGACCCAGCAGGGCCAAGCATTTCGGGAACACTTAAAAACGACCCAACCACTTGTACGGGAGCAGGAATTTACGGAAGTATTACCCTACAAGGTCTTATTCCTAATACAGCTTATACAGTTGCTTATTATAAAGATGCAGCTACAACTGAAACAACAGGTACGTTTACATCTGATGCTTCGGGTAATATTTTGTTGACCAATCTTACAGC
>JAIYBU010000048.1 GCA_027488335.1 Cytophagaceae bacterium
AACAGAAATGTTGTTGAATCGAATAGTAAAACTATTTTTATTTATTTCAATGATATTAAGTTTTCGTCCACTGGTCATGCTCTTAGGGTTGGAGCTGACTACCAAATAAAAAAGCAACAAACCGTAGGGGTTTTAGTAAAAAGTAACTTTACGACAGGTGAACAAAATAGCCATAACTTAACCAAAATCACTACCCTTCAAGATAGTCAGCCTTCTACTTTGCAACGGTTACAAACAAATAATTTTTCTAACTCTAAAGGTACAAGTGTAGCTGTCAACTTAAACTATCGTGGTACAATTAATAAAAAAGGTGCAACTCTCACAGCAGACTTTGATGCCGCCAACTATGATATAAATCGAAACCAAGATTTTAAGAATCAATATATTTCGGAAGCAGCACAAGTGATTGGAACACCTACTCAACTACGAAACCTATCTCCATCGAATACGAGTTTTCAGTCGATAAAAGTAGATTTTTCGCAACCTATCAATAAAACTATGGCTTTAGAAATAGGGGCAAAAACCAGTTGGAGTAAAAGCGATAATGATTTAAAGTTTGATACATTAAATATCAATCAATGGGTTGTTGATAAAAGCAGAAGTAATCGTTTCTTATACGAAGAACATATCATAGGGGCCTATACTAATATTTCGGGTGAAGTAGGGAAAAACTCTTTTCAGGTTGGACTACGCATTGAAAACACCCATACACAGGGCAATTCGTTAACTACTGATAATGTGGTTGATAGAACGTACTTCCGATGGCTTCCGACTGCACAAGTTATGCACAAATTTAATGACAACCACTCTGTTTCGTTAGGTTATGTGCGTAAACTTACACGCCCAACCTATTATGACCTCAATCCATTTAAGTATTATATAAACCCATTTTCATATACCGAAGGTAATCCATTTTTATTACCTATCACACGTGATGTTGTAGAAGCCAATTATGCTTATAAAGATTATAGTTTTGGCATATCCTACCGCAATGATTCGGATGTATTTGCTCAAATGCCTGTGCAAAATGACGCAACAAAGGTATTGTATTATACACGAGTAAATCTCAATACACAACGTACACTATCTTTCGACATATATGCACCTATTAAAATCACCGATTGGTGGCAAATGCAACATAACTTTTCTGTTTACTATCGTCAAGTTAAATCAAATTATCTCAGTAGTAGCTTCAATAACACAAACTGGTCGTATTATATGGATGGTTCGCAGGCATTTTCGTTATCCAAGACTTTCACAACTGAGTTAAGCTATTATTTCAGTGGCCCATCTGCTTCACAATTTTATTTAAATCAATCTTACGGTGAAGTAGCTCTAAATTTTAAGAAAACCATTTTGAATAAAAAAGCCGATTTGACGCTCAATTTTACAGATATTTTTAGGACTTACCGAGAAAAATACGCTGGACAATACCTCAATATTGATGTTTCGACCCTTCAACTTAGAGGAACTCAAGCCATAAAACTGAGACTAAATTATCGTTTTGGTTCTTCGACATTTAACCGAAGAAATCGAAATACAGGTAGTTCGGAAGAAGAAAACAGAGTAAAAATGAATTAGTATTCATCCTAAAATCACTATGACGATGGAAATGGCATTTACTACCAAACCGACATATTGTCCAAATGTTCTATCGGTTCAATACTTCGTAAAATCACTGGGTATAGAACCCGATAGAAGTCAAATTCGTGAACAAATTACGTCATCGACTAAATATCCATTAGTGACGGTAAATGATATTACAACGGTCTTAGGTAACTGGAATATAAATTGTGCAGCATTCAAGGCAAAAACAGAAATCTTGCCTCAACTGGGTAGTCCGTTTATTGCTCATTATACAAAAGCCAACGATAAGTATTTTGTTGTGGTAGAAAACGTAGATTCCAACTACGTAGATTATTATTTACCACAGCAAGGTCATATTAAAGAATCATTCGGGGATTTCTTAAATAACTGGACTGGTATAATTGTGGTTGCTAATACTGAAGAAGTAACAACCATCACACTACCAAAAGATTTAGAAACCATAGAAGCGGATAGATATAAAAACGAATGTGTGAAAATTATTCCAGCGTTTTTAAGTACAGACGAATGTCAGGCCATTATAGACTATACCGAAACTCAAAGTCTTTTCCAAAGAAGCGAAGTAGTTGAGTATGCCACAGGTAAAGTAAACATTACTGACCATCGAACAAGCTTTAGTGCAACGCTTTCGGCAGAAGAATTACCAATGTATAGTAAAATACAAGATAAAGTGGCCGAATTATTACAAATCCCAAAATCACATATTGAGGCATTGCAATGCGTACGATATTGCGAAGGGCAGGAATTTAAACCCCACCATGACTCTGGAAGTGAACTCCATCGCTTGCATACCTTACTTATTTATCTGAACGATGACTTTGAAGGTGGGCAAACATACTTCCCAGAATTGTTTTTTGCAGTAAATCCTAAACGTGGAAGTGCGTTGCATTTTCTGAATCAAGATACAGAAGGCAATGTTATTCCATACTCATTTCATGCAGGATTACCCATTAAAAATGGCATAAAGTACGCCTGTAACATTTGGGTAAAAGATAGACCTATTAATTGATTAATCGGTTTATCCAGCTTGTATTCTGAACTTCATTCTGAACCAACATTCATCATGCTTAACTCAAAGTTCAAATATTTTCGACAGCTCGATTACATGGACTGTGGGCCAACCTGCCTCCGCATGATTTCGGCTTACTATGGAAAAGATTATTCCTTAGACTTTTTCCGTGCCAACGCTCACATCACTCGCAATGGTGTGAGCTTGAGCGGTATTGCCCAAGCCGCCGAAAAAGTAGGTTTCCGCACGCTCTCCGTCAAGCTAACTTTAGAACAACTCGTAAACGAAGTGCCTCTCCCCTGCATTTTGCACTGGAATCAGGAACACTTTGTGGTATTATATGATGTAACAGATAAAAACTTTTTCGGAAAAACGGAGCAAAAATTTATAGTAGCCGACCCTGGTCATGGCTTAGTAAAGATTGATAAGGCAACCTTAATGAAATGCTGGACCAGCACCAGCACCCAAAAAGGCATTGCACTATTACTTGAGCCAACGCCAGAGTTTCATAATGCTACCGAAGACCACAAGGCTACGCCAGTTGGATTTAAGTTTTTATTTCAATATTTGTTTCCTTACAAAAAATATATCTTTCAGATTTTCCTCGGAATGATTTTCGGGAGTCTGATAAGTATGATTTTTCCGTTTTTAACTCAAAGTTTGGTTGACTATGGCGTACAGATGCAAAACGTCAGCTTTATTCATCTGATACTTTTCTCTCAACTCTTGCTTTTCTTGGGCAACATCGGAGTTGACATGATACGAAACTGGATTTTGCTGCACATCAATACCCGACTGAGTGTTTCGATTATATCCAATTTTTTATCGAAACTCATGAAATTACCCATCAATTTCTTTGAGTCGAAAAACATTGGTGATGTTTCGCAGCGTATCAACGACCACCACCGTATCGAAGAATTTCTGACGGGTTCTACCCTCAACACGCTCTTTTCATTTATCAATCTTATTGTGTTTTCGGTGGTTTTGGGGTCTTATGCTTCATCGCTCCTATTTGTGTTTTTCTTCGGAAGTGTCGTTTCGGTTGCATGGGTTTTCATCTTCTTGAAACAAAGAAAAAACTTAGATTATCGACGTTTTCAGCGACTGCGTGAAAATCAAAATAGTATTTATGAACTTATTACAGGAATGCAGGAAATCAAACTCAATAACTGTGAGCAAGCCCGTCGATGGGAATGGGAACGCATTCAAGCCAAACTCTTCAAGATAAATATTCAAAGTTTATCGCTCGAACAATACCAAGAAGTCGGTTCATCGTTTTTTACACAACTCAAAAACATTTTGATTTCATACATGGCCGCCAAGCTCGTCATTGAACACCAAATTACGCTCGGTGCAATGCTCAGTATTTCATACATCATCGGACAAATGAATGGCCCACTTCACCAACTCATGGACTTTGTGAAGAAAGTACAAGATGCCAAAATAAGTTTGGATAGACTGGGAGAAATTCACAACAAACCCAATGAAGAATTAGATGAAGAATATACTTGGGGAAAATCGAAACTTCATAACGAAGACGATGATGAAACCGATGAAGTAGAGAAAGACGTGATTAAACTAAATAGCCTTGAAGCAAGCCGAGCAAAAGGAATTACGCTTGAAAATGTTTCATTCCGATACGGAAGTCCAACGTCACCGTTGGTTGTTAAAAACTTAAATTTACATATTCCTAAAGGCAAGGTTACGGCCATAGTTGGAGCAAGTGGCAGTGGAAAAACTACGCTATTAAAATTGTTTCTAAAATTCTATTCGCTCACTGAAGGCGAGATTTTTATTGATGGCGTAAATATCAACGACATTTCGGCCAAAGCTTGGCGAGAACAATGCGGAACCGTCATGCAAGATGGCTATATTTTCTCGGATACGATTGCTCGAAACATAGCCGTTGATGGACAAAAAATCAACGAAAAACGTATCATGAAAGCCGTGCAAGTGGCTAATATTCAAGAGTATATCAAGAAACTTCCGCTCGGTTTCACCACACGTATTGGCAATACAGGTGCGGGCTTAAGCGGTGGCCAACGACAAAGATTATTCATTGCCAGAGCGGTCTATAAAGACCCGAAATTTCTCTTCTTTGATGAGGCCACCAGTGCTTTAGATGCCAATAATGAAAAAATAATTATGGAAAATCTTGATGAGTTTTTTAAGGGAAAAACCGTTGTCGTGATTGCCCATCGTTTGAGTACCGTTAAGAATGCCGACCAAATAATTGTGCTACACAACGGCGAAATCAAGGAAGTCGGTAATCATAAAGAATTAACCGTAAACAAAGGTTACTATTACGAATTAGTAAAAAATCAGTTGGAACTCGGAGCTGCTTAATCTAACTCAATCTTATGCCAAACTCTACTACTCAGTTCGAAATCGTCAGCGACGAAATGCAGGAGATAATCGGGTATATTCCAAGCTGGATAACCCGCTGGGGAATCACCGTATTATCTATTTTATTAGTGATTTTAGTGGTTGTTGCTCAATACATTTCTTATCCCGATGTACTGATTGCTCCAGCCGAGATTCTGGCTAAACAACAACCATTCAAAGCAAGTTGGTTTCGTTCCGAACAATTTATGGCCTATCAATTAAAAACCAAAGAAAACCAGCAAGTTGCCAAAGGAGACACGCTATTGGTAGAAGAAAACCTTAAAACACATCAAAAACAAGCTATTCTATCACCAATTGCTGGAAAAGTTTTCTTAACAAAAGGCTATCAGGACAATGCTCGCAAACAAACCATTTGGGTGATGCCCGATATTGATGATTTTGAGGTGCAACTACGAGTACCCATAAAAAAATCGGGTAAAGTAAGAGCTGGACAAAAAGTGCAAGTAAGTTTAGACGAATACCCAGCCAACGAGTTCGGATTCTTATACGGAAAAATCACGCACATTACTCCAATAAGAATCGAAAACGTCTATCGTGTAAATGTTGCACTTGAAAATAAGTTAGTATCAAATACAGGCGTATCTATTCCACAACAGCCCAGTTATATCGGCAATGCCGAAATTATATCTACCGAAAAAAGTGTTTTTAATCGCATATTTGGTGGGCTATTTTAGGTAATCAATTAATGATGTAATTTTAGGTAATTTCTTCTATGAATCTACATAGGAGAAATTGGCATTTACACCCCTAAGTGAATTAGTTAGTTAAATTGTTTCCCACCCTCCCCCCGATGGGGAACAACAGTACGCCATAGCAGGATTTGCCATATACGTATCGATTTACTACTTTTATAATCTCCAATTTTTAAGCATAGCTAATGGTCAAAGAAAAACACAACATTTCGGAATTGATAAACCAATTCGACTATTCGGGCTGGCGACGCATCGGTATTCATTTATTCTTTTGGTCAATTGTTTATATGTTTATAAGGTTTGAAACCAATCAAAACAATTATTATTCAAACCAAACACTATTTGAGCTAATAGTTCTGAGAGACTTCCTTATATGTGTCTTTTCGCATTATTTTATCGTTGCATTTATAATTCCCAAACTACTCAATGCTCGCTGGTTACCTTCACTGTTCTTATTAATTTTGGCATATATGACTGTTCACACGATGTCTTATTGGAGCAATCAACTACTGCTTTTTTATTTTGAGAATGCGGGTATGAAAAAAGCTCTCGGCAAATATTACTTTAAGGTTCCCTTTATTGTCGGGGTGTTTAGCCCTATTACGGTCTATTATAACTATGCCGTTTATGGGTTCAATACTGCTATTACGATTGTGGTAAAGGTATCAAAAGATATTTTTCAATCTCGTATCAGAAATACTGCTCTCGAAAAGGAAAACTTAAAACTTGAAATGGATTTTCTGAAAGCTCAAGTGAATCCACATTTTTTATTCAATACCCTTAACAATGTCTATTCACTCATCATTGATAAAGATGAAGCGGCTGCCAATATTCTCATTAAACTATCAGATTTGATGAGATACACCCTTTATGAAACCAATACTGATAAAATACTATTATCTCGTGAGTTGAAATTTATTGAAGACTACATTGCCTTAGAGAAAATACGGCATCAGAGAAAAGTAAAAATTGAACTTAATCAAAAAGGAAATACAGGTAATTTGATGATTCCTCCATTAATTTTAATCACTTTTGTCGAAAATGCGTTTAAACATGGCGTCAATAATACGATTGAAGCTTCGTGGATAAAAATCACAATTGAATTAGAGAATAATACGCTTAAATTTGATGTGTTAAACAGTAAACCCAAAAAATTAAGGGACGAAACCATGCAAGGAGGTATAGGAGTTGTAAATGTTCAGAAAAGACTCAAAAATCTATATCCTAATCACCACTCTTTAAACATAAAGAACGAAGCTGATAAATTCCATATACATCTAATCTTACAACTCAATGGATAAAATACTATCATGTGTTATTATTGACGATGAGCCTTTAGCACAAGATTTATTAGAAAAATTCGTCAATCGTATTTCCTACCTAAGTTTGGCTGCCCGCTTCGATAATGCCATAGACGCCATTGGTCAATTAGATAAATTGACGCCTGATATTATTTTTTTAGATATAAATATGCCCGAAATGACGGGTATTGAATTTCTTCGTTCTTTTTCACAAAAACGTCCATATATTATT
This sequence comes from Cytophagaceae bacterium, assembly GCA_027488335.1. Classification (GTDB taxonomy): domain Bacteria; phylum Bacteroidota; class Bacteroidia; order Cytophagales; family Spirosomataceae; genus Emticicia. The sequence goes on from JAIYBU010000048.1 coordinate 7,246, forward strand.
CTTACGACCGCCTACCCACAATATGCCATTGATGGTTTTGAGTATGATGTGGTAGATTATTTATTGAAACCTATTCCTTTTGATAGGTTTATGAAAGCCATCAACAAAGTAAAAGACCGACAAAAAGATGCTAAAGTAGAGCCAGTAAACGATAAGTCTAATCTTCAAACAGATACGCAGGCAGCATCTCAGCCAATCCAAGAAAACACCGCCAATAACAATTTTATTTTGGTTAAAGAAGATAAAAAATTGGTTCGTATAAGTTTTGAAGATATTGTTTTTATTGAGGCCATGCGAGATTATATAAAAATTCATACCAAACATAAAGAAATAATTACCCACATGACAATGGCAAAAATCGAGCAAGCTCTCAATACTGTTCTATTTTTACGAGTAAATCGTTCGTTTATTATGAATATTGATTGCATAAAAGCAATTGATGGTAATACCATCGAAACAACGAATCATAAAAAATTACCCATCGGAATCAACTATAAAGATGCTGTAAAAGAAGTTCTGCACAGTAAAATGGTATAAAATTGAGGGCATTTATCTTCGATATCTCAAATTCATCGAAGAAAATACTAAATCCGTCGAATTTTTTTTACCCATACATTTATTCGATTTAACTTCATCATATTAAAATAATTCATTTCAAATATTAAAACACAAAACGATGAAAAATCTGAACCAACCATCAAAATTATCAGTAAAAAAATCAATTATCGTAAAATTCAAAAACGATACATCTCCTAAAAACAGATTGACCTACTGTTCTATTCGCATCACCGATACTATTTTCTAATTCAAATTAACAAACTGCTAATCAACCTGTTGTGACCTATACTTGTGCAATCATAGAAGACGAGTTTTTATCAGAAAAACTTTTAAAAAGATACATCCACCAGACTCCTTTCTTAGAACTGTCATGGACTTGTAACTTTGCCGAAGAAGCTATCGAAATAGTAAGCACACAACAGGTAGATTTACTTTTTGTAGATTTACAACATTTACCCATACAACCTGACGATGCCTTGGTGCAGCTCTTACGTGAGCATCAAAGCATAATTATCACTTCAATCTATCCCAAAAAGTTTTTAAACGTAGCGTTAAATATAGTGGCATTCATCGAAAAACCTGTAACCTTTGAGCTTTTTCAAGATGCTCTCGAAAGATTTATGGCTAAAATGGAAAACGACATTACGCCAAGCTGATAATTAACGGTATTAAAATGGTAATATAGGTAGTAAAACATCAATTCTTTTGGAAAATAAAATCATTCCTTTTGATTTCTATTTGCTTCGTAGGCCATTACTTTCAGTCGAAATTTTTGATGATTTTCTAAAATCTGAAAATCCACCTGAATGGCTGCGTGCAATCTATCAAAACCCGATTCTTCAGGAAGCAATCTATATAGCCTCACCAAATCTGTATCAGCGATTTGAACTTTGGCTAAAAGGAGAGAAAATTGGTGAAGAAGAAAAGTTTAAGCAAACACTCGTCAAATACCTCATTCGGATGTGTACCCGCTCCACGCCGTATGGGCTATTTGCGGGCTGTGCCGTAGGAAAATTCGACACCAATACCACCATACGCTTCAACACAAATACTCCGTTTCATAAACATACTCGACTCGACATGAATTATCTGACCGAGATAATTCAGCATTTGACCAACAATGAACGTTTCTTGGCAAAGTTCTTATTTTTTCCAAATTCAAGCATATATCGACTAAACAATACCTATCGTTATCTTTACTACGAGGTTATCAACAAAAATCGCTATTATTCTTTGGTTTCGGTCGAAGCATCGGCAGCTCTCTCTTTGGCATTACAAAAAGCCGAAAAGGGCATTTTGCTTACTGATTTAGCAACGATACTCACCAACGCTGACGTAAATTTTGAAGAAGCGGTTGATTTTGTTAAACAACTCGTAAACGAGCAAATACTTCAATCAGAACTCGAACCCACAACCACTGGACAGGAGTTTCAAGAAGTACTTTTACAAAAATTAGGCTTAAAACCTTTTGATGAAATAGTACGTTTGCTACAAAAACAAGAAGAGAACATTTTCAAATATCAACATGCGAAGCAGTTAATTGAAGAAAACTTTTCGGAGATTGCAGAGAAAGACCTCTTTCAAACCGATTTATTTTTCAAGACAGATAAAAATACCATCAGTCATTCGGTGATTGAAAAACTTACTTCTACGCTTTCAAAAATACTAATTGCCTTAAATCCGCCTTATAAAAATTTGAATCTCGACGAGTTCAAACAAAGATTTTATGAACGTTATGAACGACAAGAAATTCCACTAACCCAAGTACTTGATTCTGAATTAGGACTGGGATATGCCACCGATTCTCACCTTTCGGTAGGACATTTACCACTGATTGAAGATTTAAACATCAAACAACCAAACGACAACGATAAAACTGGGTGGAATACTTGGAAGGAATTTGTACTTAAAAAATATACCGAAACATTATTCAGGCAACAACCCGAACTCATAGTTACCGACGCTGATATTGATTTCTTGACAAAAAACTATTCAAATACGAATCAGCTACCCGAAACATTCTATGCTTTGGGTAGTATTTTATCCACTTCCGAACAAAGCTTAGATGCTGGAGATTTTCGGTTTATACTAAAAAATGCCTTTGGCCCATCAGGAGCAAAAACAATGGCTCGTTTTTGTCATGGGAATGAAGAACTCAGCCAGAAAGTGGCAGACATAGTTCGGTTTGAGCATCACACAAACAGCGATGTTATTTTTGCAGAAATTGTTCACCTCCCCGAAGAACGCACAGGAAACATATTGATGCGACCGCAGTTTCGGCAGTACGAAATTCCGTATATCTGCCAATCTTCGGTACAACAAGAAAATCAGATAAAACTCGACGATTTGATGGTTTCAGTAAGAAACAATCGTATTTTTCTACGCTCTCGTAAGCATAATAAATTTGTAATTCCTCGACTGACAAACGCTCATAACTATCATAATGGACTCGGTATTTATCGATTTTTGTGCGATTTACAATATGAATACGGCTCTCTGAATGCTTTTTGGCATTGGGCAAATTTTAAAGAACAACTCTTTTTGCCGAGAGTTAGATATAAAAATATCATTCTGAGTTTATCCACTTGGAATATCCCAACCAACGATTTTGTGACTCATAAAAAACTATCAGCATCGGAATTTTGTACCATCCTAAGAACTTCATTTCGATTACCAAAATTCGTCGTTTTAGGCGACTTTGATAATGAATTAGTGCTTGATTTAGACAATAACTATTGCCAAGAGATTTTAAAAAGTGAATTTTTCAAAAAAACCATTATCAAACTAAGTGAATATCTTTCTGATTCATCGAATTGCTTTATCACACATGAAGGGAAAGCATTTTCACACGAAATTATTATACCCTTCAAAGCAGATTCTTTCCTAAAAAAACTACATTTCCCTGCTCTCAACTTTACGGCTAAAAATATTAAACGCAATTTTGAGGTGGGAAGTGAGTGGTTTTATGTCAAATTATATTGCGGAGAAAAAACAGCCGATGAGGTGCTACAAAAGATAATTAGACCTTTTGTAGAAAAATCATATAAAAAAGAGCTAATAAATGGATTTTTCTTTATTCGATATTATGATTCTGACCCCCATCTAAGACTCCGCTTTAGAGGAAATGCGAAAAATAAATTTTATGATAATGTCTTGGTTCAACTTCAAGTAAAACTAAAACCTTATCTGACTCACAATCGAATTTATCAACTAAAAATTGATACTTATCAAAGAGAAATTGAGCGTTATGGTGCGGAAAATATCGAACAAGTAGAAAAAATGTTCTGTCAGAACAGTTATTTGGTTTTAAAACTAATGCAGTTGCTTACCGATGACGATTCCGAAATACTTCGTTGGCATGTAGGCATTAAAGGAATGGACTGGATAATGTCTGACTTCGGCCTGACACTTCCCCAAAAAAGAGCATTTGCAGAAGAGTGTCAACTTGGTTTTTTTGCAGAGTTTAGCATTGAAAAAACAACAAAAGAGCAACTCAACCAGAAGTTTCGAGAGGACCAACAGGCGATTCGTGATACACTTACATCAACAGATTTTGATGCTATATTTGAACAATACTCAATTAAAAAACTTGATTTTTCGGTCGATAAATTAAAGAAAAGTTCTTATTTTTATCAGATTTTAGGAAGTATCATTCATCTTTTCATCAATAGGCTTTTTATCTCACAACACCGCCAGCACGAACTCGTACTCTACCATTTCTTGACTCGATACTACATTTCTGAAATTAGTCGAGAACCAAAAACGTAGAAAAAATGTAGTATTAGTTCAGTAAAACAATTTTATAAAATGACTGGTACTTTTGAAGAATTAGTAGGTTCGACCGAACCCGTTTTGATAGATTTCACGGCCGAATGGTGTAAGCCATGCCGAAAAATAGACGCAATGCTCAATCAGTTGGTAGAGGAACTTGACGAAGATATTACGATTATGAAAATCGACGTTGATAAGAACCCAGCCCTCCGAAAAAAATATGCGATTGATGCCGTACCAACTTTAATTTTGTTTCAAAAAAGCAAACAATTATGGCGACACACAGGGCTTATTTCTGTTCCCGAAGTAGTAAGAGCAGTGAATAGAGCTTTGTAAGTTTGCTTAAAAAAATGCAATGTGGCACACCTGTTATCTGTGATAATCGAGGTATGCCACATTTTTAGTTTTACTGGATAACGATTTGGCTAAAGCCTCGATTATTGCGTTCGAGACGTATCTGGGTAGCAATTCGCTCTTTTATTGACTCTACGTGCGAGATAATCCCGATATTCTTTTGAGCTTCTTGCTGCAATTTTTCGAGTGTATTCAATGCTAAGTCAAGCGTTTCGGGGTCGAGCGTGCCAAAACCTTCATCAATAAATAAACTATCGAGTTTGATATTTTTTGATGCTAAATCTGACAAAGCCAAGGCCAACGATAAACTAATCATAAAGGTTTCTCCACCCGAAAGAGTTTTCACTGAGCGGCGTTCGTTAGCCATATATTGGTCAACAATCATTAGCTCATCTTCATCTTGTTCGCCAGGTTTATCAAGCAAATACCTATCTGATAAATCCGTAAGGCGGCGGTTTGCCAAAGCCATTAAACGTGAAAGTGTAAGTCCTTGTGCGAAAGTGGCAAACTTTTTACCGTCGGCATTTCCGATATATTTATCCAATAACTCCCATTTCAAATTGTCTTTTTCTAAGTTTTGTAGTTGGGTTTGCAATTGTTCAATCGTTGCTTTTATTTGGGTTTGGGTGGCAAGATTTACCGATATTTCTACTTGTTCTTTTCTTGTTGTTTCTTGCTTGTTGTTTGTATCAATTTGTTGTGAAAGCAACGTCTCCAAATCTATATTCTTATCATCTTTTTCCTGCAATTTATCCAGCTCCCATTGATGTTCTTTTATTTGCTCAATCAAGGTTTGAATGGCTAAATGTAAAGCTTGTTTTTTCTCTCTTAATGCCTTTGCATTTTCGCTACTCAAAATGGCAGCTTGACAAGCTTTCACATCTTCAAAACCGACCAGCTTCACTTGAGTTTCAAGGTTACTTTTATCCGTTTCAAAGTTTTTTTGCTTAGGAAACAGTTCTTCTTTGAGTTCTTTAATAATTTTTACAGAAGATTGAATATTGGCCTGGGTCTTTACAAACCAAGTCTGAATATCGTTGTAGTCTTTCTCGAAGTTTAGACCACCATATAAGTTTTTGATGCTTATAGTCAACAAACTAAAGTCTTCTTGAAGTTTTTTAGTACTTATACAAAGATTGTATAAACTTCGTAAATCTTCACGTTTTTGCACTTTACTGTCAATCCCATTTAAGGCATTTTGTTGCGTTTCGATTGCCTTGATTTGAGCATCAATGATTTCTGTATTTCCTCCTACTTTTTCGAGTTTTAGTGCTTGTTTCTTTTCTTCTATTTTTAGTTTTATAAGCAAAATTTGCTCATTGAAAGTGGCAATTTTAGCAATCGCATTTTTCAATAGCACATCGGCCGAAGTCAGTTTTGTATGGAAGTCTTGAAAGGTTTCATTCAAGGCTTTTTCTTCTTTTTTAGCTTCACTAAGTTTCAAATCAATCTCCACGTAATTATTGGCATAATGGCTCAAAAATGGGTGTTCGAGCGAGCCACAAAGCGGACACGGCTCATCTTTCTTTAGTAAAGTCTGGCGGTCTTTTTCAAAGTTATAAGATTTACCGAGTGTTTCTTTTTCGGTTTCGAGTTGCTTTATTTTTTGTCCAATTTCTATAATAAGTTTTTGTACTTTTTCAAGTTCTGGCTTTTGTGTGGCAATAAATGTGCTTTGCAATTTTTCTTGCTCTTGTTCTTTTTTTATATCCTCACTAATTTTTAGATACTCCCAAACAAATTGCTTTAAAGCCGTATAATTTCGGTGTTCTTCGGTCAAGTTTTCTCTTTTCGTAGAAACTTCTTCCAAAGCAGTAATTTGGGCAATTTTAAAAGTCTCATCAAGCGTAGTTTTGTGCGTAAGACCTACATTTTTTATACGTTCAATGGTTTCATCTGTAATTTGTCGGAAATCAAAATTGAGTGATTTTTCGGAAATTTTGTTCATTAATTCCTCAATCTGAGTCTCGTTGGTCTTTTTGGCGGCTTCCTGTATGCTTCTTTGGTTTTCAAACTGAGTTAATTTTTCTCTAAAATTTTGCAGAACTTCGAGGGCATTTTCAAGAGTAAGCGTGCTTGGCTGTTTGGTTAATTCACCAATTTTATTTAAAATTCTATTGAGTAAGTTTGTATTTTTTTCCAAACTTTCCTCTTCGCTCGTCAAGCGTTCTTGGAGGCTTTGAAGACTTTTTTGCTGGCTTTCAAGCTGCAAAATTTGCGATTGAAAAGGTTCAGCTTTTTCGTGAGTTTGTAGCTTTTTTGCTTCAAAAGTCTCAAAATCATTCAAATTTTGCAGTTCTTTGGCTTGTCGTTCGCTTTTTTCAGCAATACTTTTCTGAAAATTTAGCATCTGATTTTTGAGGTCAATTTTGGTTTTTAAAACCTGCGTTTGAGCCTCTAAGTCAATCAAAACTTTCTCAATATCTGCCTTACGATTCAACCAAACTTGTTCTTGTTCGGGTGTGCAGAGTTTACGTTTTTCGGTGTCGATATTGGTACGTAAATCTTTGAGGGCTTGCCCTTTTTCTTTCGCAATTTCAAAGGCTTTTTTGCCCAATTTTCGGTAAATCTGTGTGCCTGTTATATCTTCCAACAATTTCCCCCGTTCGTCTTTTCCTGATTTTAGAAACTTGGCAAACTCCCCCTGCGAAAGCAAAATTGATTTGATAAATTGGTCATACGAAAGCCCGATTAGTTCTTCGTTGCGTTTTGGCACTTCGCTTTTTTTGAGTGGTAATAATTGCCCAGTTTGTAGGTTGGTAATTTCCATTCCATAATCATTGAGATTTTGATTACGGTTCATCTCAATCCACCATTTCGATACAAAACTGCCCGATTTGCACGAAAATTCAATTTCTACGGCACATTCTCGCTCACCTTTGGTCAGAATTGAGCCAGCCGAAGCCACAAAATCTTTCGATATTTTTTTATCAAATCTTGGAATTTGGTTGAAAATTGCGAGCGTAATAGCATCTAAAAGCGTAGATTTTCCTGCCCCCGTTGGGCCGACGATGGCAAAAAGGCCTGCCGAACCGAGTGGATTTTCGGTAAAATCAATGCGATGCTCGCCTTTAAATGAATTGATATTTTTTATGTATATTTTATTAATTTTCATCGTCTTGCTCAACCATTAGTAATAATTCGGTGAAGGCTTCCATCATCAAAGCACGGTGTTCGTCAGAAAGCGAATTTTCTTTTTCAAGACGTTTTTGTAACATTGATTTCTCCGAAATATCCTCCAGATTTTCTCCTTCCACAAATAATTCTTCGCTGCTTTTTACTTCATTTTTAAAACTGATTTTATGTTTAAGCACAATGGCATTTTCATCATCGTAAAGGCTAATACAATCATTTAGCTCTTTGATAATTAACGGATTGAAATTCTCTTCAACAACCTCTACTTCCAAAAAAGATTTTAGTGGAGCTTCATTCTGAAAGGCAATTAGTTTAGATTTCACGACTTCGAGTGTTCCTGAAATACGTTTTAGTTCTCTAAACTTTGGTACTTCAATGGTTTTGATTTCTTGAATTTTATTGGCTGAAATGTCAAGAATCAGCACTATTTTTTGGTCGTTTTTTTCGCTAAAACTCAACGGAATCGGTGAGCCTGAATAACGTATTCGCTCGTTTCCGCCAATGATTTGCGGGCGATGAATATGCCCCAATGCTACATAATCAAAGATAGGTGAAAAATCAGCTCCCTCAACCGATGCCAAATTTCCAATCTGAATTTCTCGCTCCGACTCCGAACTTATTGAACCGTTGGCGTACAAATGGCCCATCGCAATTTTGGGTAGATTTGGATATTTTTCTTGACAGATTACTGCCAAAGTATCGTAGTGTTTTTTTATGCCTAAACGCACGTTCTCAATTCTTGAAGTACCACTTTCGCCTTCAATGGCCTGACGTAAATCGGCATCACGCAAATATGGCACAGCACAAACCACCAGATTTTCAAATACCACAATTTCGTTTTCGATTGGGGTTTCCGTTCCGCCAACTACCTTTATATCAAGCAGTTGCAGAATATCTTTGGGTGCATCAAGCATCTGAGCTGAATCATGATTTCCGCCCGTAATAATGATTTTACATTTGAGCTGAATCATTTGGCGTAAAAACCAATAATACATCGCTCGTGCCTCAATGGGGGGATTTGCCAAATCAAAAATATCGCCCGAAATGAGTAATACATCTATTTTTTGTTCGTGAATAAGGTTTATTAACCAATCCAAAAATAGTTGGTGGTCTTTCGAGAGGTCGTGTTTATGAAGTTTTTTGCCCAAGTGCCAGTCGGCAGTATGTAGTATTTTCATGTGTTTTTTTCTGAACAACAAAAATGGCACATCCTTTCGAGATATGCCATTTATTTGTGGTTTTTATCAAAAGCGTTTAACATAAACTATTCTTGTCAACAAACTCAATCAACTCAAAAACGCTCGTTACGCCGAGTTTAAAGTAGATATTTTTTCGGTGGGTTTTTACGGTTTCGACACTTACCGATAGTTTTTCGGCAATTTCTTGCGAATGTAGCCCTTTACAAATTAGATTTATAACATCTAACTCTCTCGGAGAAACGGCAAATTGTTTGACAAAAGTATCTTTTTGATGTAGATTAATAACAGGTTCGTCGAGCTTTGGGTCATAATAAATTTTATCAGCCAACACAGCATCAATACAGGTCTTTAGTTCATCTTTGGTCGAATGTTTAAGCATATAACCATCTACTTCTATTAGCTTAGCTTTTTCAATAAAACTCGTTTCGCTATACATTGATAAAAAAATAATTTTTATGTTATTGAAACTTCGTTTTATTTCTTCCGCAATCTTAAAACCATTCTTATTTGGTAAATTTATATCCAATAATATTACCTGCGGCATTAAGCGTTGTAATGTTTCTATAACGTTTGCTCCATCTGTTACTTGTGCTATAATGTCATAATCTGTTGATAATAAATACTTTACCCCATCATTTACAAGTACGTGGTCATCGGCAATAATAATCTTAGGCTTCATAGGGTTAGGGTTACGAATAATGTACATCAAAGGTAATTAGTGTACCATTTTCATTAGTGTCAATAATTAGTTTAGATTTTAGAAACTCAATGCGAGATTGAATATTCAATAAACCAATTCCTAAACTATTTCTATTTTTTTCGATACCTACCCCATTGTCTTCAATCGAAATATGGGCATAATCATCATAATACAGTATCTGCATGGTTGCTTTTGTAGCGACCGAGTGTTTAACGATATTATTTAATAATTCGGCAATTATTCGGTAGGTATGTAATTCTTGCTCTTCGTTTAATCGCTTTTCGTTTCCGAATGTAATAAAATCAAATTCAATATTCGATGCAACTTGAAGGTAATTTATATTTTGCTGAACCGCTTTTAACAATCCATTTCTTGACAAATTGAGCGGTAACAAATTTTTTGAAACATTTCTTAAATCAACAATTGCACGGTCAATCAATGGCAATAGTTGCACTTCATTATTTTTTGTGATAATCGAATTTTTTATGGCCGTCAGTGTTCCACCCAAATCGTCATGAAGGTCTTTGGCAAGCCTTTCACGCTCCATTTCTTGTGCTTTTAGCTCAATATTAAGAAGATTTTCTTTTTGTTGAAGCACCACAATATCTAAGATATTTTTCTCGGTTTCTATTAATCTAAACCTATAAATAATGGCGATTGATAGCGTAAAAAGCTCAAGTATGTGTGAGCTGTAAAAAATAGCATTAACATTTCCGCCAATTAGGCCTGATGTTCCAAGTGGGTCAAGAAAAAATGCAACAAAAAAAATGGGAAGATAACCTAATCCGAAAAGATAGGCGGGTCGAAATTTATTTTGAACGGCTTTGAATATAAAATACCATACATATAATAGCATTAGGGGATTGATGAAGAACACCACCACGGATGCTAATTTAACTAAGGTTAAATCGAAAAAACATAAAGCGATGAGTATTAGGACGTAGTAGATAAAAAAGGCTTTTTTTAATATGCGAAAAGGTTTTATATAGGCTATTTTGATAAACTGAGAAATATTCAGAAACTCTTCAGAAAAATTAACATAACCCATCAGCATTAGAAAATAGCTAAGGATAAGGCATATCCAATTATATTTAAAGAACGTATCAGCATCTGAAAAGTAAACAGTAAAATTATTAGCAAAAATATAAAATAAAACTAAACCTAATAGGTACAGTAAATAAGAAACATAAATACGCTTGCGGTAAAAAACGACAAAAACTAAAGTAAAGATGACAATGAAAAATAATGTTCCGAGGTAGATTTTCTCAAATAATATTGCCCAAAATTGTTGAGTAGGAAAATACGATTTAGCAATAAACTTAAGCCGAAGTTTAAGCTTATTATACGAGATTTTATTATCTATCTGAAGGTATAATTTATAACTTGTTTTAGCTTTTAGTAGTAGTGGAAGTTGAGTTATTAAATTATTACCTAAGGTCTTTACTTTAGGGTCAAGAATGTATTTTGAAAAGGTCTTAACTGGCTTCCCATTTTCAAACATCACAAAATTGAAATGGTCAATGCGTGGTTCATCGACAAGCACCATGACTTCTATGTCTTTATCATCGACATTTTGCACTTCTATCTTTATACAGTAAAAACTACTGTCGCGTGTGGTTTTAAAATTGCGAGCAAACTTCAAAGAATTGTTATTTGCATCATCGGTAAGTTCGGTTAGTGTTAGTGGTTTCTGTGTTTTTATATATTCATTTTCGCCCGATAAATACAAATACTTAAAGCACCTATTGAATTGCACTTTTTTAATATTTTTCCCAACCACAAAGAAAGAATGAAAAAGTAAAAATAAGACAAAAACAAGTCTAATTTTATTCAAAACAAATGGTCGATTATTCATGTTCCCTTATTTCTGATTAATTCCCTATTAGTCTTGTAAAATATAAAATTTGTATATATACGAGAATTCATTTTAGTAGGAATTGTTTTTTTTAATAAAAAGGTTTCTCTCTCTTAAAATTCTCAACAAAGCCCCCAAAACTACAAAAACAAAGGATATTTAGTATTTTTTTTTTAATATTTTTATTATTCGGCACTTCCCCTATTTTTCTATCAAAGAAACACCAATCCAAGACCATATTCCAATTCATTTTCTGTTTAGACTAAAAATCCCCCCAACGTGGTATTGTTTCCCATTATTCATCCTCTGTATTTTTGTGTCAGTATAATTTACAATTTTCACTAACCACAAAAATATAATTTTTCTAATGAAAGCCAATGTAAACAACGAAGATAACACCTATATTTCAGAGCCAAATAAGATTCCTGTTGGGGGACGAAAATCTGTTACTCCTAAACATGTATTGATGCTTGTGGCTGATATTAATTATACTACCATTCACCTCTGCAATGGCGAACAGTTCATCATTGCAACTACACTAAAAAAGGTTCAACAAAGCCTTGATTCACATGGAAACTTTGTTCGGACTAACAAAAAGATTGTCGTCAACTGGGATTATGTACTTAGCCATAGTGCGAAAGAATTAATACTTCCAAATAACCAGATAATACCATTTTCGAGAAGGCAAGGAAAGTTAGCTATGAAAAAAATGGTTAAATAAATTAAAGAAATCATTATTCCCACCATTCATCCCCCTTTAAAGAGAATTTGTGTATGAGTAAAATAATTAATTTAATATGGTGCAGTATATGCTATGCTTTAGTATTTACTAATGCCAATACAAAACAATTAGGAGTAGATTTTAGCTTTTCGAATTTCCCTCAGAACGCAACCAGTGTAACTACTGCCACTCTCAATTCTATCCATTTCTCTAATAATAATGGTGTAGCCGTAAGTACGAATGAAACAATTATACACACAACTAATAGTGGAAACACGTGGCAAGGTATAGCGAGTGGGGGAAATAATAGTTTGACAGATATTTGCTTTCTGAATGCAACGACTGGTTGGACAAGCGAGTGTAGTTCTAACCTAAATGTTAGGCTTCTTTATGTTTCAAAACCCACCAATGGGAGCATAAATTGGCTTTCGTATTCGGCTCTGCCAACTCCTGCTTATGCCAACACGATTAATATTTTAAAGTATAACGATGCTATTTGTACTTTAAACGCCATTATGGTAGGTCAGAATCTGATTTTATCAGGCAATGATGCCACTAACTCTACCCAACGAGCAAGTACTACTACCTCTACGCAACCTATGATAGCAGGCATTATCAGTACTTATTCCGTACACCTAAAGTGTGAGACTTTTGCACTCATTTCAAGTATTTCCTCAACTAAGATTGAAAGCTAAATTAAGTTATATCAAAAACTAACTCATGAAAAAACAATACTTTATTTACTTGTTACTACTCTTCTGTAGTCAATTACAAGCTCAGCAGCAACTTACGAAAGCTGAATATTTTGTAGATGCAGACCCTGGTTATGGTGCGGGCGTTGATATTCCGTTTACGGCTGGCACTACGTTGGATGTCAATTTTTCGGTATCATTACCGAATAATATCGCTGACGGCTTTCATTATATAACTGTTCGGGTGAAAAATGCTACTAATCAATGGAGTTCAGTGCTTACTCGTCCGTTTTTGAAAGAAAACCTTACGCCTCGAACAACCTCAACCGTAACTGCCATAGAATATTTCATTGATGCAGACCCTGGCTATGGTGCAGCCACGGCGGTACCCGTTACGGCGGCTCTCACTACTGATAATAGTTTCTCGATTTCGTTGCCAAACAATATTGCAGAAGGTTTTCATTACTTAACTGTTAGGGTAAAAGATGCCAATAATCGGTGGAGTACCATTATTACTCGTCCGTTTTTGAAGGAAAGTTTGACACCTCGCCCTACCTCGACTATTACAGCCATTGAGTATTTTGTAGATGCAGACCCTGGTTATGGTGCAGCCACGGCAGTACCCGTTACGGCGGCTCTCACTACTGATAATAGTTTCTCGATTTCGTTGCCAAACAATATTACAGAAGGTTTTCATTACCTAAGTGTTCGGGTAAAAGATGCCAATAATCGGTGGAGTACCGTTATTACTCGTCCGTTTTTGAAGGAAAGTTTGACTACACGTACATTACCAAACTTGGTAGCAATGGAATATTTCATTGATTCCGACCCAGGTTACGGTGCAGCAACGGCTGTTAATTTTACGGCAGGAACACCAATCGTGATTCCATTTACTGCTGCTTTGGGTAACTTGTCGTTGGGCAATCATACTATTTATATTAGGGTCAAAGATGCTAATAATCAATGGAGTATGGTTGGCACAAAGCCTTTTAAGGTTGCCAGCACTTTTGGTTTAGTGACAAGCCAAACACCTTCGGCTTGGTGCAAAACAACTCCTTTCAATGTTGCTTATCAAGTATTTGGAACTTATGCCTCTAACAATGTTTTCACGGCTCAACTTTCTGATGCTTCAGGAAGTTTTACTTCACCTACTACACTCGGTACTTTGGCTTCGGTGAGTTCGGGTAGCATTGTGGCCAATATTCCATCATCAACTACTCTTGGTACGGGCTATCGTATTCGAGTGGTTTCTTCTTCGCCTGCCATCACCGATAATCCAAGCATTGAGTTTAGCGTACTTGATGTTTGTCCATCACCTTGTCCTACTTCACTTACGTTGGCCAGCACCACCGACGACTATTCGAGTGGAGTTTTGATTAAAGAAACCAACGCTCAAACGGGTATTGTGGTGGCAACCAACAAAATAACAGGCACCGCACGGGTAACTTATTTAGCAGGCAAAAGCGTAACGCTTAACCCTGGCTTTGTTGCCAATAACGGAACAGTTTTCACCGCCCAAAAAGGTGGGTGTCAATAGAAATAATTAAATAAACCATTTAAAATCAATATTTTATGAAAACCATCAATTACATTTTTCTTTTCGTAAGTCTATCATTTTTTACACAGGCTCAGACTATTCGTAGGGTAAATTCAACACCTGGTATTACGGGGGTAAATATTTATACAACTGTCCAAGCTGCCCACGATGCCTCGGTAGCTGGTGATATTATTTACATTGAACCTTTTAATACAGACAATACAGACTACGGTAACTTAACTATTAATCGTCGTATTACGATTATTGGTACTGGCTACAACCCTACATTGGTTACGGGTTCAAGTTTTGATAAACGAACAGTTTCTTTGGCCAATGTTACCATGACTCAAGGCAGTGCAGGGAGTAGAATAACTGGATTGACTATTTCAAATTTAAGCGTATACGACGCAAATTGTATAATTGACCGAAATAATATTGGTAATATTAATCTATACCTCCAAACAATTGAAGGGTTTACTACTGTTGCAAATAATACAATAATTCGCAATAATATTTTAGGAAGTATTTCTGGTGCAGGAAATCAGAGTGGTACGGTTGTTACAACAAATAATTGTAATATAACCAATAATATTATCCGTGGCATAGTTAGTTATTTAGTCTCGGCAACTATAAATAGAAATACTTTTTATAGTTCTAATAGTATTGAGTTTAGAGATGTAGATGCAAGTACCATCACAGCCAATATTTTTGACGCACGTGATGCATATTCCTTTTTTGCAACAGAAGGAACAAATTGTCAAGGAACAACCTTATCAAACAACTTATGCACCAGACATGCGGGCTTACCAGCCAATAATGGTAATGTAAACTCGGTTAGCTCAAGCACAGTTTTTATAGTAACTAATCCTTGGACGGTAAGTCCTTTTCTTGAGAGCAATTTAGACCTTTCACCTACTTCACCTGCTCTTACGGTTGGACCAAGCAGCACACCTATTGGGGCTTTTTCGGGTACAACACCTTTTGTTCCATCAGGTTTAACAAATATTCCTTTTATTACTGATTTTTCAATCAATGGTATTGGTAATGTTAATAGTCCTTTACTAATCAATGTGAAAGCAAGAAGTAATAATTAAGTTCGTCTTTTCTACTACTTTTTGATTTTGTCCAAGTTTTTCTTGACTATTTGTTAGTAGTTTAGTTAAGTATCTTAAAGAGATACGTATGGAACGAAAGATAAAAAGGCACAATATACAAATTGTTATATTGTGCCTTTTTATTATATAATCAACTAACTTTTCCTAACCGAGATAACTATCCATTTCCATAAACTAAAGTTAATCCGTATATTATTTGCCCGTCTCAATAGTTTTGATGAGCTTTTGTGTAACTGCTCTGATTAATTCTTTTCGATGATTTAATAATTTTTGTTTACCCATAACATCAGAAGCTGCATCAATTGATAAATTTGGCTGAATATTAGGCTCACTAACAATGTATGAATAGGTCCATTGGGTATCTAATTCTGGAGGGGTATCTTTTTTTATTGTCTGAATTTTAATTTCTAAATCTCTTTGTCGCTTCTTTAAGGCTTCAATTTTATTAGCTATATTTATTTTGAAAGTAGTAAGTTCTGTTGATTTTTCAAATTTCTTTCTGGCAGAAGCAAGCTGATATGTTTCTTTCAAATTCGATGTTACGTTTTCCCATTCGGTTACCACACCTCTAAGTGTATTATTATAGGAACGAATAGCACGGTTTATTTTTTCGCCATTATCAACCAGTCGTTGCACATCAATAATTATTTTTATTGGTTCGGCAGCCCATGACTCCAACTGGTATGAACCCAACCAAACGATACTACCTGTTTGAACACTTATTAGTTTTGCATTAAATTCTACACGTAGCCATTTTGAAGCTATATTAGCTGGTAATGAGCTCGGTAATGGTCCAAATCTTAAACCAGAATTATTATTCATAAACTCTTTAACTTCGGGTAGTTCTTGCAGAGATATTTGTCGGTCGCCAGCATCAGAAATGGCGACCTTATTTATCTGTAAAAGATAATCAGCTTGGTCTTCACCCGTTTGTGCTGCACGTATTACTTCGGCAATATCAACCAATTCATCTTCTGTTCTTTTCTCACCAGGCAAACCAACCTGACTTAATTTATCTATTTCTCCAATTCGTTCAATATAGTCTTTCTGTGTAATAGTTCCTTTCTTAAAATCATCAGACAAAATCTGTTTTACTACATCGTATTGCTTATTTTCTAAGAGTTTATCATAATTAGAATACCAATAGGTCTTCGCACTATTGGCACGGTCTCTTAAATCTCTGAGTTTAGCTTCAAATTTAGAACGGTCTAAAACATTGAAACCTTTTCGCAATAATGCAGCCTCAATGGCTTGCTCTGCTTCATTGTAATACCCATCAGTTTTATAGATTTCACCTTGCTGGCTTGTGGGCTTAGCATTTACATCTTTTTTTTTGCTTGCCTCCTCAGGTACACCAATAATCACCGATGGTAAGGATTTAGAAATTTTTCCTTCGAGACTATTATAAAAATCATCCTTTGTAGGGGCAGTATCTTTGAACAAACTTATCACTAATTGGCTTCTTACTGGTCCTGGAACACTTCGCTCTGAAAGGTAGGAAATATTTTGTAAGGGTTCAATCACTGGTACGGTTTTATAAAGAGGTTCAAATACCTTCGAGGCACAACCAGCCAATAAAAAACTAATAAAAAGTATTGAAAATGAGTATTTAATTGAAGTCATACTACTAATCTTTTAAATTGTTTACAGTTAGTCTAATCATTGTAATTGGCCTTTTTTGAGAAAGGCCAATTACAATGTCAGTATAGCTACAAAATTAGAGGTTTGCTATAATGGCTACAATACCCCTTATGGGGGATTTTTGCGAGTAATAATCAAGAAAAAGAGAAATTCCTTTTAATTATTATAATCAACGTAAACAAGTTTTTTTTGTAATATGCCATGGTAATAAATACCTTAGGGATGTTCATTCTTTTTATCAAATCCTTTATCTGCAATAAATTTACTCTGATACACCTCTACTTCTTTCGGTGAGATATCGGTCAGTACATACAATGGCTGATTGGTTACTATCATTTCGTCTAAAACATCAACTGTATTTTTATAAACTGATTCATCAGTTGGGCGGGGCGAATGATTACCGTAAAAATCTTACTATTCTCAGCCTGTTTTCTTTTTTCAATTATTAATTGGCTTAATGTTGTTCCATAAGATGTTTCCGTTAAAAGACTTGTATTCAAATCTTTAGGGCCTTTTTGGTGATAAAATATTCGATTGTCTTTGCCCAAAATAAGCGTCAAGGTATTTTTGTATTTGACTGGTGGGCCTGGGTCATCCGTTTTATCTGGTATATATAAAGGCATCATTCGGTTTGATGTAAAAGTTGTGGTAAAGACAAAAAATGTGATGAGCAGAAAACCCAAATCGACCATTGGGGTCATATCTACTCGTGGTTGGCGGGTGTTATTAGTAGTGAGTTCGGCCATTGTAGTAAAAGTTTAAGTTGAACAATCTATTAACTATTTAGATAAATATCTAAATATATTTTTAAATTTCCAAGAAAACTATTCAAAAAAAACGTCGGCATCGCTTGAAGCGATGCCGACGTTAAAATCTTCAGTAATAAATATTACTTTCGCTCAATCGAAAGAATTTTAAATTCGGTTCGGCGGTTACGTTGATGTTCGGCTTCGGTACATTGTACGCCATCGCCACAACTATTTACTGGTTCAGATTCTCCTTTTCCTACACCACGCATTCTGGCACGTGCAACGCCTTTATCGACCAAGAACTCTACTACTTCGTTGGCTCTTCGTTGTGATAAACTTAGGTTATCAAGGGCATTCCCACGTGTATCGGTGTGCGAACGAATCTCGATAATCATATTGGGGTTTTTCTGCATGGTTCGCACCAGTTTTTCGAGTTCACGGGCAGCGTCTTTCCTTATCTTATAACTTTCGGAATCGTAGTAAATATTGTCGAGTTTTACTACATCACCCACTTTATAAAGCTTAGTATCGAATAATGAACCAACACTCGGCACAGGTGTCTTCTTACGAAAAATATTAATAATACTACGTTTTTCTTCAATTTTTTCTACTAACTCCGACGATTTACCGAAGTTTTCTTTGAAAGATTCCAAGATATAATCACAGTTACGTTCACGATTAAATTCATACGAACCATCTGAACCAGTAACCATTTCTTGAACAAGGCCTGTGCATTGATTGATAAACTTAATTTTTACACCCGCAATTGGTGTGCTATCTTTTCCAGCCGTCACGATTCCTCGAAAGATTGTCGAAACTGGGTTTCCGTTTCGGCGTGCCACTAAAATATCGTTTGCAGTTTGAGCCTTGATTTCAGCGGGTTTGTTTTTCTTACTTTTATCCACAGCTATCACTTCTTTTTTAAGATAAATATCCAACTTTGAAGGTTCATAATCTGACGCATCTTTGTTTGAAAAACTCACGGTTTCTGCTTGGAAACCATTTTGTTTTACGATAAAATTAAAATCATTATCGGCTTCAAGGCAAAGCTTTATTGTACCCAAGCTGCTCGTGATGGCACTTTCTCGACTTATAGTATTTCCTTTGATTTCGTATTCAAATCTGATGCGGTCGAAAGGTTTTTTAGTGTCGTTATCATAGATATTGACTACCAATTCTCGACAACCATAGAGTGTACCGAGGCGAGTAAATTTGTAAATATCATCATCGGTTCCGCCACGTTTGCGATTACTACTCAGAAAACCCGTTTGGCGTTCGCTGTCAGTGATGATTCCAAAATCATCTTTATTTGAGTTGAGCGGAGCTCCCAAATTACGAACTTTACCACTTGGCATACCTGTTGCGGTATTCATTGGAATAAAGAAAATATCTAAATCGCCCAAGCCTGGGTGGAAATCGGATGAAAAATAGAGGTTTCCTCGCTCATCAATAAACGGAAACATTTCGTTGCCACGAGTATTGACTGAGCCACCTAAGTTTTGTGGTTTTGTCCACTCGCCATTGTTGTAGCGAGTCATCCAAATATCAGTTCCGCCATAGCCGCCAGGCATATCTGATACAAAATACATAATTTTATCATCAATCGTTAGCGTTGGGTGTCCGCACGAATAGTCATTACTATTGAAAGGTATTTCTTTGATTTTTCGCCAATCGTTATTTTCAAACTCGGCCGAATAAAGTTTTAGACGATTGATTGCAGCATTCTTTTTTTGGCCGAAGATTCCCCCCCCTCCGATTTGACTATTTTGGGTAAAAATAATTTTTGAGCCATCATGAAAAAATGCACATGGACCTTCATGATATTTTGAGTTAAGATTTTTACTAAATTTTTCGGTCGGAATTGTTGGGCTTTCTTCGTAATCTAACTCTTTACTTCCTGTAATATATTCGTTGCCTTTGCGACCAACGGTTTTGGCATCGTTGGAAGTAGGTGGTGTATAATAATCCGTACCGAGTTTCTTTGAAGGCGGAGCGGTCTTTTGTAAAGGTGTTTGTGTACTCGACCCAATGGCCGATGCTCCGTTTGTTTCGTTGCCCAAAACTTTCAGGTCTTCGAGATAGAATAAATCAAGAAAAGAAGAAGCGTCCCAATTAAAGACTCGTCGAATACCAGAATTAGCACTTCTTCCTGAAACAAAAACTAAGCCTTTTTTATAATAAACTGGGCTAAAATCGGCACTACTTGAATTGATTCCAACGTATTCGATTCTATAACTTCCTGCGTTTCGTTCTAAGGCTTCACGATTACTATTGAGTTTTATAAATTCTACACCACGCTTATCTTGCTCTTGCAATTCGTTGAATTTTTGCCAATATTGATTGGCTTCAGGATATTTTCCATTGCTCGAAAGCACTTGTGCATAATGTCGATATGTTTTTATGTCATCGCCTTTAAGAATTGGGTTGGCACTGAGGGCTTCACGATAAACCCTTTCGGAGTTGGCATAATCTTTTACGAGTTTATAACAAAGGGCTAAGTTGAGTTTGGCTATTACGATTTCTTCTTCGGTAGCACCTTTGGGTTTCTTTAGGGCAGTCTCATATAGTTCTATTGCTTTTGCATAGCCCAGTGCCTCGAATTGGGTATTGGCTTTCTGAAAAACCTTCGAAGTATTTTGGGCAAATAATGCAAAAGTAGCAGTTGTGAGATATATAAATCCTATGATTCTCCCTAATGACATTTCTAAAGAATGGCTGCTTCTTATTTAAATAACGAACGATTGGCAAAAATCATGCCTTTAGATATTTTATAAAATTCACGAATACCTAATAATGAAACACAAACCTAATAACTAACTTATAATCAATAGTATATCAATAGTAAACTTGATTTTTTCTTCATTCAAAAAAAACATTTTTTGAAATGATAATTTTAGAATCAGGTGTTTTTAAAATAAAGTGCCACTTTCATTACGTTGTTTAAACGTTTTGAGAAGTGGCACTTAGCGGTTAAATTATTTAGGAATTATCTCGCAAGGGTTAGATAATTCACTTTATGAACTCTTTGTCCATTTAGTTCATAATCGAGAGCGAAGTAATAAGTACCGTCTGGTACTCCTTCAGTTCCGAATCTTACACCTTGATTCGATTTACCATCCCATCCATCTTTTGTCAGAATACCATCTTTATCTTTGAAGACTACATGCCCCCATCTGTTGTAGATGTCAAAAGAAATCATTGTAGCACCCGTTGGTAACTTTATGATAAATGTATCATTCTTACCGTCACCGTTTGGTGAAAAAGCTTCTGGGATAACAAGATTGCCATTGTTAATTGGCAACACTAATGAGGTAGGCGTTGATTCGTTAATCTTAATTTCAGTACCTGCATTCGAGATGTCAGTTACGATTTTGCCATTTCCGAGTGCCTTCGCATAAGCATTGTTATAGAATGGTCCTTTGATTCCGTTATGGAAGACCTTAACAGTAAAGAACAATGAGTCTAATTGGCCAACTTCCAATTTGCTTGTTGAGTCAGCAATTAAGAGATTTACATCATCTTTACCATTGAAGCTTGGGTTCAATTTCAATGAACTCTTACTTCCAACCGTTGAACCTACAACTTTGTAAGTAACACTATCAGCAAATGTTTTGCTTAAACTATCAGCTACTTGCACGTTTGTCAACTTAGCATTTCCGAAGTTTTTCACAAGGGCTAAGTAAGTTACGTTATAACAAGTTTCGTCAATCTTAGCAGAATCGGCCACTGATAATGCAATTCCGATTGCTGGACGGTCTGGTGAAATATCAATCTTGAACTGAATCGGTGTTGGGTCAGCGTTGTTGGTTGGGTCGCCATCACCATCAGGGTCAGAATTTACACCATCGGTTGATAGGTCTTTCTTACCATTGGCGGTTACTTCTGCAATGTTGAAGAAGTTTGTGATTGTTGCATTTTTCAAGTCAACTTTCACAGTAAATCTCATGGCAAGTTTTTGGCCTTTCTTGATGCTACTCAATGAATCAACCAACATATTTGTGTTCAATCCACGACCCGTGTATTTAGGATTTACTACTAAGCCTGGGTCTGCTACAATTTTGATTGTATCGTTCAGAATCTTAGCACCACTACCAAATGCACGGTCAAGGTCATCTTTCACTTGAATTTTACTTACGTCAGTTCCACCGAGGTTAGTTACATAAATCACGAACGGAACGTTGTAAATCATGTCGCTTACCAATACTGCTGGGTCACATACTTTACTCAAACCGATTAGCTCTCCAGAAGCTGGGTCGTTGATTGTTGCTTCGCTTGAGTTATTCGATAAAACATTGTCTGTTTCTTTTATCTTCGATAACTCTGCTTTGTTTACAATTTTACCCGCTGCGGTCACTTTCGTATTGTAAGTAAATACAGTGCTATCACCCCTTACTAATGAATCAAGTTTGAGAGTTATGATTCCATTGGCAAATGTTGCATTGTTGGTTACACTTTCAAACGCCAATCCGCTTGGTAAGATATCACGTACTTCGATACCCGTTGCTTTTACTTGTCCGTTGTTCTTAACAGTCACTTTGTAAGTAACGATTTCGTTTACTGGAACAATCGAAGCAGAAGCTACTTTCTTTACTGCAATATCTACTATTGGTATAGTTGGAGTTACTCCGCCACCTTCACAAGCTGTGATGGTAACTTTCACCGCTACGCCATCACAATAGCAACCTACTGCACTACGCTCAAACACATAATATGTTCCTGCTGTTACGGCTCCTGGATTTGTTACCAACGGAGAGCTTGGTGAGCTCGTAGTATGGAATTCAAACTGACCGCCCGTTGTTGGTTCGCTTAGAATTGCCGTGTTGAGGTCTGCTGTATTGAATGGACACACATTCTTGATTTCAGCAATCACTTTCGGTGCATCTACTTTCTTACCAACGGTTACTACTATTTCGTTTGAGTTATCGCTTACACATTTACCACCAATTGATTTACAAATTGCAGTATATGTTGTTTTCTCTACAATAGGCGAAACGGTAATTACACCACCTGTTGAACCATCTGACCAAACTACGATTCCTGTACAACCCGATGCTGTTAGGGTAGCTGTACCACCATAACAAATTACACTATTTTTACAAGAAACGAATGGTTTGTTTGGACTGCCAACTGCTATAGCAACGTGTTCTGAGCTTGGGCTTTCACAATCTCCAACTTTACATTTTGCTGAGTATTTGGTAATGCCATCTGGAATAACCACGATTGACTCGCCCGTTGAACCATTTGACCAAACAATTGTACCTTCACATCCGTAAGCTTTGATTGTTGCTGATTCTCCACTACATACTAAATCAGTACTACAAGCTACGGTTGGTGTTGAAAGTGCACCTAATTTTACTTGAACTAAGTTAGATAATGGGCTTGAACAAGTACTTGAAACATTACATACTGCTGAGTATGTTGATGTTGCTGTTGGTTTCACCGTAATTACACTTCCTGTCTGACCAGTTGACCAAACTATTGTGCCAACCGAACAACCTGTTGCTGTCAATGTGATATTTTCTGGCTTACAGATAGTTGTCTTCGATGCCGCTATTACTGGAGCAGTTGCCGTACAGACTGTTCCACAATCTGTTTTCGATTTGATAACGACTGGTGTAGAAGCTGTACTTATCCCACAAGTATTTTTACATGTTGCTGAGTAAGTTCCGACGGTAGTTACTGTTAAGCTGCTACCCGTTGCACCTGTACTCCATGTAATTGTTCCAGAACATCCTGCTGCATTCAGTACTGCCGATTCGTTTGTACAAATCTCAATTCTGCTCGCTGTTACAGTTGGTGCTGATGGATTTCCCCCGCTCGTTATCGTAATCGCTGAGGCTTTATCGCTCGTTCCGCAAGCATTCTTACAGTTTGCAGTATAAGTACCGGCAGTTGTTACTGATAATGTAGTGCTTGTTGCACCTGTATTCCAAGTGATTGTGCCTGAACACGCTGTTGCTGTTAAAATTGCGGTTTCTGTTCCACACAAGCTTGTCTTATCGGCAGTCAATATTGGAGCAGATGGCTTACCACCAGCTGTAATTACTATCGTATTTGATACGGGACTTGTTGCACAGTCGTTTTTACAGGTTGCTGAATACGTGCCTGCGGTGCTTACACTAATACTGCTTCCTGTTGCTCCTGTACTCCATATAATTGTTGCCGTACAATTTGAAGTTGTGAGTGTTGCGATTTCAGTTCCACATAAACTTGTTTTGTTAGTTGCTACTATTGGTGCTGCCGGTATTACGCACCCACAATCAGATTTTGTTTTGATTATGATAGATGACGAAGCTGCACTCGTTCCGCAAGTATTTCTACAAATAGCATTGTATGTACCAACTGTTGAAACAGTTAAGCTACTTCCTGTCGCTCCCGAACTCCAAATTACAGTTCCAGAACAACCTGTTGCGGTTAAGTTTACAGTTTCAGTTGCACAAATCTCAGTTTTGTTTGATACTACATTCGGTGCTGACGGGCTTCCACCACTCGTAATTGTAATTTTATCAGACGCCAAGCTCGTTCCACAATCATTCTTACATATTGCAGTATAAGTTCCTACCGCTGAAACCGATAACGTACTACCAGTTGCTCCCGAACTCCAAGTTACTACTCCTGAGCAACCAATTGCAGTTAAGATTGCAGTATCTGTTCCACAAAGACTTGTTTTATCAGCAGTTACTTTCGGTGCCGTTGGTGTTCCACCATTTGAGATATTTACGATATTAGAAACACCACTCGTACCACAAGCATTGACACAAGTTGCGGAATAAGTACCTGAACTTACTTGAACTGTAGTGCCTGTTGCACCTGTACTCCAAGTGATTGTTCCAGTACATCCCATTGCCATCAAATTTGCTTTTTCAGTTCCACAAATACTCATTTTATCTGATGAGATGATTGGTGCTGCTGGAGAGTTACCTTTACGAATCACGATACCCTGACTTGGTGAACTTTCGCCACAAATATTAGAACAAATAGCCGTATATGTGCCTGCTGCACTTACTGTAAGTATTGTGCCTGTTGCACCTGTACTCCAAGTTACAATTCCTGTACAACCAGTGGCTAATAAATTGACCTTCTCTGCTCCACAAATACTTGTGCTATTTGCCGAAACACTCGGTACTAATGGTATTCCTGTTTTCTTAATGATTAAAGCATTACTGTTTCCACTTTCTCCACAAGTATTCTTACAAGTAGCTGTATATGTACCTGCTTCACTTACTGAAATTGTAATTGTAGTTGCCCCTGTACTCCACTTAACACTTCCATTACAACCTGATGCTGTTAATATTGCAGATTCAGTACCACAAAGCTCCACTTTATTTGCACTTATAATTGGTGATAATGGAGCAGCACCTGTTGTAATAATAATCTGATTAGATGCTCCACTTTCTCCACAGCCTACACCAGTACATTTTGCTGTATAAGTACCTGACGTGTTTATTGTAATGCTATTACCTGTGGATGCATTGCTCCAAATAATTATACCTGTGCAACCAGATGCTGTTAGTACTGCAGATTCAGAACCACACAAATTAGTTTTGTTTGTGCTAATTGATGGTGGCGTCGAAGTTCCTCCTGTCGTGATAATCACCACATTGCTCGCTCCACTTTCTCCACAACTGTTGCTACATGTGGCTGTGTACGTGCCTGCTGTGCTTACGCTGATGCTGCTGCCGGTCGCATTCGTACTCC
>JAIYBU010000116.1 GCA_027488335.1 Cytophagaceae bacterium
GACGACAATGTTTATTTCAACGAACCTATGGATTTTATGAATAATGCTGAATCATGGAAATTCAATCACATGAATATTATTTTAGGCACTTCTGACTGGGATATTTGCCGTGAAGATAACCTAAATCTGTCAAGACTTTTGGCAAATAAAGGCATCAATCATTGGTATGACGAAAAACGTTGGGAAAGCCACGACTGGCCACTTTGGAAAACAATGTTTTCGGAATATGTCCGTAAAATGCCACTTTACGATTAGAGATTAGCGACTGGTTAGTAGTTATTTGTAAGATACAATAATACATTTTCATCGAAAAACGTGCTTTAATTAACCCCAAAAGCACAATAGAACCTTAAAACTAAGTCCTTCGATTTGGGGGTAGAAGGCTGGAATTAACATGAAAAAAATTGGTATATTATTCGGAATGGAAGACACTTTTCCATGGGCATTTATTGAGCAAGTAAACAAGACTGCTCCAGCAGGAATTATTGCCGAAGCCGTACAAATTGATAAAGTTGAGCAAGGTGTGCCAACTGATTACGCAGTAATTATTGACCGTATTTCGCAAGATGTGCCGTTTTACCGAGCATATTTAAAAAATGCGGCTCTCTGTGGAACGGCAGTAATCAACAACCCATTTTGGTGGAGTGCCGATGAAA
The DNA here is from genome assembly GCA_027488335.1 of Cytophagaceae bacterium. Lineage (GTDB taxonomy): Bacteria > Bacteroidota > Bacteroidia > Cytophagales > Spirosomataceae > Emticicia. Next base: position 657 of record JAIYBU010000116.1, read on the forward strand.
AATTTTTTAATAACTGTTTGGCAGTAAAATTGGGTGTTCCTGTGCCAAAAACAGTTCTTTTACCATCAAAAGAACGCCCAGATGATACTTCAGAAAAATCATTCCGCAACTTGGTTGCCCCACTTGATTGGGGTCATATGTTCAACCAAATTGGTTTTCCAGCTTATATGAAACCGCATTCAGGTGGAGGATGGAAAAGTGTCTATCGAGTTGATAATCCAGAGGATTTATGGCAAAAACATGGCGAAACTGGACAACTCGTAATGCTTTTGCAAGAGGAAATTATCTTTACTGATTATTATCGTTGCTATTGCCTCAATGGAAAATACGTGCATATTATGCCTTATGAACCACGTAATCCGCACCATTTAAGATATGCCACTCAACCAAAAACAACGGGTGAGGCACATAAAAAACTAATGGCAACAATTACAGACTATGTATTGAAACTTAACCACGCTTTGGGTTATGATTTCAATACCGTTGAGTTTGCCATTCGCGATGGAATCCCTTACGCCATTGATTTCTGTAACCCTGCACCTGACGCTGATGTTCATTCAGTTGGACAAGGAAACTTTGAATGGATTGTAGAAAATGCCGCAAAAATGGCTATTGAAAGAGCCATTGAGCAAGTCGATGGTAAAAACAATTGTACTTGGGGAACTTACGTAAGTAATGCCGCAATGCCGACAGCACCAACCGAAGCTCCAGCAAAAAAAGCTCCAGCAAAGAAAAAATAAATTTAATTATGGATAGAACTCTAATAATTATTAGGTTTCTATCCATACAAAATTAAGATTGACTTTTGCGAAAAAACATAAATAATACCCCATCGACAATATAATACCGAATAAACTATGGCTCAATTTACTTTAGGTATTGAAGAAGAATTTCAAACCATTGACCCCAAAACCCGTGAATTACGCTCTCACATGTCTAAACTGGTCGAAGGTGGTCAGGTAATTTTGCAAGAACGTATCAAACAAGAAATGCACCAAGCAGTGGTTGAGATGATTTCGAGCGTTTGCGAAAACATTCAGCAAGCACGAGAAGAAGTAACTTATCTGCGTAGAATGCTTTTTGATTTAGCAGCGAAACAAAATCTACATATTGCGGCGGCTGGCACCCATCCATTCTCTGACTGGCAAAAACAGCTTATCACCGAAGATGCTCGCTACGACAAACTAATCGACGATATGCGTGATGTGGCTCGTTCAAATCTCATTTTTGGCTTGCACGTTCACGTTGGAATTCCGAGTCGTGAAGAAGGAATGCAAATCTTGAATGCTGCACGATACTTCTTACCTCATATTTACGCACTTTCAACCAATTCGCCTTTTTGGTGTGGTCGAAACACAGGTTTTAAATCATATCGTTCAAAGGTTTTTGATAAATTTCCTCGCACGGGTATTCCTGATTATTTTTCGAGCGTTGCCGAATACGATAATTATGTAAAACTACTTATCAAAACAGGATGTATTGACAATGGTAAAAAGATTTGGTGGGATATTCGTTTGCATCCCTTCTACCCAACTGTTGAGTTTAGAATTTGTGACATTCCGATGCGTGTCGATGAAACCATTTGTTTGGCGGCCTTGATGCAAGCGATTGTAGCCAAAATACACAAGTTGCACCAACAAAATCTAAGTTTCCGCCCGTATCATAGAATGCTAATCAGTGAAAATAAATGGCGTGCAGCTCGCTACGGAATCAGAGGAAACTTAATTGATTTTGGTAAAGAAGCAGAAGTTCCTTACTCGCACCTTGCTGAAGAATTAATGGAATTTGTGGATGATGTATTGGACGAACTTGGCAGCCGAAAAGAAGTAGAATATATTCACGAAATACTAAAAATGGGCAGCGGAGCCGACCGCCAACTAAAGGTTTTTGAAGAAACAAAAAGTCTGAAATCCGTGGTTGATTATATTGTCAGCGAATCTCGCATTGGGCTTTAAGTCAGACTTTTCTTTAATTTCGGGGCATTTTTTTATAAATTTGCACTAAAAATCACATTCATCAGCATGAAAGAAAACATTAAAATTGCAATTTTAGATATGTACAATGGTTTTGCCAACGAAGGCATGCGTTGTATAAAAATGATATGTGGAGAATTTCTGGCACAACAAGGAATCAAAGGAAGCTACGATGTTTTTGATGTGAGAAAAAAGAATGAAATACCTAAAATTGAGGATTACGATATTTTCATTTCAACTGGTGGCCCAGGAAATCCTTTGCCCGAAGGACATAAATGGGAAACAATATTTGGCAATTTTATTGACCAAGTTTTTGCCCACAATCGTGTAAATGAAAACAAAAAGTTTTTGTTTCTGATTTGTCATTCATTCCAAGTAGCCAGCCACCACTTACAGTTAGGCTATATTTGTAAACGCCGCTCGACTTCATTTGGAGTGATGCCCATACATCGTACAACGGAAGGAGATACCGAACCTTTTTTCAATGGTTTGCCCGAAATCTTTTATGCCGTTGACTCACGAGATTATCAAATGATTCAGCCAAACTGGCAAAAAATCAATGATTTTGGGGCAAAAGTGCTTTGTCTTGAGAAAATCAGAGAATATGTGCCTCTTGAGAGAGCAATTATGGCAATCAGATTTTCGGAAGAAGTTTTCGGCACACAATTTCACCCCGAAGCCGATGCAGAAGGTATGCTTCGTTACTTTAAACAAGAGGAGAAAATGATTGCCGTTATCAGCGAACATGGCTCGGACAAATACGAACAAATGATTGACCACCTCGACGACCCTGATAAAATCATGCTCACTGAGTCAGTAATCATTCCATCGTTTTTGAATCATGCTGCTGAACAGATATTGGCAGTTGCATAAATACCCTCTACTATGATACCAGCAATCAGACAACAATTCAACGACAGTTTCTCAACTGAGAAATACGAGGCAATGATTGCCGAAATTCATAGAGATTTCCCCAATCAACTTGACTTTCGAGTGGCCGAAACACCCGTTTTTGTTCCCAAAGACCTGAAAATTAAGCTTTTACAAGCTTGTAACGATATTATAGAGGTTTTATTAAAACCAGATTTTAAGGAAAAAACTAATCGTGCGATTCCAGAAAACCAAAATGTACCAAACGAAGATGCACATCCAAATTTTTTGGCGATTGACTTTGCCGTTTGTAAGGATGAAAACGGAGAATTAATTCCACAACTCATTGAATTACAGGGTTTTCCTTCGCTTTTTGGTTATCAGTGGTATTTAGGTCAGAAATACCGCAAATTTTTCATTGACCCAAAAGGCTTTAGCCAATATTTTAATCGTCTTTCGATGGCATCGTATGTCGATGAAATGAAAAAAGTTTTGTTGGCTGGAGAAAAAGCAGAAAATGTAATTCTACTCGAAATATATCCTGAACAACAAAAAACCCGCTTAGATTTTGAAATTACTCGGCAGCTTTGGGGAATTGAACCCGTTTGTTTGACTAAAATAAAGAAAGTAGGCCGACAACTTTTCTACGAAAAAGCAGGAAAAACAGTTGAAATCAAACGCATTTATAATCGTTTGATTTTTGATGATTTGTTACAAAACTTTCCCGATTTAGAGACAAGCTTCAAAATGACCGATGATGTGGATGTCAAATGGGCCACGCACCCCAATTGGTTTTTCCGCATCAGTAAGTTTACCTTGCCTTTCCTTAAAAGTGCTTATGTACCCCAAAGTTTCTTTCTCTCTGATTTGAAAGCGTATCCTGATGATTTAGAAAACTTTGTATTAAAACCACTCTTTTCATTCGCAGGAAGTGGAGTAAAACTGAATTTCACAAAAGAAGAGTTAGATGCAATTACTGACAAAGAAAATTATCTGATTCAGCGAAAAGTAAAATACGAACCAATCATAGAAGACAAAGAAGGAAACCTGATTAAGACTGAAATCAGAATGTTATTTACTTGGGAAGATAACGCACCAAGACCAAAACTTGTAACAAATCTTGCTCGTTTGAGTCGTGGAGAAATGATTGGAGTAAACTTTAACAAAAACTTCGATTGGGTAGGCGGAAGTTGTGCGTTCTTTGAAGAGTAATTTTTGATATTTTATAATAAGAGAGTCAGAGCCTAAAATTGCAAAAATTAGGCTCTGACTCTTTTTATTTTATCCAAATTAATTTCTTATTAATTCATTATTATTAAAATATTTTATTTTTACTCGAAATAAATCAATCTTTCAAAATGAAGTATAAAATAATATTATCTACCTTTCTGCTTTTCATTTTACAGAATAGTTTTTCTCAAAATACTATTCATCCAACTTCTTCGCTTTATCAATATCCAAAAGAACCAGAGGTGCGTCAAAAACTCGAAAACTGGCGTGACCTCAAATTTGGAATGATAATCCATTGGGGGCTTTACGCCGTTCCAGGGATAATAGAATCATGGTCAATTTGCAATGAAGAATGGATTACCAGAGACTCAATGAGTAGATATGATGATTATAAAAAATGGTATTGGGGACTCAGCAAAGATTTTAATCCAACAAAGTTTGACCCAGAATCTTGGGCTAAAGCTGCCAAAAGTGCAGGCATGAAATATTTGGTATTTACAACCAAGCATCACGATGGTTTTAATATGTTCGACACCAAATACAGTGATTTCAAAATCAGTAATGGCCCATTTAGCAATAATCCACGTGCAGATGTAGCCAAATACGTTTTTGAGGCTTTCCGTAAAGAAAACTTTATGATTGGTGCGTATTTTTCTAAGCCAGACTGGCATACACAATATTTTTGGTGGGACAGATATGCCACTCCCGACCGCAACGTAAATTATGATATTCGCAAAAACCCATGGCGGTGGAACAAATACAAAGAATTTACCTACAATCAAATCAATGAACTTACCTCTAATTATGGGAGTGTAGATATTTTGTGGTTAGATGGAGGCTGGGTTCGTCCACTTGAAACGGTCAATGATGAGGTTCGCTCTTGGGGAGCTCCTATCCCACCCTTTAGTCAAGAAATTGATATGCCCAAAATAGCTACCATGGCACGCAAAAACCAACCAGGGTTATTGATTGTGGACAGAACAGTTCATGGACCTTATGAGAATTATCGCACACCTGAACAATCAATCCCCAAAACTAAATCGGATACGCCTTGGGAAAGCTGCATTACGCTCGGCGGTGCTTGGGGGTATGTACCTAACGATAATTTTAAATCGGTAACAAAAGTAATTCATACATTAATTGAAGTAATTGCTAAAGGCGGAAGTCTTTTGTTAGGCGTAGGGCCAACCGCAGAGGGAACTTTACTTAATGTGCAAGTTGAGCGACTCAACGAAATTGGTAAATGGCTTGATTCCAATGGTGAAGCTATTTATAAAACTCGTACAGCTAATATTTTTAAAGATAAAGAAATATTTTTTACAAAAGGAGAGAAAAATACCCACTACGCACTGATTCCAATTGCTGAAAATCAATCAGTAAGTCAAATCATTTCTTGGACAAACAATAGCCCAAAAACTGGCAGTAAAGTTGTTTTGTTGAGCGAAAATCTAAATCTTCAATGGGAGAAAAAAGGCATTAAAACTTTTGTATATTTACCAAAAGAATTAATAGAAAAGTACAAGTCCTATCCTGCCTTAGCATTAAAATTTGAGATTTAAAATGAAAAAAGCATTAACATTCGTTGCATTTTTAGTAAATCTTACGTGTTTCGCTCAAGTAAAACTCGTAAAAGAACAATTTATTGATGTCCAACCCGAAGAAATTTCTTGTCATGCCTCAACCATAGTTGAACTTTCAAAGGGTAAATTCATGGCTGCATGGTTTGCTGGTTTACACGAAAACCACCCCAAAGTTTGTATTTGGATAGCTACATCCAACAACAACGTTTGGGAAAAACCAGTAAAAGTAGCCGATGGAATTTATGAGGGCAAACAATACGCTTGTTGGAATCCAGTTTTATTTAAAAATCCTGCGGGGAAATTATTTCTGTTTTATAAAGTTGGCATCAATCCAAGAGAATGGTGGGGAATGATGAAAAGCTCGACCGATGATGGAAAAACATGGTCGGTAGCAACTCGCCTACCGAATGATATTTTGGGGCCAATAAAAAATAAAAGTATTCAGCTTTCAAATGGGGATATTCTGCACCCATCAAGCACCGAAAGTGTCGATAGCAAAGTTTGGCATACACACGTAGAAATTTCGGATTCAAATGGCGAAAATTGGAGAAAAATTCCGATTGAATGTGGCGAATATGGCGTAATTCAGCCTTCGGTACTGATTCATAAAGATGGAAGATTGCAAATGCTATTGCGTAGCCGTCAAAACAAAATTATTCAGTCATGGTCGTCGGATAATGGAAAAACTTGGGGAGAACTCACGCCCATAAATTTACCTAATCCAAATTCGGGTATTGATGCCGTTACACTAAAAAATGGTTCATTTTTGTTGGTTTATAACCCACTTCCATCGGGTAAAGAATGGTCGAAAGGAAGAAATGTTTTGAAATTAGCCCATTCGACTGATGGCATTAATTGGCAAGATATTTATACACTCGAAAATCAAGAAAAAGGCGAATACAGCTACCCTGCCATCATTCAATCATCCGATGGTTTAGTACATATTACTTATACGTATGATAGGAAGTTGATAAAAGATGTGGTTTTAGAGATAAAGTAAAATAAAAATAGGGCAATAGACAAGCCCTATTTTTGTATAAAATTAAAATCAGAAATATTCTTTGTTGAAATTCTTAGTTCCTTAATTTTTATTTATGACAATAGATTAATTATTACACCCAGCTATTTCAGCCTTAAATGTGGCCCCCCTATATGAATTAAACCCTGGCAATAACGAAATTGAGCTTCCAGCACTATAGTTGATTTTAGAACCACTAAAGACTTTATTTACTGCATCAATATCACTTCTGGCCTGAAAATTTAGTACATTATTATCTTTTAGGCTTTCAGTTATTATATGTTTATCCTGACACTTTATTAATTTAACATAATGATTCCCAAAGGTCTCTCCTGACGAACACCAGTTAGTAACATATTCAATTGTATAGTTTTTGGATTCTAAAGGAAAAATATCTTTCGATAAATTCACACTATTGCTTACACTCCCTAAGTAATTTTCAATTTTATAATAAGTTTTCCCAACTCCTTTAATTTCGTAATTTAGGTGAATTTGCTGTCCTAAATTAAATAGAGTAGTATCTGATTGTAAAATCCCTTTGGGAGGAATTATGTGTTCTATATCAAAAATCTTCGATTGACTTTTACAGCCCCCGTTTAAATCAGTAGCTTTAAGTTGGTATTTACCTGGTTGTTCCGCCCACAAAACGAATCTGTTTTCATTAGGTATTATTTTTCCATCTTTAAACCATTGAAGATTCCGTTCGAGCCCCATGTTTGTAATACCACTCCTTAGTTCAAGCCTTATTGAATTTTTTGGACAGACCTCTATTTTACCTACGATTGGAAAGAGGCTATTATCAACCACTACGGGTATAGTTCTACTTGTATCAATTTTTAATTCTATACCATTACTTTCACCAATACATTGTCCGAATTGAACGATTAATTTGTATGTTCCAACTTCGTTCGTTGTTAAACTTGGCGAATTTGTAGCGATTAAATTATTATTTTTATACCAATTAAAAATAGTCTGATTAGTATATCCGTCAGCAAAAAACAAAGTAATCGGATAATTATTACAGATAAATGGCGAATCATCAACAACTTTTATCTTTGCATTTATAGTATTAGGCGATGAAGCAACTACTATGATATTTGATTCAGCAACACAATACCCGATATCAATTTTGACCTGATAATTTCCAGCTTCACTCAGCCACAATTCTTGACTCGAAGCATTAGGAATCAATACACCATTACGGTACCATTTGCAATAAGTATAATCTAAAAAGTTTTCAATCTTAAGATAAATAGACCTACCATTACAAAGTGTTGTACCCCACGGAGCTGTTAATTTAAGTACGATATTGTTTGTCGAAACAATATTAATAGATTTTGTAGTAGTTTTACAAACTCCATTTACAATTGAAAGTGAATAAACACCAGGTTGGTCTGCTAAGATATACTGTTGTTTTTCGCCTGTTAGATTAAAACCATTTCTCTTCCATTGGAACTTAGCATTTGGCAAAGTTTCTGTTTGAATAACAATTCTTTGTCCTCCATTACCACACAGTATACTGTCATTAGCATAAATCATTGCATCAAACGAATCACTAATTTGAACATCAAATTTACCTCTCCCAAATTCACACCCGATATCGGAAACCTGTACCTCATAAATCCCTTTTTCAGTAACTGTATAATGATAGTCAGTTGCATTCGGTATTAATTCATTATTCTTATACCACTGGTAGCCCGCTGAATTACTTACATATTTAGACCTAAGCACTTTTGGAGTATCATAACAATTGGCTCTTCGGTCAGCAACAACATACGAGGAGTTTGAATTAACTGCAAATAACTGTTCTGGAAGACTTTCAACAACACATTCATTTTTTGTTACTTTCACACTATACTTTGCCGTTGTGGATAAAAACGAAGCAGAATAATGTCTGTTTATGGCATTCTGTATTGGAACATCATTCAGAAACCATTGATAGTTTTTTGTACTATCATCTATATTTGTGAAGGTATATATATTTACAGATTTTTGGTTACATATTATGATTGGCCCACCAGAAGGCACATAAATTTCAGGATATATACTTATATATGCACCTCCCAATGCTGTAACAAAAATTGGTTCTGATTCCTCACTTATATACAATGTGTTGGGATAGGTAGTTCGTATTCTAAATTTATAATATCCAGATTTAGAAATTGTATCATTTCTCAGCGAAAAATTATAACTCCCAGGTGAAGTAATTTGAATAACACCAAACGGATTATCAAAACTCCCCTTAACATCAGACATTTCTAATATGTAATAAAAGTTAGGAAGCCAATTACCTGTTGTTGTAAAATTAACATTTACATTATCATTTTTACAGAATCTATTTACATTAAAAATGGGCTTACTAAGTGTACGACTGCCAATACTTTTCTTAGTGATAAATTGAAAATTAGTTTCTTTTGTATCGCCTGCAAGTAATGTATTAAATGCCCTAATTTTGTACACATAGAGGTGGTTATCAATTAAATTTCTAAAGTTAACCCTACCCACATAACCTAAATCTTTAAAATTATAAATGATACTATCTGAAGTAGAATCTTTAAGATATACTTGAAAATGCACAAAAGATTCTTGATTAAGTGTATCCCATTTTAAAACGATATCGTTTTGATAAGTATCAACAGCTATTGGTAAATTTACTTTTGGAACACTCACAACATCATCTGGATGCTGTGCCATTAGTGTAGAAAAGGAAAAAAACATTAAGAAACTTAAACTATTAAATATTAATTTCATATTAGGCAAATTAAAGTCTATAAACCGTCAATATTTATTTACTAACTTTAATCTTAATGATAGTATTCGATACCACCTCTTCATAGTAAGCAACTACTTTTCGACCATTGACTTTAACCATTTCTGGTGTGAGATAATAATCAAATAATAGTTTTTGGTTATTGGCAGTTGTGATTGAAATCGTACTGGGTAAATCGCTTTCGGTCACTTTTCCTGCTTCTCTCAATACTCCTGCAACAATCTGTACATTATCACTAAACTCCACTGGTACAGTATTTATCGCCGATTTTCCGTTGATTTATAAATCGAGTAAAGCATTGGTCAAATCGCTTTTGAATAAAATATTAGCGAACAGATGAGTAAAAAACATTAAAAAGGCAAAGGTTTTTCATGATATAATAAGTAGTTCTTAAGTGATTAGATAAAGATGTAATTAACTCATAATTAGCTATAAATACAAAAAAATGCCTCACAATTTCTTGTGAGGCATCTAATTTGAGCTATTTCTTAAATATACCTCAAATTACTTATTTACTTCTGCCGCAATCAAGTTCAATGCCGAACCAGCCTTAAACCACTCAATTTGACTTGCATTATAAGTATGATTCAATTTGATTTCTTCTGAAGAGCCATCTTTGTGAGTAATGACCAAAGTCAATGGTACACCTTCAGCGAAAGTTGTCAAACCAGTAATTGCAAAAGTATCATCTTCTTTAATTTTATCGTAATCTGCTGGATTAGCAAATGTCAACGCCAACATACCTTGTTTTTTCAAGTTTGTTTCGTGGATACGAGCAAACGAACGAACAATGATAGCACGAACGCCTAAATGACGTGGCTCCATAGCAGCGTGTTCACGAGATGAACCTTCACCATAGTTTTCGTCACCGACAACGATTGTACCTACGCCAGCAGCTTTGTATGCACGTTGTACAGCAGGAACCTCACCATACTCACCTGTCAATTGGTTCTTAACTGTGTTTGCTTTATCATTCACAAAGTTAATGGCACCAATCAAAAGATTATTTGAGATATTGTCAAGATGTCCACGGTATTTCAACCAAGGGCCAGCCATCGAAATATGGTCAGTTGTACATTTTCCTTTTGCTTTGATTAATAACTTCAATCCCGAAAGGTCGGTTCCTTCCCAAGCCTTGAATGGCTCAAGCAATTGCAAACGGTCAGATTTTGGACTTACCGCCACTTTTACTTTACTACCATCTTTCTTAGGTTTTTGGTATCCCGCATCTTTTACATCGAAGCCCATTGGGGGCAATTCTACACCAAATGGATTTTCAAGTTTCACTTGTTCGCCATTTTCGTTAGTCAATGTATCTTTTGCAGGGTTGAAAGTCAAATCACCAGCGATTGCAAATGCCGTTACGATTTCTGGAGAAGCCACAAATGCGTGTGTATTCGGGTTTCCATCGGCACGTTTTGCAAAGTTACGGTTAAATGAAGTGATGATTGAGTTACGCTCACCTTTTTCAGCACCATGTCTTGCCCATTGACCGATACACGGTCCACAAGCGTTGGCTAAAACCACACCACCAATTGCATCAAATTTAGCTAAGATACCATCACGCTCTGCTGTGAAACGTACTAATTCAGAACCTGGAGTGATTGTAAATTCAGCTTTAGCTTTAATGTTTTTAGCGGCAGCTTGCGAAGCAATTGAAGCAGCACGTGTCATATCTTCGTAAGAAGAGTTCGTACATGAGCCAATCAAGCCTACATCTAATTTTTGTGGCCATTTGTTTTTGATAACTGCTTTCGCAAATTTTGATAAAGGCCAAGCCAAATCTGGCGTGAATGGACCATTGATTCTTGGCTCCAATCTCGAAAGATTGATTTCGATTACTTGGTCGTAATATGCTTCTGGATTATCAATACATTCTTGGTCAGGGCGTAACAAATCTTTGATACCATTTGCTAAAGAAGCTACTCTTGCACGGCCAGTTGCTTTTAAATAAGCGGCCATTTTGCGGTCATAACCAAATAATGAAGTAGTAGCACCAATTTCAGCACCCATATTACAGATAGTACCTTTGCCAGTTGCCGATAAACTATCAGCACCTTTGCCGATATATTCAACGATTGCACCTGTACCACCTTTTACTGTTAACTGACCTGCAACTTCCAAGATAACGTCTTTTGCAGAAGCCCATCCTTTTAGTTTACCTGTTAGTTTAACACCAATTAATTTTGGCATTTTCAATTCCCACGGCAAGCCTGCCATTACATCGCAAGCATCAGCCCCACCAACACCAATCGCTACCATTCCCAAACCACCTGCATTTGGTGTGTGTGAGTCAGTACCAATCATCATACCGCCTGGGAAAGCGTAATTTTCGATAACTACTTGGTGAATGATACCAGCACCTGCTTTCCAGAAACCAATACCATATTTATTTGAAACAGAAGCTAAGAAATCATAAACTTCTTTATTTTTTTCGGTAGCAATTTTTAAATCGTCGGTTGCTCCCACTTTTGCTTGAATCAAGTGGTCGCAGTGAACAGTTGAAGGAACAGCCACTTTCGGACGACCAGCCGACATAAATTGCAATAAAGCCATTTGGGCAGTAGCATCTTGCATGGCTACACGGTCAGGAGCAAAATCAACATAATCAACACCTCTACCATAAGCCTTAGTAGCTGCACCTTCGCACAAATGAGAATAAAGAATTTTTTCGGCCAAAGTAAGGGGTCTGCCCACTGCTGCACGAGCAGCGGCTACTCTTTCTGGCATTCGAGCGTAAACGCTCTTAATCATATCTAAGTCAAAAACTGCCATTAGTTAAAATAATTTAAGATTTATTATTACCGTGTCTTTCTTAAAATTTATGTATCGAACAAAAGTACGAAACATCAATTAAATACGGGAAGGAATTATTGCAAAAATAGAATAGAAGCGATGTAAATACAACCTTTGGGAACGATTATCTTAAAATTTTATCAAAAAAAGCTCAATTTTAATCAAAAACTAAAAAGCCATCGGTTTACGATGGCTTTTCTAATGAAAATCTAATCTTAATACAGATAATTTTCGGGCATTTTAGTTTTCTATTGTTAAAACTCTTGAAAACTGTTTTGGTATTGAATTGGTATATTGAACCGCTTTCAATACATAATTTCCTTTGGGTAAATCTCCGATGTTATATTGTAATTCATTTTCACCAACTTTGACTTGTGTTATTTTTCTCACATAAGTTCTTCCCATCATATCTGATACTTGAATCATCAGTTCGCCTTCCGTCTTGGCTTTATAATTTAAAAGAACTGATTCTTTACTTGGGTTTGGGTATGTCTGCATCGACAAAATACCTTCTTCTTTAGCAGTAAATTCCGATAATAATTCAACTTGTTTAGAAATACTTTCACCTGTTTCACCTTTCGTATTTTTGGCAACAACTCTCCAAGCGAGGGTTTGTCCATTTGGAAGGTTTTCGATAGTAGCAAATGTTGAAGATGTTTTTAAACAGCTTTCCCAAGCACCGTCTTTCCAAACTTCCACCTCATATTCATTGGCACCTCTTACCGACTCCCAAGTTCCGCCAAATGATTTTTCTGTAACATCAACATTTTGCAAATTGCTTGGGGCAGCCAAACGCAAAGCAGTCGTTGGATAAGCGGCTCCTACTCCAACAGCATAAAATGCGTTAGTTGTAGCAATCACCTGTACAGAACCTGCACCAAATAAATCAATTGCTGCTTGAATTGCCCCTGTTCTTGCACCAGCATAATTAGTGCTTGATGTCATATAAACAGTTTCCATACGGTAGGTAATTTTTGCCGCATCTAAAATACCAATACCTGTTACATTATAGGCATTACCGATGTCGTTTGTACCTGTACCACCCGTTGTTAATAAATAGAACCAGAAATTGAGTACACCACTATTCGTATGCACACCACAATAATCGTTTGATGATGAAGGCGTACAGTTTGGATTTATCCAAAACGAACCACCATAAGTATCGGGGTCTGAAAATTGATTTGGATTTTGCATATTCCTAAAACCTTGGTGGTTGGCAATATCAAAATCTTCGCCTACTTTCCAAGTTCCTTTTGTTGGAAACTTGTAAAATTCAACGCACGCTCCCCAAATATCGCTCAAAGCTTCATTCAATGCTCCTGACTCTTTTTGGTAAACCAAATTGGCCGAACTCGAACAAACCGCATGACCTAATTCGTGCGAACATACATCTTGCGAAGTGAGTGGGTCGAAAGTTGTTCCGTTTCCATCACCATAAGTCATGCGAGTACCATCCCAAAACGCATTAACATAATTATTTGAATAATGCACATAGCTTCTGATTTTTGCCCCAGCATTATTATAACTATTACGATTGTGTACATTTTTGAAATAATCATACGTATTTTGAGCTCCAAGGTGAGCATCTAACGCAGCATTATCTTTATTTGTATTCGCATACTCTGTCCAAGAGTTATTCGCATCTGTAAAATCAGTAGCAGTATTATATGTTGTTTTTTTCTTCAAATTATACGTTTCTATACCCAAACCACGGCTTACATCTCTCAATCGAAACGAACCATTGTAACTATCGGTTGTGGCAGATTGTGTACCCGAATAACGAGTAGCAAATGTTCCAGGGGCAGCAGCATGATGAATAATTGCATCGCTAAAAATCCATTCACCATTTTTTGCATCAATATATACATTCGCACGACTAAGCGGCTGAGTTGCATAAATATCAAATTTCCAAGCCAAACGTGGTTTAATTTTATCAGCTTTCGTAAGACCTTGAAAATTTTCGACAATTACCAATTCGCCTATGGGAGCATATTTCCCTTTTACTTTGGCATAATATTCAGCGGCATCCTCGGTATTCCACATATAGTCAGTTGCACCAACAGCTTGCAAAGCCTTTGAAAGTGCGGTTGCCTCCGAAAGAGAAGCTTTTGTATCAAAATCATCATCTACTTTTTTATAATCACCACTCATAGTTTCGATAAAACCATTGCGAGCGTGCGTAACATACGTTCCGAATTCAACTTTCAAGCCTTTAAAATACTGTTGGTGCTTGGTATGGGTAAATCCTAAAGCATCTTTTTCAGTTTTTTCGGGCTTAAAATCGTTATTGATACTTGCTTTTAAATAATTTTTGATAGCTTGCTTTGAATTAGCTTCATCTTTTTTGCTATCATCTCTAAATTCGACGAAGGTTGGGGTGTCATTGTCGGAATCTCGGCTCTCTTTTTTTACATCATTTTGAGCGAAAGTGAAAAATGAAATCCCAGAAAACAGGATTCCCATTGAGTAGATTTTTTTCATACGTTTGGATTTTTAATGAATTGATAAAAAGTTGCAAAATCTATCTAAAGCAATATTAAAAAAAGCAGATTTCAAAATAAATGACGTAGTTTTTTAGACTGAATGTACATAAAATTATTAAAAGGTATCAAAGAGAAAAAGATATTTTTTTGGCAATTTTTTGAAGAAAATAGTTGTTTTATGAATCAAGGCTTATATTTGAGCCATAATTATCAAAATCAGGATAGATGTCGAAAAATTTAGTCATAGTTGAGTCCCCTGCCAAAGCCAAGACCATTGAAGGGTATCTTGGCAAAGATTTTACCGTCAAGTCAAGTTTTGGTCACGTAAGAGATTTACCTGATAAGGAATTAGGGATTGATATAAAAAATCAGTTTTTACCTAATTATATAGTATCATCTGATAAAACAAAAGTGATAAGTGAATTGAAGAAATTGGCAAAGGAATCGGAAACGGTCTGGCTCGCAACCGATGATGACCGTGAAGGAGAAGCCATTTCTTGGCACTTAAAAGAAGCTCTTGGATTGACGGATTCAACGCCAAGAATTGTATTCCGTGAGATTACTAAAAAAGCAATCACATCGGCTATAGAAAATCCACGTACGATAAATATGGATTTGGTGAATGCCCAACAAGCTCGCCGTGTATTAGATAGATTAGTTGGTTTTGAATTATCGCCTGTTTTGTGGCAAAAAATACGCACTGGCGAACGTACTAACCTTTCGGCTGGACGTGTACAGTCGGTTGCTGTACGAGTAATCGTTGACCGTGAGCGTGAAATTGATGCCCATAACTCAAAATCTTCATTCAAGGTTGTTGCTCAATTTATTGTAGAAAAAGGTAAGGTTCTGAATGCCGAATTAGGTAAAAATTTTGAAAATGAAGCAGATGCAAAAGCCTTTCTGGAAAAATGTTTGGGGGCGATTTTTACTATCAAAAATCTTGAAGTAAAGCCGGCGAAAAAATCACCAGCTGCTCCTTTTACAACCTCAACCTTACAACAAGAGGCATCTCGTAAATTAGGATTTTCGGTGTTGCAGACCATGACCGTAGCACAGAAGCTCTATGAAGCGGGTAAGATTTCGTACATGCGTACTGACTCGACCAATCTCTCGGATGAGGCCATCGAAAAAGCAAAAACGCAGATTGAAAATGCTTATGGCGACAAATACGTAAAAACTCGCAAGTATAAAACCAAAAACGAGTCGGCACAAGAAGCCCACGAAGCCATTCGTCCAACTGATTTTGCGGTTGAACGAACTGATGGGGATAGAAATGAACAACGTTTGTATGAACTAATTTGGAAACGTTCGATTGCGTCTCAAATGGCCGATGCTGAACTCGAACGAACAGTTGCAACAATTTCAATTTCAACAACCAATGAAGAACTCGTTGCCACTGGTGAAGTTATTAAGTTTGATGGTTTTTTGAAAGTTTACCTCGAATCAAACGATGACGAAGACGAGGAAAACAAAGGGATGTTGCCACCGCTCAACATCGGTCAGGTTTTGGATTTGGCAATAATGAAAGCTACTGAGCGTTTCTCAAAGCCCGCCGCAAGATATACCGAGGCAAGTTTAGTTAAGAAGCTCGAAGAAATGGGAATCGGTCGCCCCTCAACTTATGCCCCAACGATTTCGACGATTATCAAGCGAAACTACGTGGTAAAAGAAGACCGAGCAGGTAAAGAAAGAGAATTTAAAGAGTTTACACTCAAAGAAAATGCGATTTCGGAAAGAGTAGGTAAAGAAAATTACGGAACCGAAAAAGCCAAACTTTTCCCGACCAACATAGGAATGGTTGTAAACGATTTTTTGGTTGATAATTTTGATGCAGTTATCGACTATAATTTTACAGCAAAAGTTGAGAAAGATTTTGATATTGTGGCCGACGGCAAAGCTGAATGGCAAAATATTATTTCTAACTTCTATAAAGATTTTCACAGTAAAATTGAGCAAGCATCAGATGTAAAATCAACGGCAGGAACTCGTGAGCTTGGCATCGACCCAAAATCTGGCAAGAAAGTTTCGGTAAAAATTGGAAAATTTGGGCCGTATGTTCAAATCGGAGAAAAAGATGATGAAGAAAAACCAACATTTGTCAGTTTGCAAAAAGGTCAATTGATTGATACCATAACACTTGAAGAAGGGTTGGCTTTATTCGATTTACCGAAACTACCGAGAGAGGTTGGGTTCTTTGAAGACCTGCCAATCATTGTTTCAATCGGAAAATTCGGGCCTTACATCAAGCATAACGATAAATTCTATAACATTGATAAATCGGAAGACCCATACCGCATTGACCAAGCAAAAGCCATTGAGTTAATGATAATTCAGCGAAATAGCAATGATTTATCACAACCGAAAGATTTGGGTATCTACGAAGGCTTGGCCATAAACATAGGCAAAGGTAGATTTGGCCCGTACGTAAAACATGGTGACAAATACTACAATATCGATAAAAAAACCGACCCTTCTACACTCACTGTCGAAGGTGCAATCGAAATCATAAAAGCCAAAAAAGCTGCTGAAAGTAACAAAATAATCAGAGAATTTGAGGAAAATAAAACTATTCAAGTACTTAATGGGCAATATGGGCCTTACATAAAAGCTGGAAAACGCAATGTAAAGATTCCGAAAGGAACCGACCCAGCCACATTGACCTTAGAGGATTGCTTAAAATTGGCAAATGGTTGATTATAATAGTACATGTTAAATAATGAACGGTTCGCCGTAGCGATGGTGAATGTCTAATGAAAAGTTCTAAAATTATCATTAAACATTCACCATTTAACATTATTGTCTATATGAAGAAGAAACTCGTAGTTTTGACAGGAGCTGGAATAAGTGCCGAAAGTGGCCTAAAGACGTTTCGGGATTCGGATGGTCTTTGGGAAAATTTTAGTGTGGAAGATGTGGCAACGATTGATGGTTGGCATAGAAACCCTGCACTGGTGCAGGAATTTTATAACAAACGACGAGCTCAAGCTTTTACTGCAGAACCTAATGCAGGACATTTGGCTTTAGCAGCATTAGAAAAATATTTTAATGTTTGTATTATCACTCAAAATGTTGATAGTTTACATGAAAAAGCAGGTTCGACGAACGTCATGCACTTACACGGTGAACTGTCTAAGGTACGGAGTGTAAAAAACGAAAAATTAATTTATGATATTGGAGCGAAGGCCATTGAAATGGGCGATTTTGCCGAAGATGGCGGACAACTTCGGCCGCACATAGTTTGGTTTGGCGAAATGGTGCCAATGATTGAGCCAGCCACGGACGTATGCCTGAATGCTGATATTTTTGCGGTTATTGGCACTTCAATGCAGGTTTACCCTGCCGCTGGATTGATTGGTTTTGTAGCTGATGATGTACCAAAATATATTATTGACCCACATATACCTGAGGTATCAAGTTCATATAAAAATTTAATTTTTATATCAGAAACCGCTACCGTTGGTGTACCGCAGATAGCTAAACAACTAATTCAAGATTTTCAATGAAAAAAATGATTTTCTTTTGTTTAATGTTAAACTCTACATTCGGGCAAACTTTTCAGAAAGCTCTTGATTCTCTTCTTTCCAGTAAATTCTCGGCAACATCAGCAGGCATTGCAGTTTTAGTAGTAAAAAACAACCAAGAAGTTTATAAAAAAGGTTTTGGATTGGCTAATATTGAAAAACAAGAAGCAATTACGGCAAACACTAATTTTAGAATGGCTTCGGTTTCTAAACAATTTACCGCGATGTGCATAATGCTTCTTGAAAAACAAAAGAAACTAAGCTACGAAGATAATCTTTTGAAATTTTTTCCCGATTTTGACCCTAAAATTGGCAAAAATATTAAAATTAAACATTTACTTACGCATAGTTCGGGCATTTTCGATTATGAAGATTTGATACCCCAAAATCAAAAAACGCAAATTCTCGATGCAGATGTACTAAATTTAGTTAAAAGTCATGCCGAAACTTACTTTGAAGCAGGAAAGGAATTTAGGTATAGCAATACAGGGTTTTGCTTGTTGGAGCAAGTCATCGAAAAAGTTTCAGAAGAGGCTTATGGTAGTTTTATTGAAAGAGCCATATTCAGACCAACTGGAATGCTGAATACACGATTATACGCTAAAAATGTTCAAATTCCTAATCGGGCAATGGGTTATGCAAGAAATGAAAAGGGTGAAATTGTATTGAGTGACCAAAGTATTACCAGTGCAACAAAAGGTGATGGTTGTATCTATACATCGCTAAATGATTACAAAAAATGGGTAAATGCTTTGCAAAAAAATCAAATAGTTAATTTGGAAGCTCAGCTGAAGAAAATAAATTTTCAGATAAATACTACTTCACAGTCTCATTATGGACTCGGTTGGTTTAATTATCTCAACTCAAAAAAACAACTTGAATTATATCATACAGGTAGCACTTGTGGGTTTAGCAATACCGTAAGTTTAATACCTAAAAACAACTATTTATTTTTATTTTTTTCAAACATTGCCAATAATCATGCAATTGAGAAAGAAATAAACGATTTGATGAAGCAATATGATATTTGCGATTCGGAGGTAAACTTTGAGTTTTTGCTCGAACAAACCCGCTAACAAAAAAAGCCTCTGAATCTTAAGGAAACAGAGGCTTTTTGAAATATCAAGAATCTATTAAACGTGAGCTTCTAATTTTGAAGTAAGGATATGCTTCGGCACTGCACCAACGATTTTATCAACCATTACACCACCTTTGAAAATCATCAATGTAGGAATCGAACGGATACCAAAGCTTGCGGGAACATTTGAGTTTGCATCAACATCCATTTTACCAACAATTGCTTTTCCTTCGTATTCACCAGCGATTTCTTCAACAACTGGTCCTATCATTTTACATGGTCCACACCATTCTGCCCAAAAATCAACTAATACTGGTGTGTCCGATTTGATTAAGTCTGCAAAACTTGCATCTGTAATTTCAATTGCTTTACCTGCCATTTCTGTAAATTCCTCTTCGGAAAAATATTATTATGTATAATTTGTTTTATTGATTAGATAACAAAACAGCGTTAAATAAAAGTTCCGCTAAGCCAAAACAACATTTTCTTCCCCTACCAATTCTTTCAACTCTTTCACAAAATCGTTAGTTGATGCTACTTTTTGCTTACGAGAAAGCAACATTACATCCATTTTTTCATCCGAATCATAGACTGACATTTTGAAGTCAAAATTGCCTGGGTAACGAGCCGTAGTTTTTTGAATTTGCTCTATCAACTGAGCATTAACGAACTGTAAACCCAACGAAATTTTTACTTCTTTAAATAGTTTGTTTCTGATTTCACTCAATAATTCCATGCCCAATGGCTTAAACTCAAAATCGCCTTCACGCCCCCACTTAGTTTGTATTTTTCCACGAATAAACAAAAACAAACCGACCTGCATATATTTTGAAAAATTCACAAAATCTTGCCCAAAAAACATCATTTCCATACTCGAATTATAATCTTCGATTTTCATAATTCCAAACGGATTTCCATTTTTTGAGGTCTTGTGCATCACGCTCGTCACAACTCCCCCAATCGCAAACTCCTTGTTGGCATTCAGTGGGTCAAAAACTTGGTCGAGCGGCACACAACGACGCATTTCGAGTCTGAATTCATCAAGCGGATGCCCCGAAATATAAAACCCTACTACTTCCTTTTCAAACTTTAACTTCTGAATATCGCCCCATTTTTCACATTCTGGAATTTTTGGTTTGGCAATATCAAATACTCCTCCCATACCCCCAAAGAGCGAATTTTGTCCTGCTTCTTTATTCTCGTGGTACTTATTGGCATATTTAATGATTTTTTCAATTAAGGTTGTTCCGTCTGTTTCATCAAAGAATTGTCCTCGGTGCAAATCTGTGAAGCAATCAAACGCACCAGCATAGGCAAACGATTCGAGGGTTTTCTTGTTTACGGTTCGTAAGTTTACACGTGTAATAAAATCAAAAATATCAGTAAAATGACCTTTCTTTCGTTCTTCAATAATGGCATCTACGGCGGCATCGCCCGAGCCTTTAATTCCGCCCATTCCGAAACGAATGTCACCTTGTTTATTAACACTAAACTGCTTTTGAGATTCGTTAACATCTGGCCCAAGTACATTCAAACCCAATGCCTTACATTCTTCCATAAAAAATGTAATTTTATCAATGTTACCTAATTGAGAAGTCATAACAGCCGCCATGTATTCGGAGGTGTAATGAGCTTTCAAATAAGCAGTTTGGTAGGCAACAAACGCATAACAGGTTGAGTGCGATTTATTGAAGGCATAAGAGGCAAACGCTTCCCAGTCAGTCCAAACTTTTTCAAGCGTTTTTCCATCGTGTCCTTTAGCCATTGCTCCGTCCATAAACTTGGGTTTAAGTTTATCGAGTGTTGCACGGTCTTTTTTACCCATCGCTTTACGCAAAACATCGGCATCACCTTTTGAAAAACCAGCCAATTTTTGCGATAAAAGCATTACCTGCTCCTGATACACCGTAATTCCGTAGGTTTCACCCAAAAACTCTTCCATATCGGCCAAATCATATTTTACCTCTTCTCTACCGTGCTTACGGTTGATAAAGTTTGGAATATAGGCAATCGGGCCGGGTCGATACAAGGCATTCATCGCAATCAAGTCATCGAGTCTATCAGGTTTGAGTTCCTTCATGTATTTCTTCATACCGTCGGATTCAAACTGGAATACTGCGTTGGTTTCACCTCGTTGAAAAAGTTCGTACGTCAACTTATCGTCGAGCGGAATATTATCAATATCAATCGTCACGTCATGATTTTCTTTAATCATTCGCAAACAATCTTTGATGATTGTTAAATTTCGCAGCCCCAAAAAGTCCATCTTGATTACGCCCGCATCTTCAATGATTTTACCCTCGTATTGCGTAATCAACAATTCCGTTTCTTTTGAAGTAGAAACGGGTAGAATATTGTATAAATCTTCGGGAGCAATGATGATTCCTGCCGCATGAATACCTGTATTCCGAACAGTTCCTTCGAGTTTGTGTGCTTGTTGTAAAACCTTACCTGTCAGGTCATTGCCATTATACATGGCTCTAAATTTTTTCACATTTTCAATCTCATCAGGCTGGATACCAATCTCAGTTAAACTTCCTTTTCCTTCGAGTGGAAAATTGACCATTTTCTCGAAATCAATACCATAGGCGGGTTTATCAGGCACCAATTTTACGATATAGTTGGCATCGGCCAAAGGCAATTCCATGACACGAGCCACATCTTTGATGGATGACTTTGTGGCCATGGTACCATAAGTAATGATTTGAGCAACTTGATTTTTGGTATATTTTTGAACCACATAATCAATCACTTTTTGGCGACCTTCATCATCGAAATCTGTATCAATATCGGGCATTGATTTACGGTCAGGATTCAGAAAACGCTCAAAAAGTAATTGATACTTTATTGGGTCGATATTCGTAATTCCAATACAGTATGCTACCGCCGAACCTGCAGCCGAACCACGCCCAGGTCCAATCATTACACCCATATCACGACCTGCCTTTATAAAATCAGACACAATAAGGAAGTAACCCGCAAAACCCATTGATTTGATAGTAAAAAGCTCAAAATCAAGCCGTTCTTGTACTTCAACTCCAATTTCTGAATATCGTTTCTTGGCACCTTCATAAGTCAAATGCTTCAAATATTCCCACTGATTCAGCACATCATCTGGGTGAATTTTGAATTCATCAGGAATCGGGAAGTTTGGAAGCATGATATCACGCTTCAATTTTAACGTTTCGACCTTAGACACAATCTCGTTGGTGTTATCAATAGCCTCTGGCATATCGCTAAACAACGTGGTCATTTCTTGGGTAGTCTTGAAATAAAACTGGTCGTTATAGAAGGCAAAACGTGTATCTTTTGATGAGCCTTCATCATCATTGAAGTCTTTGGCCGAAGGTGTAGAAAACTTTTCGTTGGTATTGACACACAACAATATATCGTGAGCTACCCAGTCTTGCTGGTCAACGTAGTGGCTATCGTTGGAAGCAATTACTTTGACACCATATTTCTTAGCAAATTTCACCAAAACTTCATTGGCTTTTATTTGTTCAGGA
>JAIYBU010000140.1 GCA_027488335.1 Cytophagaceae bacterium
ATGTTTGGAACAAGACAAGACCCTTCTTATAATTGTGCTAAATACACTTAATAAAGTATTTATAATTGAATAAACCTTACTTTAATAAGTAAATTTGTATATACAAGGAAAAATCTTAATCACTTTTTTTTCTAATTTTTTAACTTAATCAAAACTATGAAACAAAACTACTTTGTTCCCATCAAGGGGGCTCTGTTTTGCGGGTTGTTGTGGCTCATGTCCATAACTGCTTTTGCACAAAAATCCGTAAGTGGTAAAGTAAGTGATGCAAAAGGAGATGGCGTACCAGGTGCCAGTATCACAGTAAAAGGCACTACAACTGGTACAATCAGTGATGCAAATGGTGGCTTCAAAATCAATGTTCCAAACTCTGGTGGAAGCTTAGTGTTTAGCTCAATTGGCTATAAGACTCAAGAAGTAAAATTAGCAGGACAAAGCACAATCAACGTAACAATGGAAGATGATGCTGCAAGTCTTGATGAGGTTGTTGTAACGGGTTACTCAATTGACAAAAGACGTGAATCAACTGGTGCGATTTCAACTGTAAAATCAAAAGATTTAACAGCTGTACCATCAGGTAACGTTGAGCAACAATTACAAGGTAGAGTAGCAGGTTTGACAGTTGTTACAAACGGTCAGCCAGGTACTGCCAGCCAAATCCGTGTACGTGGTTTTGGTGCTTTCGGTGGTAACGAGCCTCTTTACGTTGTTGATGGAATGCCGGTTAACTCGACTAACTTCTTAAGTCCAGACGATATCGAGTCAACTACTGTATTGAAAGATGCTTCTGCGGCTTCTATCTATGGTGCTCGTGCTGCCAATGGTGTAATCGTTTATACTACTAAAAAAGGAACAAAGAATGCTAAGAAGCTCAATGTAACTTATGATGGTATGTATGGTGTTACTGACCCAGGTAATGGTCAACCTATGATGAATCCAACTGATTTTGCTACTTGGACTTGGAATGCTAAAAGAAACTCAGGTGAGGCTTTTGGACACCCACAATTTGGTTCAGGTTCAACTCCAGTTATTCCTGATTATTTAAGTGTTGGTGGAACTCCAGGTGTTATCGGAACAGTTGATTTAGCTGCTCAAAAATTAAAATATAACATCGACCCATCTGCAGGTGCTATCTACCAAGTAATTAAAGCAAACAAAGCTGGTACTGACTGGTATGGTGCAATCACTCGTCAAGCTCCAATCCAAAGACACTCTCTTGGATTTAGTGGTGGTGGCGAAAATAGCCGTTTCTACGTTGGTTTTTCTGCTCAAGACCAAAAGGGTATCTTGATTAGTAACCAAATGAAACGTTATGCTTTCCGTATCAATACAGAATTTAACATATTGAAAAATTTACGTATTGGTGAAAACATCCAGTTAACTTATCTTCAAATATTAGGACAAACTGGTGGTGCTGGTGGTAATGGTATTGCTGCTGATGAGAACGATATTTTACAAGCATTCCGTATGCCTTCTATCATTCCTGTTTATGATGAGTTCGGTGGATATGCGGGTACTGCTGCTAAAGGATTTAACAATCCACGTAACCCAGTAGCTAATCAGATTGGATTAAAAAGAAACCGTAACTTCAACGGTTTAGCAAATGGTAACGTTTATGTTGAATTAGATGTAATTCCTGGATTAACATTACGCTCTTCGGTTGCTGGTAACTACGGCAACTCTTACAACTGGGGATATAGCCGTTGGCAATATGAAAACTCTGAAAATAACTCAGCATTCGGCTATAACGAAGGTGGTGGTTTTTCATTTGGTTGGACATTTACTAACACTGCAAGCTACAAAAAAGCATTTGGCAAACACAATATTGAAGTGTTAGGTGGTCAGGAAGCATTGAATACTGGTGCTGGACGTAACTTGAGTGCGAATGGTTTAAATCCATTCTCTACTGACCCTAACTACGTAACAATTACTACATTGGGAACTAAAAACCCACCATCAAGTAACTTGTTTAAAGGTGTAAACTTTAACTCATATTTTGGTAGAGCAATCTATACATTCAACGATAAATATATCTTAACTGGTGTTATCCGTCGTGATGGTTCTTCAAGATTTGGTGTTAACAGCCGTTATGGTGTATTCCCTGCGGTATCTGCTGCATGGCGTTTATCTTCAGAGTCTTTCATGAAAAACCTTCCCTGGGTACAAGACTTAAAAATTCGTGGTGGTTATGGTACAATGGGTAACTCTAATAACGTTGACCCTAATAACCAATACAGTTTATATGCTGCGAGAGTGGATAACTCAGGTTATGATATCAATGGTTCAAACTCAAGCATCGTTGATGGATACTACCGTACTCGTATCGGAAACCCGAACGCTAAATGGGAAACATCAGTTACTAAAAACATTGGTTTTGACGGTTCATTCTTGAAAGGCAAATTAGATGTTATCGTTGATTTGTGGCAAAAAGATACTAAAGACTTATTATATCAATTACCAATTACTGCAACTGCTGGTTTCCAAGCTTCTGCTCCTTCAGTAAACATTGGTAAAATGGTAAATAAGGGTATTGATATCCAAATCATCAACCGTGGTAAAATCACATCTGATTTAGGTTATGATATCAACGTAACTGGTAGTTTCTTGAAAAATGAAATCACTAAGATTGCTGATGGTCAAACATACTTAACTAACGTTAACCCAGGTTTCCGTGGTATTAACCCAATCCGTAACCAATTGGGCTATGGCTTGTCTTCATTCTATGGATATAAAGTATTAGGCTTGTTCCAATCTAAAGCTGAAGTTGATGCAGCTCCTGCTCAAGATGGTAAAGGTGTTGGCCGTTTCCGTTATGCTGACCTTAACAATGATGGTAAAATTGATGCAAACGACCGTACTTATTTAGGAAGTCCAATCCCTAAATTCACTGGTGGTGTAAACTTCACATTGACTTACAAAGGATTTGACTTATCGGCCTATCTTTATACGTCAATCGGAAACAAAATCTTCAACGTATCTAAATGGTTCACTGATTTCTATCCTTCATTCTCTGGAGCGGCTATCTCTGAGCGTGTGAAAAATTCTTGGACACCACAAAATACAGGAGCAACTATTCCGATTTTTGAAACAGCTTCTAATTTCAGTACAAATACTCAATCTAACTCTTTCTATGTAGAGAATGGTTCGTATTTAAGACTTCAAAATGTTTCGTTGGGATATAACTTACCTAAGAGTATCTTAGACAAATTGAAATTGAGCAGAGTTCACTTATATGCTTCTACAAACAATTTGTTTACAGTAACTAAATACCAAGGCTTGGACCCTCAAGTTGGTGGTAATGCTGATACTAACTTCGGTATTGACGTAGGTAACTACCCTTTAACTAAAAGTTTTACTGTAGGTCTTAATTTAGGATTCTAATTTAAAACATTTGGCAGTTAGTTTAGTTTATATGGCTGACTGCCAAAAAATAAAAGGTTAAACATTTAACTCAAAATTCATTATTAAAATGAGAAAATATATTTTCAGTAAATTAACATTAGCAGTATCCTTGCTTACTTTGATAGGATACTCATGTAAGGAAGATTTCCTTACTGTACTGCCAACTGGTGCCATTGCAAAGAGCCAGTTGACTACAAAAAAAGGATTGGAAGGAGCGTTAATTTCAGCTTACGGACAAATGAGTGGTTACGGTACACGTATGGTTCACCCTAACAACTGGGTTTGGGGAAGTATCCGTGGTGGTGATGCAAACAAAGGAACTGACCCAGGTGACTTCTCTGACATCAACCCTATTCAACGTTTTGAATATCTTTCAAGTCAAGGTGTTATTAATGATAATTACCGTGGTTTATACGAAGGAGTTGCACGTGCAAACAACGTTTTAAGCTTATTGAAAGATGCACAAGCAGATGTATCAGCAGATGACAAGAAACGTATCGAAGCTGAAGCGAAATTCTTGAGAGGTCACTTCTATTTTTCATTGAAGAGAAACTACAACAATACTCCTTATGTTGACGAAACAGTAGATGTAGGTAGCGGTATCGAAAAAATCAAGAATGATGCTGATTTATGGCCAAAAATCGAAGCTGATTTTAAAATTGCTTACGATAATCTGCCTGCAACACAGGGGCAAGCGGGTCGTGCTAACAAATGGGCTGCTGCATCATACTTAGCAAAAGTATATATGGCACAAAGAAAGTATGCTGAAGCAAAAACTCTTTTGGACGCTGTTATTGCAAACGGTGTAACTACAAATGGCAAAAAATATGCTTTAGTACCAAGCTTCCCAGATTTGTTCAAAGCATCTAATGATAATAACTCTGAGTCAATTTTTGCGGTACAGGCTGCTGCTAATACAGGTAGTGTAAACAATGCCAATGCTGATGGTGACTTGAACTGGCCATACAACACTGGTCCTAATGGTCCTGGTAACTGTTGTGGTTTCTTCCAACCAAGCTTTGAATTAGGTAACTCATACCGTACAAAAGATGGTTTACCATTGTTAGACGGTTCTTACAACCAACCAGCAAATGCATTAAAGACTGATATGGGTATCCAATCAAGTGCAACATTTGTGCCTGATGCAGGTGAAGTTGACCCTCGTCTTGACCACACAATTGGTCGTCGTGGTATCATGTTCTTAGACTGGCAAAAACACCCAGGATTTGACTGGATTCGTAACCAACCAAATGGTGGCCCGTACTCTCCAAAGAAGTATTCTTACTACAAATCTGAAAAAGGTTCGTTGCAAGATAACAGCTCTTGGACTCCTGGTTATACAGCATTGAACGTAACAATCATCCGTTTTGCTGACGTATTGTTGATGGCTGCTGAGTGTGAAGTTGAAATTGGCAGCTTGGAGAAAGCTCGTGAGTATGTAAATATGATTCGTACACGTGCTGCTAATCCAGCTTCATTTGTTACTCAAGATGGTGGCCCAGCTGCTAAATATGTAATTTCAAACTATACTACTCCTTGGACTGACAAAGCGGTTGCTCGTACTGCTGTTCGTTTTGAGCGTAAATTGGAGTTAGCGATGGAAGGACACCGTTTCTTTGACTTAGTTCGTTGGGGAGAAGATGTTGCAACAATCAACGCTTACTTGAAGTATGAAAGCCAATTCTTACCAAATACATTAGGTGCTGGTGCAACATATCAAGCTAAGCATGCTTTATTGCCACTTCCTCAAGCTCAAATTGACTTATTGGGAGCTGACATCTTAAAGCAAAACCCTGGATATTAATATTTAGATATTTTTAGAATAAAATTATCTAAATACCAAAAACGTCATGCGGAGATTTCTGCATGACGTTTTTGTTTTCTAAATGGCTTGTTTAAATCTCTACTATTATACATTCCTAAATACCTCTGTTTAAAAATAGGTTATTTTCTCCTTATGAAGCCTCAAACGGCATTAGACCTACGAATTAATAATATTTTTTAATTTATATTCCTAAAAACATAAAAATATTAAAAAATATTTGCAAAAATTCAACCGAACTATTATAATTGCATAATAACAATCATAAATATAACTTTATCAATACTCATTAAGCGTTAAAACTTTTCCCAACTATAAGGCTGTGATTAAAAATAGCGTTTTGGACAATAAATAAGCAAAACAATGCTAAGTTTTTTGTTCATGTAATTTGCTCGTAAAGTATTCCCACGAGTAACGAGAAATCTCCCACAACTCTCTTCTTCGAGTTATAGGAATTAACACAACAACTATTGCACATATAAATACTTTAAGGTTTTTTATATCTTCTCTAAAGCAGATTTTCAGTGAAGTTATGAGGCGGCTATTAGCTAAGGTAAATCACAGTGTTTTTCAATTTTTATTACATAATTAATTTTTCAATTTACTCTAAACTAAAATCGAAACTATGAAACAAAATTACTTTGTTCCCATCAAAGGGACTCTGTTGTGCGGGTTACTCTGGCTGATGTCAGTGGTGGCTTTTGCACAAAAATCAGTTACAGGTAAGGTCAGCGATTCAAAAGGAGAAGGACTACCTGGGGCAAGTATTACGGTGAAAGGTACAACTACTGGTAGTATTAGCGATGCTACTGGCAATTTCAAGATTAGTGTTCCAAACGCTGGCGGAACTTTGGTATTTAGTTCAATTGGTTATAAAAACCAAGAAGTTAAATTGAGCGGACAAAGCACCATTGATGTTTCGATGGAAGAAGATGCTGCGAATTTAGATGAAGTTGTTGTAACAGGCTACGGCACACAATCTAAAAGAGATATTACAGGAGCAGTTACGACCGTAAATGCCAAAGAATTACAATCAGTTCCTGCAACTACTTTTGCACAGCAGTTACAAGGTCGTGCATCGGGTTTGAATATCGTAAACGATGCAACGCCAGGTGGTAATGCAACGGTTCGTATTCGTGGTTTTGGTACGATTGGTAATAACGACCCACTATTTATTATAGATGGTGTGCCAACCGAAAACCAAGGAAACCTAAACCCTAATGATATTGAGACCATCCAAATCTTGAAAGATGCTTCTGCATCTTCAATTTATGGCTCACGTGCGGCCAATGGTGTAGTTATTATTACTACTCGTAAGGGTAAAATCGGACCAGCAAAAATCAATTTCTCTGCTTACTATGGTTCACAAAAAGTATCAAACGACGTACAAGCATTAAATGCCAAAGAGTTAGGTCAATACCTCTATTTGGCAGATAAATACGCAGGAAAAACACCTTCACACGGACAATATACGTTTGGGCCAAATGGCGAAGTAACCATTCCTGCGTATGTATTTCCAAGTGCAGGAAAAGAGGGGGCTGCCAATACCAATCCTGCTCTTTACTCGTTGACACCAGATAATATTTATGCGATTACAAAATCGGCAGATACTAACTGGTGGAAAGAAGTAACACGAACTGCACCAATCAAAAACTATCAACTATCAGCAAGTGGTGGTTCTGAGAATAGCCGTTATGCCCTATCAGTAGGTTATTTTTCGCAAGATGGTGTAGTGAAATTTATTGGTTATGACCGTTATACATTACGTTCAAATACCGAATTCTCAGCCATTAACAAGAAATTGAGAATCGGAGAAAACTTCACTGTATCGCTTGATAATCGTAAAGGTGGATTTAATAATAACGAAGAACAAAATGCAGTTTCGGGTTCTTACAAACACCATCCTTTATTACCTGTTTATGACATCGCTGGTTTTTACTCAGGTTCTCGTGGTGCGAACTTAGGCAACAACTCTAATCCTTATGCCACTCTTGCACGTGAGGCAGATAATAGAAAATACCGCTTGAGAGGTTTTGGTAATGTATATGGTGAATATGACATTCTTCCATTCTTAACTGCAAAAACCAGCTTAGGTATTGATATTACAACAGAAAGACAATTGAATATTGGCCGTGCAAACCCAGAATATATTGAAGGTAGCTTTAATAACGGTTCAGAGTCAAGGTCACAATATGAGTACCAATGGGTATGGCAAAATACGTTATCGTTTAGTAAAACATTCCGAGACGTTCATAAGGTTGATGCTTACGTAGGCCTGGAAGCAATTAAGCAATTTGGCGAAACTTTCGGTGCTGCACGTAATGGTTATGCGTTTGAAACGTTACCAATCATCAGTTACTTAAACTTAGGAGACCCAACCAAAGTATCAAACTACGGTGGTGTTGATAAGGACTATACATTGTTCTCTCAGTTTGGTAAAGTCAACTACTCTTACAACGACAAATATTTGGTGCAAGCAATCATCAGAAACGATGCTTCGTCTCGTTTCTTATCTGCTTCACGAAATGCACTTTTCCCTGCATTTAGTTTGGGATGGCGTTTATCACAAGAAGATTTTATCTCCAAAGCTCTTCCGTTTGTTAGCGATTTGAAACTTCGTTTTGGTTGGGGTAAAACAGGAAACCAAAAAATCGGAGATTATAACGCTTACACAACTTACCGTTCTGATATTTTCCACGCTGGTTATCCGATTGATGGAAGCCAAACCACTCCAGGTCTTGGCTATGATGCACAAGCCTTTGGTAATCCTAATGCAAAATGGGAAGCAACCACCTCTACAAATTTAGGTTTAGATGCTTCGTTATTGAAAGGTAAATTAAACTTTGAAATTGACATTTGGAAACGTGTAACTTCAGACATGTTATTTACGACACCGCTCACATTTACAGCAGGTGATGCAAGTGCTCCAGCATTCAACGTAGGACAAATGACTAACAAAGGTCTTGATTTGGGCGTAAACTACAAAAGCAATGTTGGTAGTCTTCGTTATAGTATTTCGGCTAACCTTTCTACGTACCGAAACAACGTTGATAAATTGGATGCAAGCCCTAATACTCGCTATTTCGGATACGCTTCGCGTGTACCAGCTATCACTTTAACTCAAGCAGGTTTACCAATTTCATCGTTCTATGGTTATAAAATCGAAGGTATTTTCAAAACACAAGCCGAAGCGGATGCATGGCCTAAATACGAAGATTATAACAAACCAGGTAAGTTTAAAGTAGCTGATATAAATGGTGATGGAAAAATCACGGATGCTGACCGTACAATTATCGGAAATCCTCACCCAGATTTCACGTACGGTTTGAGCTTAAATTTAGGATATAAAGCATTTGACTTAACAATCTTTGCAAACGGAAGTCAAGGAAATGATATCTTTAACTATACTCGTTACTTCTCTGATTTCAACACTTTCCAAGGAAACCGCTCTAAGCGTGCCTTATATGAAGCTTGGCAGCCATCAAATCCATCAGGAACAGTACCTATCATGGATGCCAACGACCAAGTTAGTAGCCGTCCGTCAAGCTACTTCATTGAAGATGGTTCTTATTTCCGTATCAAGAATGTTCAGTTGACTTACAGTTTACCATCAAAAACTATCAAGAAAACAGCTTTGGATAACGCACAAATCTATCTGCAAGTACAAAACTTAGCAACTTTCACCAAATACACTGGTCTTAACCCTGAAATCCAAACAGGAACTGACAATACTTTAGGATTTGATGGTGGATATATGCCTGTATCGAGAACAGTAATTGTAGGTATCAACTTTGGTTTTTAATTATTTTTTTACTTAAAAATCGAGATAAACTTAATTTTAAATCTAATTCAAGATATGAAAAATAATAATTTTCTTAAAATATCACTTGCTACTGGAATCGTCTTTAGTCTGGCGGTTGCGTGTAGCGACAACTTCCTGACTCGTGACCCACAAGCACAATACAGTCCAACTGCCCTAAAAACAGCTAAAGGAGTAGAAGGTGTTTTGTTAGGTGCTTATGCCATGCTCGACGGGCAAGGCTTAGACGGCCAAGCTCCGTGGGAGAATGATATTCAAAACTGGGTTTTTGGTGGACTTACTTCTGATGATGCCTATAAAGGCACAGATGCGGGTGACCAACCCGAAGAGTCATTCCTCGAAAAATGGGATTTTCAAGCAACCAATGGCCACATTAAAAATAAATGGAGAGGTCTTTTCAAAGGAGTAGCTCGTGCGAATGATGCCATTAATACGCTAAAAGAAGTAAAAGATATTAGTCCCGAAAGAAAGGCACAAGTGCTTGCTGAAGCGAAATTTTTGCGTGCATTATTTCATTTTGAAGCAAAGAAAATGTGGAAAAACATTCCTTACATTGATGATGCTACCTTTAATTTGAATGATTTAGAAAGTACGAAAGTACCTGTTGACCCTGCAGCTTGGGCAAAAATCGAAAAGGATTTTGCTGATGCAGCGGCTGTTTTACCCGATAAACAAGCACAGGTTGGCCGCCCAACCAAATGGGCAGCGAAAGCTTTTCAAGCAAAAGCGTTGATGTTTCAAGGTTTTGATATAGCTACTGGAGCAGCCAATTCAGCAAAATTAACTGCGGCAAAAACTATATTAGATGAAATAGTAAATAGCGGAAAATTCAAATTAGTTGAAAGTTTCAGAGATAACCACGATGCTTCTACTCGTAATAATCAAGAGTCTATCTTCGAGATTCAATACGCTTCTTCGAGTGCATCGGGCGATGCTGCCAATGCAGGTGTTGGTTTGGCTCACCCGTATGCTTCTCCGTGGGGATGTTGTGGTTTTTATCAACCATCACAAAACTTGGTAAATGCCTTCAAAACTGATGACAATGGTTTGCCTCTACTTGATACATTCAACAATTCGGATGTAAAAAATGACCAAGGTTTAAAATTAGACGACCCGTTTACTCCGTACGCTGGTAACTTAGACCCTCGTCTCGACCATACCGTTGGCCGTCGTGGTATTTTGTTTATCGATTATAAAATTCATAACGTTGATTTCATCCGTGACCAAACGTATGCTGGGCCATATTCACCAAAAAAACACATTCCATCAAAAGCCTTCACGGGTATCAATGGTTGGGGGAACTTAACGAGCAATAACTACCGCATTATGCGATACAGCATGATTTTATTATGGTTGGCTGAGTGTGAAGTTGAAATTGGAAGTTTAGACAAAGCTCGTGCACTCGTCAATCAAATCAGAACTCGTGCAGCAAATCCTGCTGGTTTTGTGCAGAAAGCAGTACAAGGCTCAACCCGTGATTCGTATACGCTTGTCTTTGATTCAAAAGGTAACCCAGAACCTGCGGCAAACTATGTCATTAAAAACTATACTACTCCTTGGACTGATAAAACTGTCGCTCGCAAAGCGGTTCGATTTGAAAATCGTTTAGAATTTGGTATGGAAGGGCACCGCTTCTTTGACCTCCAAAGATGGGGTATTTCAGCTGACGTTTTAAATAAATATAATGAGGTAGAGGCTACCAAGCGTGTGTACAAAAAAGGTGCAAGATTTGTAAAAGGTAAAAACGAATTCTTCCCGATTCCTCAAGAAGCAATCGACAGGTCAGAGAAAGATGGAAAAGCTACCTTAGTACAAGATGGTGCTTATAATTAATGAGTAAAAAAAGGCTTTTTTAGATAGTCGCTTTATTGTTTTGGATATTTCGACTATCTTTGATTGAGCCATTTGATTTTGTGATTAAGTTAAAAAACTATTAGATAGATTTAAAGAGATGGCAGTTTTTGCCATCTCTATTTTTTTATAATTATGCTTATTTAACCCATGAAAGTTTTTAGTCGTTTTTCTCTGTTTTTATGTTGTTCATTTATAATAACTGGTATTATTTTTCTTGCGTCTTGCAGTAAGAAAAATGATTCACTATTTACTTCTCTTTCGGCCGAAGATACGGGCATTCATTTTTCTAATAGAATTACTGAAAATGATACCATGAATATCGTAAGTTTCGAGTATATCTACAATGGGGGTGGCGTGGCAATGGGCGACTTCAACAACGACAACAAAACCGACATTTACTTTACAGGAAATCAAGTAAGTAATAAACTCTATCTGAACAAAACTGCTGATTCGAGCAGTGCATTGAAGTTTGTTGATGTAACCGACAAAGCTAAAGTAAGCGGGGAAGGAAAATGGAGTAGCGGCGTATCGCTAATCGACATCAACAACGATAATTTATTGGATATTTACATTGCTGCAACAGTCAAAAAAACTGCTTCACAACGAGCAAACTTGCTTTATGTTAATCAAGGAATTGATAAAGAAGGCGTGCCAACTTTCAAAGAAATGGCTCAAGAATACGGCATTGCCGATACTACCCACACAACAACGGCAGCTTTTTTCGATTATGACAACGACGGCGATTTAGACCTTTATTTGGTAGTAAATCAAATGGAAGATAGCCGTTTTCCGAATAAATATAATGAAAAAGGTAAAATTATCTTTTCAAAAAAATCGGATAAACTATATAAAAATACTCTCGAAAAGGGCGTAGTTCATTTTGAAGACGTTTCCAAAGAAGCGGGTATTTTTGATGATGCGTTCGGGTTGGGCATTAACATTACTGACATTAATCAAGATGGTTGGAAAGATATTTATGTCACCAACGATTTCTTAACCAACGACTTGCTTTACATCAATAACAAAAACGGCACTTTTACTGAGCAAGCGAAAGAGTATTTCAAACACACTTCCTACTCAGCCATGGGTAATGATGTATCTGACATAAACAATGATGGATTGATGGATATTATCGCTCTTGATATGATGCCCGCTACCAATTATCGCAAGAAAATGATGACGCCCGCCAATAGCTACGTCACTTATCAAAACAACGACCGTTTTGACTATATTTATCAATTTGCTCGCAATACCTTACAAGTAAATCAAGGTAAAAATCCAATAAAAGGGCAAATGGTATTTAGCGAAATTGGCTTTGCAGCTGGTGTAGCTCAAACCGACTGGAGTTGGACACCAATGGTCACGGACTTCGACAATGACGGATACCGTGATATTATCATCACCAATGGTTTTCCTCGTGATATTACCGACTTAGACTTTATCGCTTATCGCTCATCGGTAGGTAATTTTGCCGACCCAATGTATCTTTTAGACTACATTCCATCGGTTAAACTCAAAAACTTTGCCTTCCATAATAACGGGCATTTGGGCTTTGATGATGTGACCGATAAGTGGGGAATCACGCAGCCCACTTCGTCGAACGGAGCAGCGTATGCCGACCTTGATAACGACGGAGACCTTGACTATGTGGTCAATAATATCAATGATTCGGCATCGGTTTATCAAAATAATTTGGTGCAACTCCGACCACAAGAAAGTAACTACTTACGAGTAAAATTTAAAGGAAACAAAAGCAATGTTGCAGGCATTGGTGCATTTGTCGAAATCAAATATGGCAAAGGGGAAAAACAAGTCTATGAGCATTCTCTTTACCGTGGATACCTCTCAACTGTTGAGCCGATTGCTCATTTTGGTTTAGGAAAACATAAGCAAATAGCTCAACTAAAAGTAACTTGGGGCAACGGCTACACGCAAACACTGGATAATCTCAAGGCTAATCAAGTAATTACACTTGATGAAAAAAATGCCACACCGCCACTTCCCGATGTGCAATTGGCTAAGGCAAATCTCTTATTTGCAGACGTAACCGACCAATTAAAAATTAATTATTTGCACGAAGAAGAAGACTACATCGACTTCAATGTGCAGAAGCTAATTCCGCATAAATTATCGCAGTTTGGGCCAGCTTTGGCAGTTGGTGATGTCAACGGCGATGGTACAGAAGATGTTTTTGTGGGCGGTTCAAACAATCATAAAGGAAAGTTTTTGATTCAAGGAAAAGATGGAAAGTTTTCGGTTCAGGATTTACTTTTGGGTAAAGATGGGAAAGATAAAATCACGGAGGATATGGGTACACTACTCTTCGATGCCGACAGCGATGGAGATTTAGACCTTTATATTGTAAGCGGAAGTTCGGAGTTTCAAGTAAATTCGCCTTCATTACAAGACCAATTTTATCTGAATGATGGAAAAGGGCATTTCCAGTTAGCAGCCGATGCACTACCAAAATTTTTGAAAAGTGGCTCATGCGTAAAAGCGGCCGACTACGACCACGATGGAGATTTAGACCTTTTCGTGGGTGGCCGTGTGGAGCCGTCGGCATATCCTAAAGCTGTTAGTAGCTATATTTTGAGAAACGACAAAGGCAAATTTTCTGATGTAACCGCCCAAATTGCTCCTCAACTCAAAAACATTGGTTTGATTTGCGACATTACTTGGTCTGACTTTGACAATGACGGCTGGCAAGATTTAGTAATGGCAGGAGAGTTCATGCCAATTACTTTCTTGAAAAATGATAAAGGAGTCTTCGGCTTTGCTCAGACACCGAATACATCACTTGCCAATAAAATCGGTTGGTGGAATAGCATCACATCGGGCGATTTTGATAATGATGGCGACATCGACTACATTGCGGGAAATATGGGAATCAATACGCTCATGCAAGCTTCCGACGAGCATCCATTTAGCATCTATGCCAAAGACTTCAATAATGATGGTTTCTACGATGCCATTCCAACGGTTTATTTCAAAGACCAACAAGATAAACTACAAGAGTTTCCGTATAATACCCGTGACGATTTGGCTAAGCAATTTATTCAAACCCGTCAGCGTTTTCAGAACTATGCAAAGTTTTCACAAGCTACGATTAAGGAAATTCTGAAACCAGAAGAACTCAAAGATGCACTTGTGCTAAAAGCTAACTGGCTCAGAAGCAGCTACATAGAAAATAAAGGAAATGGTAACTTCGAGATAAGAGAATTACCACTTGAAGCCCAATTTGCACCAATTTTTGGTATGATAGCTCAAGATTTCGACCAAGACGGAAACCTCGATGTGCTTTTAGCAGGCAATGATTTTGGAATAGAATTAGGTACAGGGCGTAATGATGCGTTTAATGGTTTATTGCTAAAAGGCAAAGGTAATGGGACTTTTGAGCCAATTTCGCTCGAAAAAAGTGGCTATTGTGTAACGGGCGATGCCAAAGCTTTGGTAAAAATCATGACTCCGCAAGGGCAATTACGCACGCTTACCTCACAAAACAAAAATATTATTAAGGTATTCGATTATCACTTTCCTGTAAAAACAATTCCGCTACAAGCCAACGAAACAACCGCTTTAATTACACTCAAAAACGGTAAAGTTCGCCGAGAAGAAATCGGATTTGGTTCATCATTTTTATCACAATCTGCTCATAATCTGACAATTAGTTCAGATATTCAGCGTGTTGAAGTTATCAACACCAAAGGTGCGAAACGTATTATTAAATAAAATTCTGCCCGATGTACTATTAAACTACATCGGGCATTTACCGACCACCACAAAATGAAAAAACTTCTATGGTTTTTTATTTTTACTCTTTCGCTCAATACCTCATTTTCGCAAAATAACTATTGGCAAATCAGCGGGAAAGTGGTCGAACGAAATCAAACGCCCATTCCGTTTGCCAATGTTTTTATTAATAATACTCGTATCGGTACAACTACGGATATTGATGGAAATTATACTATTAAAATTCCCAGTAATATTCAAAAAGCCGATTTAATAGCCTCATTTATTGGCTACGAAAGGTACCGTACGGCTATTACCAAAGGAAGTTTAATACAACATAACTTAACAATAATCCTGCAAAATGGTGTTGAACTCAACGAAGTAAAAGTAATTGCTCAACACGATAGAGAATGGCGGAGAAAATGGAAGCTTTTTAGTCGAGGATTGCTCGGAGAATCTAATTTCTTTAAAGATTGTAAAATCTTAAATCCCGAAATAATTAAGTTGGATTATAACAATAAGAAAAAACTTATTGCCACGGCAGAAGAACCCGTTATGATTCAAAACGATGCCTTTGGTTTGAAAATAGCTTTTCAGATGGAGAAATTTGAAACCGATGGCGAGCAAACCTACCTTGCAGGTTTCAAGTTTTTCACGAACCTCGATTCAGTTTCGGCCGAACAATCAAAAAAATGGGCAAAAAATCGAGAAAAAGCCTACAACGATTCTTTCCGAAATTTTTTAGTTTCACTATCACAACGTAAACTCAAAGAAAACGGCTTTGCTATTTTCAAAATCCTTCGTCCGAAAACGATGTATTACGGTCGAACAAGCGTAGCAAGCGAAATTTCGAGTGGAGCATTAGCCGAATGTACGCCCGAAGAAATTTGTCGATATGATGCTGAAAATGGTCAATATATCCTACAGTCAGATTTTCCGATAATGGTTTTTTCTACTAACCGTTACGTTCCGATTCGCATTTTTGCTGATTATCCAAATCCCTATTCAATCATTGATTTAGTGCGTAATTATGCTGTTTTTACCGAAAATGGTTGGTTGAGTAAACCCAACGGTATTCTGATAAGAGGTTATTGGGGAGCAGAAGGAATGGCAAATTTATTGCCCGATGACTATGCCCCACAAACGCAAACATTTGAAACACTTCCACCATCGGAAACCAATTCATCGAAAATTGCTTTCAAAGGTTTTGAAGTCGATAGCATCAAAAGTGAAGTAAAGATTCAAGGAGCAATCTTCAACAAAAAAAAGGTTGCCGAATTAACAGAAGAGCGTACCATTCCACAAATTGTCTCCAATGATATTACGGTAAAAATAAGCGAAAGTGACCAAAATCTAACAGTTTTTGATTTACTCCGCCGTATTCCAGGCTTAATGGTTATCAATGTTCAGGGGCAATATCAAATACATTTTCGCAGTACAAATACCAACTTAGGTGGTGGTGGAGGCTCACTCACTCCTGCCCTACTATTCGATGGCAATTTTATTGATGATGAATCTACCGTGATGAACATATTAAATAATTTAACGGTTAGAGATATAAAATCTTTGGGTGCAGTAAAATATGGCAATAGTGCTGCCTTCGGAGCAAGAGGGGCAAATGGCACGATTGTAATCATAACAAACAAATAAAACCAACCTAATAACCGAAACAAATTATTAGAACTTTTACTTACAATTTTACTCGAAAATCAATAATATTTTTAGGCAAACTGGATAACTTAATACCCTGAAAACTGGTAGGTAAACCAAAGCACCGAGTCTGCTCCTACCGATAGAAAACACTAAACAACGAATCGAAAATTATCGAATCTGATGATACTTTGGAGATAAAAAATAGAACGCAGGTTTCGACGGTTATGATGATTTTTTATGACAAAAAACGCCTTTATCTGCCAATAAATTTATACAGATATGGTGCTTTATTGGCAGCACCTGTCATTTTCTTTTCTATTCGTTCTAAAATCCCTAAACTAAGCATTTTTCGCTGAAAATTTGAACGCACCAATTTTTCACCCAAAATCGTTTCATAAAGATTTTGTAATTCATTAATCGTGAACGTTTCGGGAAGTAAATTAAACCCTATTAATTTTTCATCCAGCATCATACGTAAAGTTTCGAGGGCTTTCTGAAAAATCTCATTGTGGTCAAACATCAAAGTAGGAATCTTATCCAAATCATACCATTGGCAAGTATCAGATAATTCATCAGGGCTTGGAGTAGCCTTCGAGAAGTCAATTAAAGCATAATACCCAATTGAGATAAAACGATTTAACAAAAAATTATTAGGTTTTAATTCTATACCACACCCTGACATAATCTCTCGGTGAGTCTCATCATTTCGGCGATTTTTATTACCAAAAACATGAAATTGCTCCAGATAAATATTCCTCAGCCCTGTTCTTTCTTCCAAAATCCGCTGAGCGGCATCTTCTAAATCTTCATCTATATTGATAAAACCACCGGGTAAGGCATAATATTCAGTGTTTTTATATTTCAGAAGTAAGATTTTTAATTGGCTTTTGTAGAAACCCAGCGTTACACAATCAATCGAAACACTTGGCAAAAGGCGTGGTTTATTCTCCCAATATTCTTTTAGGTCTATATTTTTAGTCATAAGAGTTTAGGTTTATGCAAAAATAAAGAATTATTTGCAATATTCAAAGAAAGTGTCTATCATTGTATCAAATTGGTACAATAATCATACAGGCTAAAATCCAACAAATCCTAAAAAAAAGCTTATTTGTCGAATACTTTAAACAATGTGCCGATAAATCGTTTTTCCATAATTTCTTATTTGCATTTTTGTTTATTCAAAAACCTTCAACCATTTACGCCGAACAAATGAATCTAAGTTTACATTATCCAAAGAAAATGAAACAAATCAAAAAAGCCCTACCGTGCATCTTTGCGGCACTCACTGCCATAAGCAGCTTTAATGCAACGGCTCAAAAAGCCCCCGACGAAAACCGCTTTACAAAAGTAGTGCTGGGCGAAAAACTCGACGAACCAATGGAAATGACTTTGCTAAAAGATGGCCGAGTTCTGTTCGTCGAACGTAAAGGAGCATTGAAACAATACAATCCCGAAACTGGTGAAATCAAGACCTTGGCAATGATTCCAGTAAACACCAAATATACCAATGCCAAAGGGGTAAAGCGTGAAGCCGAAGAAGGATTGATGGGTTTGATTCATGACCCAAATTTTGAGCAAAACCACTGGATTTACATGTACTATGCCGACCCAGATGTAAATCAGCATGTTTTGGCTCGTTGGGAATTACGTGGTGAAGAACTCGTGGCCGATTCCAAGAAAATCATGTTAAAAGTGCCTACACAACGTGAAGAATGTTGCCATACAGGCGGTGGAATGGTTTTCGATAAAGCAGGAAATCTCTATCTGACAGTTGGAAATAATACTTCAAACAGCGGTACACCTGGCTACGCAAACCTGGATGAACGAAAAGGTTGGGAATATTGGGACGACCAACGTGGAGCAGGAAATACAAATAGTTTAACAGGTAAAATATTGAGAATCAAGCCAGAAGCGGATGCAACTTACTCAATTCCAAAAGGAAATTTATACGAAACCCTCCCAAACAATGGCGATGGTTTAGTAAAAAAAGAAATCTATACAATGGGACACCGTAACCCGTGGAGACCTACGATTGACAGCAAAACTGGCTATTTATATTGGGGAGAAGTTGGCCCCGATGCTTCGGTTGATTCAGAGCAAGGCCCACGTGGATACGATGAATTTAATCAGGCCCGCAAAGCCTCAAACTTTGGCTGGCCATATTTCATAGGCGATAACAAAGCCTATGCCGATTGGGATTTTGAAACAGGAAAACCTCGTCCAAATTCTACTTATGACCCAGCTAAACCTGTCAATGATTCGCCCAATAACACGGGTTTAAAAAATCTTCCTCCTGCACAAAAAGCATTCATTTGGTATCCTTATGGTATTTCAGAAGAATTTCCTTTGGTTGGAAGTTCAGGCCGTAGTGCTACTGGCGGCCCAGTTTTCCATAAATCAGATTTTCCTAACGGAAAGCGTGTTTTCCCTGACTATTACGAAGGAAAATGGCTGATTGTAGAGTTTATGCGTGGTTGGATTATGGCCGTAACAATGGATGAAAACGGTAACTATAAATCAATGGAACGCTTCATGCCAAGCACTGATTTCGGTAGTGCAATCGACATGGATTTTGCACCCGATGGCGACCTCTATGTATTAGAATACGGCTCAGCTTGGTTTAGAGGAAACGATAATGCTCGCCTCGTAAAAGTAGAATACAACGGTGGAAATCGTATGCCAAAAGTAGTGGCAAAAGCTGATAATCTGACAGGTTCAGCTCCTTTGAAAGTAAATCTTTCATCAGCAGGTACTAACGACCCCGATGGCGATAAACTAACGTATTTGTGGGAGGTAAAAAGCAAAGCAGGCAAGAAAGTTTTCAAAACCGAAAATGCTACCGTTTTACTTGATAAAGCAGGAGTTTATGACGTAACTCTAACCGTAAAAGATGGAAAAGGCGAAGAAAACAGCGAATCGCTTGAAATAAAAGTTGGAAACGAACCACCAGCAGTAGCTTTTAATATCAAAAAAGGAAATAAAACTTTCTATTTTCCAAATAAACCAATCGACTACGAAGTAACGGTTTCAGATAAAGAAGATGGTAGCTTGACAAACGGAAAAATCAAACCTGAGCAAGTAGCCGTAAGCATTGATTATATGCCAATTGGCTATGATAAAATCGAAGCATCACAAAATCACCGTGGTGTTGATGCCGTAGCGTTTGCATCCATGGGCGAGCGTTTGATGGCTAAAAGTGATTGTAAATCTTGCCACATTGTTGATGTAAAATCGGTGGGACCAAGCCTTAAAGATGTAGCCAACAAATACAAAGGCGATACCAAAGCGGTTGAATACCTTTCTAAGAAAATTATCAATGGTGGCGGTGGTGTTTGGGGCGACCACGTAATGGCAGCTCACCCACAAATTTCGATGGCCGAAGCCAACATAATAGTTGATTATATTTTAAATATAAACGAGCCAAAAACTGCCAAATCAATGGCAACACAAGGTAGCTATTCTACCAAAATCCCTGATGGTCAGAAATCTAACGGAACCTATATTTTGCGTGCCGCTTACAAAGATAAAGGCACGAAAGTAATGAAATCACTTTCAACTGAAGATGTAGTGGTGCTGAAAAGCCCAACATTAAACCCTGAATTAGCCGACAAATCTAAAGGTACACAGTTGGTAATTACACCTGGTCGTTCGTTCTCAATGGTAGGCGATAAATCATATTTGGGCTATACCAATGTTGACTTAACGGGTATCAGCGAAATCGAGGTTACTGCCCAAGCACAAACACGTGTAGGTGCAGCAGGTGGTGTTATTGAGCTTCACCTTGATTCACCAACGGGTGCTTTGATTGGAACAAGTGATAAAATCGAGCCAAGAGAAATGCGTATGGGACCGCCACCAGCGGCACCTGCTCAACCAGCAGCTACTGGAACGCCAGCCGCTGCCGCCGCACCACCAGCTCGCCCAAATATGAATAGTAAGCTCAAGATAAACGTTCCTCAAAACGCTGGTCAGCACGATGTGTATTTAGTTTTCAGAAATGATAAAGCTAAGGATACACAAATCGTTATGGCAGTTTCAGCGATTGAGTTTAAAGCCAGCGAATAAACCCTAAGATAAATCCAGTGCCGAGAATTGGGCGTAAAAGCCCAATTCTCTCTTTCAAGCCTTACGCCACACGTCTCCCTCCCACCCTTTCAAACGCATAAACAAACCTATAATTACTAACAATTAAGATGCAAAACAGAAGAGATTTTCTTAAAAATACAGGAGCGTTCGCACTTGGCGGTTTGATATTACCCCATTTTGCCGATGCCTTTGGCGAACCGCAAAAAGTCAAAAACTTTGGTGTACAATTATTCACAACCATGTCGGTTATAGACAAAGACGTGACGGGTACATTAAAGCAAATTGCAGGAATCGGCTACAAAGAAATCGAATCGGCCTTTAGTATGAAAGGTGGTTTTTATGGCATGAAACCCAAAGAATTTGCAAAATTGGTTTCAGATTTAGGCATGTCGTGGCAAGCACACCACGTGAGTGGAGCTCCATTCAATCGTCCAGCTCCACGTCCTGCTGCCGATGGTACAACTGCACCTGCTCGTCCAGCCATGCCACCCATGAAAAACTTACTAAATAATACACAAGAAATTGTTGATGAAGTAGCCGAAGGTGGAGCAAAATATTTGGTTTGTGCCAGTATTCCTGTCAATAAAATGGAAGAGATAAAACTCTCACTCGAAATCCTTCAAAAAGCGGGCGAAGCTGCCAAAAAAGCAGGTTTAACTTTTGTTTTTCATAACCATACCGCCGAGTTTGAAACAATTGAAGGGCAGCGTCCTT
Source organism: Cytophagaceae bacterium (assembly GCA_027488335.1). GTDB lineage: Bacteria > Bacteroidota > Bacteroidia > Cytophagales > Spirosomataceae > Emticicia. The sequence goes on from JAIYBU010000140.1 coordinate 21,081, forward strand.
TCGATATGATGGCCTCACAAATTAGCCCTGATTTACTTAAATTTGAAATTGACCTTGCTTGGGCAACCAAAGCAGGTGTAAATATCCCAGAATTATTCCAAAAACACCCAGGTCGTTTCCCTCTTTTCCACGTAAAAGATTTGAATAAAGAAACACAAAAACCAGTGGAAGTTGGTACAGGTTATATTGATTTCAAGCCGATTTTTGCAGCCGCTAAAACGGCAGGTGTAAAACACTACTTCGTTGAGCAAGACGGAGCTCCATCACCAGTTGATAACCTTACAACGAGCTTCAATAATTTGAAGAAAATTGTTTCTTAGATAAGTCGATAGTCAACAGTAAGTTAAATTTATCTTTTTGGTGTGGACTATGGACTGCCGACAGTGGACTAAAACTCATCTATTCACCCTATAAAATCTATCAAAATGAAATCAAATCGCCGAAATTTCATTCAAAAATTAGGTTTAAGTGCAACAGGTTTAGGCACAGCAAGCTTAGGGCTTGGTTCTACGCTTACTTCTGAAGCACAAGGTTTTAAACCTAAAGAAAAAGAAGACGAACAAGTACTTTTCGTTGGTGATAATATTGCGGTTGCCAATACAAAGTATGGAAAAGTAAGAGGATATATCTTGCGAGGAATCCATACATTTCTGGGAATTCCTTACGGTGCAGATACTTCGGGCGAAAACCGTTTTATGCCTCCACAAAAACCAAAGCCTTGGACAGAAATAAAACCAGCGGTTTGGTGGGGAAATTCTGCTCCACAGATTATGGAAAAACGCTACGCCAACGAATACGCTTCGTTTGTTGACCATTGGAATTATGACGATGTAAGCGAAGATTGTTTAAAAATAAATGTTTGGACACCTGCTCTTGACTCGAAAAAACGCCCTGTAATTGTTTGGCTTCATGGCGGCGGATTTGTCAACGGCAATGGTATTGAGCAAGATGGCTATCATGGCGAAAATCTCAGCCGATTTGGTGATGTAGTTTTCTGTTCACTCAACCATCGTTTAGGAGCTTTAGGATTCACCAACTTAGCCAAAGCAGGTGGCGAAAAATTAGCAGCTTCGGGAAATGTTGGAATGTTGGATATTGTAGCAGCACTCGAATGGGTGCGTGATAATATCGCTAATTTCGGTGGCGATGCCAATAATGTTACTATCATTGGTCAATCGGGCGGCGGAGCGAAAGTTTCTTCACTTACGGCCATGCCTTCGGCCAAAGGCTTATTCCATAAAGCAGTGGCTCTGAGTGGTTCATCATTAAGTGGATTATCAAAGGAATACTCTGAAAAATTGGGCGAGATGGTACTAAAAGAAGCAGGTTTAAGGCCAAATGAAATCGGAAAATTACAGCAAATTCCGTGGAGAGAATACATTGACATTGCCAATCGTGCTACGGCTAAAATGGCCGATGAAGCCAAACGCATGAATCTCGCTCGTGGTGGCTTTGCACCAGTTGCAGATGGGCGTTTCTTAGATGAAGGTACATTTTATGCAAGCAATTCGCACTTTTCGGCCGATATTCCGATGATTATCTGTACTACTTTCAACGAACAATCGCCAAGTAGAGTCGATGCTTCGCTCGAAAACATTGGAATCGGCGATGTGAAAGAAAAACTCAAATCTCGCTTCGGCGATAAAACTGGTGAAATTGTGGATAGTTATGCCAAGGTTTTCCCTGATAAAAAACCCGTAGAAATTTGGTCGATGATAATGAGTAATCGTAAGAGTGCCATTGCCACAGCCGATGCCAAAGCCAAACAAAAAGCACCTGTTTATTTGGCATGGTTTGGTTTTCAGCCACCACTTTTCGATGGCCGTATGCGTGCCTTCCACTGCGATGACATTTGTTTTTGGTTCTATAACACCGACCTTATGCTTACGCACACGGGCGGTGGAGCAAGGCCAAGACGACTTTCGGAGAAAATGGCAAAATCATTTGTAAATTTTGCTCGAACAGGAAATCCAAACGGTGGAGGTTTGCCAAATTGGGCAAGATATACATCAGAAAAAGGCGAAACCATGATTCTGAATGATGAATGTATTTTGAAAAATGACCCTGACCGTGAAGCGAGAAAAGCTTTGAGTTAGAATAAATTATAGCCAAGATTCATTAAATTATTCATTGCCGTCTGCTTTAGCTGACGGATGAGCAAAGTGCAAAAAATCCTTATCGGCTTTAGTCAAAATTCTATAAAAGTTTTGGCTAAAGCCAATTTGTTTTCTGTTATTTATCCGTTGGTTAAAAACCAGCTGAGCAACACCGACGGCAATGAATTTTGAAAATGAATTAGAAAATTAAATACAATTATTAAAAAAACTATATTTAGCATAAAATCTGACAAGAAATCTACTATATTTGATTTTTATTCAACCTTATACTACGACTTAATGAAACGTTTACTTTGGCTATTTTTAACGATAGGCTCTTTCGCTACTTATGCCCAGCAAGGAAGCATAAAAGAAAGCATAAAAATCAAAAGTAGCACCCTCGGCAAAGATGTTGAATACAGCATTTATCTCCCTGCCGACTACGACAAGACCAATCGTCAATATCCTGTCCTTTATCTACTTCACGGCTACACCGATGATGAAACTGGCTGGACACAATTTGGCCAAACGCCCGAAATTGCCGACCGCACCATCAATAGTGGTGAAGCTCCACCAATGATTATTGTTATGCCCGATGCAGGAGTTTCATGGTACATGAATAGCTTCGATGGCAAAACCAAATTTGAAGATTTCTTCATTAAAGAATTTATTCCTTACATCGAATCAAATTACAGAATTCGTGCAAAAAAAGAGTTCAGAGCAGTAGCGGGCCTTTCGATGGGCGGACTCGGAACGTTACTTTTTTCTACCAAACACCCTGATATGTTTGTGGCAGCCGCCCCACTCAGTGCAGCTATTTGGACTGATGAGGAAGTAGTTACACAAAATGCAGATAATACTCGCTGGAACGCCGTTTTCGGCGACTTATATGGCAAAGATTTAAAAGGGAAGGAGCGTTTGACCGAACATTACTACCAAAATGCCCCCATAAAAATTGTAGAAACTGCCAATGCCGATGATTTGAAAAAGGTAAAATTCTATATCGACTGTGGCGATGATGATTTCTTGATAAAAGGCAATATGGCCTTGCACGCTATGATGATTGACAAGAAAATCCCACATGAATTTAGAGTACGTGACGGCGGACATACGTGGTCATATTGGCGTACAGCTCTGCCTGAAGTTATGAAATTTGTAGGCGAAAGTTTCAAAAGATAATTTTGAATGAATGGATAATACCGTAAATAACAATCTGTGACCTTCATTTTTTATTCTTTCTATCGCTCATACCACCATTACAAAACAAAACTAAAATATATCATGAATCGTAGAGAAGCCATACAAAGAGCCACCCTCCTACTCGGAGGTGTACTTTCTGCACCATTAATGGCAGGTGCAATGGGGCAAATCCTCAATACTGGCGAAAGCATTGCAGTAACAGCCGACCAAGCTGCTTTATTGGCCGAAGTAGCCGACATTATTATTCCAACCACTGGCACACCAGGAGCAAAAGCAGCGGGCGTCGAAAAATTTATTGTGCGTGTCGTGCGTGATTGTTTCGAGAAACCAGAACAAGAAAAATTCTATGCTGGATTAGCCAAACTCGATGCTGATAGTCAAGCAAAATTCGGAAAAGGTTTCATGGCACTGGATGTAGCTCAGAAAAACGAAATGGTCAAACAAAGCACAATTGACAATAAAGCATTTTTCACTCAAATGAAAGGCTTAACCGTAACAGGATATTTTACCTCTGAAATTGGAGCAACGCAGGCTTTAGAATACTTACCAATTCCAGGAAAATTTGAAGCTTGTATCCCGCTTAAACCAGGTCAAAAAGCTTGGGCATTATAATTAAGACATTAGATTACGGACAAGAGAGTTTTCATCAACCGAACAATCTCATGTCTATCGTCTTTTATCTAAATTTTCAGACATAAATAAAACTCTAATTAGCATTAAACAATGGCAAACTTAAATATAGATTTAATCAAAGACCAAACTTACGATGCCATCGTAATCGGCTCGGGTATATCAGGAGGTTGGGCAGCAAAAGAATTGACCGAAAAAGGAATGCGAGTATTGATGCTCGAAAAAGGCCGCCAACTCGAACACGTAACAGGCTACGAAAACGCCATGAAAGCACCGTGGGAAAGCCAATATAATGGCCGCCTTACAGTTGCACAAAAAGAAAGTCATCCAAAATTATCTCGTGATTATCCGTACAACGAAATGAGCGAAAAGTATTGGATGAACGACTCTGACGCTCTCTATAAAGAAGAAAAACGTTTCGACTGGTACAGACCAAATATTGTTGGTGGAAAGTCAATCATGTGGGGACGTCAGTCCTATCGTTTGAGCGACATAGATTTTGAAGCTAACTTAAAAGATGGAATTGCCGTTGACTGGCCGATTCGCTACAAAGATATTGCTCCGTGGTATTCATACGTTGAAAAATTTGCAGGTATTTCGGGCGAAAAACTCGGTTTACCTCAATTGCCAGATAGTGATTTTCTGCCACCAATGGAAATGTACTGTGTTGAAAAAGAAGTTCGTAAACGCCTTGAAAAAAACTTCCCAGGCCGCACAATGACTATCGGTCGTGTGGCTAACCTTTCAGAAGCTCGTAAAGAACAGTTAGGAGTTGGTCGTGCCGCTTGCCAATACAGAAATAAATGTGCCTTGGGTTGCCCATTCGGTGCGTATTTCAGTACACAATCGTGTACGTTGCCTCCTGCTGCCAAAACTGGCCGCCTAACGCTTCGTCCAGATTCGGTGGCTAAAGAAATTTTATTTGATAATAAAACTCAAAAAGCTACGGGTGTTCGTATCATTGATACTCAAACGCATGATGTTCGTGAGTTTTACGCAAAAATCATCTTCGTTTGCGGAAGTACGTTGGGTTCTACGACATTGATGCTTAACTCAAAATCAGAGCGTTTCCCGAATGGATTCGGTAATGATTCTGGTCAACTCGGACATAATTTAATGGACCACCACTTCCGTACGGGTGCATCAGGCGAATGGGAAGGCGATTTAGACAAATACTATTCAGGCCGACGTGCCAATGGTATTTATGTGCCACGTTACCGCAATATTGGCTCAGACAAACGTGATTACATCCGTGGTTTTGGTTATCAAGGTGGTGGTAGCCGTCAAGGATGGCAACGCAACGTAGCCGAATTGAGCTTCGGAGCAGATTTCAAAGAAGAACTAACAAAACCAGGTAACTGGACGATGGGCTTCGGTGGTTTCGGTGAAACACTTCCTTATTTTGAAAACCGTGTATATCTACACCCAACCGAAAAAGATAAGTGGGGACTTCCTTTACCAGTTTTTGATGCTGAATTGAAAGAAAACGAGAAGAAGATGCGTATCGACATGCAAAATGATGCCGTTGAAATGCTCGAAAAATCAGGTGTGAAAAACGTAAAAGGCTACGACCGTGGCTCATATTTGGGTATGGCGATTCACGAAATGGGAACAGCCCGCATGGGTCGTGACCCTAAGACTTCGGTCTTGAATGGTAATAATCAAGTTTGGGGAGCGAAAAACGTTTTCGTAACTGATGGCTCAGCAATGACATCAGCATCGTGCGTAAATCCTTCGCTTACATACATGGCTCTTACAGCTCGTGCAGCTGACTTTGCCGTAAATGAATTGAAGAAAAAGAATTTGTAAGTAATTCTTTGACAATCTTTAAGGAAGCCTTCGCTTTGAGCGAAGGCTTCCTTTTTTTGACTTCTCGTTATTTTATTGGACATCCACAAGATTAGATTTAAATTTGAAGTAATATTCAACCTAATAAAAAATGAAAGTCAGCAAGTCCCTTTTTATCATAGTTTTTCTAAGCTTCTCACAACTCCTTCATGCTCAAAGCCTTTCGATTCAAGACCTAAATAAAAAATTAGGTCGAGGAATAAACATGGGTAATATGTTTGAAGCTCCCACCGAAACAGAATGGGGAAACCCTTTCAAAGATGATTATTTTGAGCGAATCGCCCAATTGGGTTTCAACCACGTCAGAATTCCGATTCGTTGGGATGTTGTAGCACGAGCTTCTCAAACTGAGCCTTACACAATAAACCCAGTTTTTTTGGCAAGAATAAAATATGTCATTGATAAGGCTTATGCGAGTAAATTATATGTGGTTATCAATATGCACCACCACGAAGAAATTTTTACAAATCCCGAAAAAGTAAGGCCTCGATTTATCAGCCAATGGGAGCAAATTGCTGCTTTCTTCAAGGATTATGACCAAAAACTACTGTTTGAGGTCATGAACGAACCTAACACAAATCTAACGCCCGACCTTTGGAATACTTATTTTACCGATGCTTTAGAGAGTATTCGTAAGACAAATCCAACAAGGGCGATTTTGATGGGAACAGCTAATTATGGTGGACTTAGCGGCGTTCCAAGTCTGAAAATTCCTGATGATAAAAATATTATTTTGACCGTTCATTATTATAATCCTTTCAATTTTACGCATCAAGGAGCAGAATGGATTGGTAGCGACGCTCAAAATTGGCTCGGTACAGTTTGGGAAGATTTGGCTCTGGAACGAAATCAAATAATTTCAGAATTTGACTATTTGAATACCCTCGCCAAACAAAAAAACATTCCAGTTCATGTCGGAGAATTTGGAGCTTACAGCAAAGCCGATATTGAAAGTAGGGTAAAATGGACTACTTTTTTAGCTCGTTGGTTTGAGGAACAAGGTTTCAGCTGGGCATATTGGGAATTTAGTGCAGGTTTTGGCATTTACGACCCTGCAACCCAGCAATACAACACCAAATTGGTAGATGCTTTACTAAAAAATCAGATGTCAAGTGCCAAGATTTTGCCCTCAAAGATACTCTATCAAAGCGATTTTAGTACCAACGATGGCTGGAATCTGGGTGTACAACCCACTTCAACCGCTACTTTTTCTCGAAATAATGGTTTGAATATAGATGTAAAGTCAGCATCAAAAGATGGTTGGCATGTGCAATTGACCAAAGCCAATATTCCAATTCTAAACAAAAAAAGATATTTGGTAAGCATAAAAGCAAAAGCCGACAAAGATGTTTCAGTGACAAACTATATCGGTAAAAATGCTTCGCCGTATAATAGCTATTCAGGATACGGCAACTTAACTTTCGGCACAAAGGAAAAGGAGTTTGCTTATACTTTCGTGATGAACGAGCCAAGCGATTTAGTCGCCCGAATGAGTTTTGATTTGGGTACAACGATTGCGAATATCAATATTTCGTCGATAAAAATTGAAGAAATCATCGACAACTCCATCCCTCTTGCTACTGAAAAAGAATCAAATATTAGTATTTACCCTAATCCAATCGAGGATATTCTAACAATTTCGGCTTTAAAGGCAATCCAAAGGTTAGAATTAATTGACCAAAAAGGTAGTGTAATTTTAAGGAAAACCATCGTCAACGAAGGCTCACTCAACGTATCTTTGCAGACAATTCCATCGGGCAGCTATATTTTAGCTTTGTACGGAAAAGATGGTATCACGACAAAAAAAGTAGTTAAAAATTGAAAACTCCAAACATAAATATTTTACAGATAATCGTTTGTTTTTCATTCGTTGGTTTATTGTTCACAGTAGGCTGCAATAAGCAATCAGAAGGCGAAAAACTGGCTCAAACTTATTGTGCTTCGTGCCATCTTTTCCCAGAACCAAGCTTGCTTGATAAAACTACTTGGAAAAATAATATTTTGCCCGTAATGGCCCAACAATTGGGCTTGCAGATTGTCAATGGCGAAGCGTATCCAGATATTCAGAAAGGTAGTGATGGGAAATTTGAGAGCGTGGCCAGCATTACACCCGAAGATTGGGCTAAAATTGTGGCTTTTTATGAAGAAAATGCTCCCGAAAAACTACCCAGCCAAGGTCGTGAGCCGATATCTGCTATCACTAACTTATTTTCTGTCAAACCTATCGCCATTCCACAGAGTAGTTTCCCATCGCTTACTTATCTAAAAATTGATGCTACCAACCAGCAAATCTACGCTGCCAGCGACTCGATGTTGAGTGTTTTTGACAAAAAAGCATCGACTATTCTTGCTCAAAAAGTAAAAGAAACCATTGTTGATATAGATTTTGGCAATAACCTTCAAAACACAGGAAGCCGAGCAGGATATTTCACAAATATCGGTATCTTAAACCCAAATGATTTAGCCAAAGGCTCAATTCATAGCTTTGATTTTGAAGGAAAAACCAAATTCAAAAATACAGGAATGCTTCTCGAAAAACTCACACGTCCCGTACAGGGTATTGCCGTCGATTTGGATAAAGATGGACTCATCGACCAGCTTATTTGTGGTTATGGAAATAAAAATGGGTCTTTGACATGGCACAGAAGTTTAGGAAATAATAAATTCCAAGAGCAAATAATCAGGCCATTTCCAGGAGCAATAAAGGCATATATTGATGATGTAAACCGAGATGGCTTACCCGACATTTGGGTGCTTTTTGCCCAAGCACAAGAAGGTATTTTTCTGTTTACAAATAAAGGAAAAGATGCAGAAGGCAATACGCAATTCGATACCAAAGAAATTCTACGTTTTTCGCCATTAAGTGGTTCTTCGTTTTTTGAATTAGTAGATTTGAATAAAGATGGCCACAAAGATATTCTCTACACCAGTGGTGATAATGCCGATTATACTACACACGTACTCAAACCTTATCACGGAGTTTATGGCTATTTGAATGATGGCAAGAATAACTACAAACAAGCATTTTTCTATCCAATCAATGGCTGTTTCAAGGCTCTCGCTCGTGATTTTGATAAAGATGGAGATTTAGATATTGCTACGATTGCTTATTTTCCTGACTTCAAAAATCAGCCAAAAGAAGGCTTTGTTTACCTCGAAAATAAAGGAAAATTTGACTTTTCGGCTACCTCAATCAAAGAAGTAAATGCTGGAAATTGGCTCGTGATGGATACCGCCGACCTTGATGCCGATGGAGATGAAGATATTGTACTCGGAAACTTTGACCGAAAAAAACGTGGACGAATAAACGAATCTAAAAAAGATACGGCAGTATTGGTTTTGATGAATAAGTTGAGGTAAGAAAATCGTAGGAACGTCCAAATTGGACATTCCTACGGTGTTTATCTTCACTAAGCCAACAAACCCTTCGCATACGCTACACATTTAGCAACTTCTTTCACAGCATTTGAGCCTTCTGGAATTTCGTATTCTAACTCAACCGTTGCTGGGAATTTATACTTCTTTGTTTTCATCAGAGTCAAAATCTCTTTAAGTGGCGTATCGCCTTTACCCCATACTAAATTTCCTTTACCATCGGCAGTACGGTCTTTGATGTGCATACTCGTGATGCGGTCGTGCTTAGCTTCGATTAATGCCAATAATGATTCTTTTGTATTCTTTCCACCTACCGCAATATAGTGTCCACAATCAAGATTGAGCGAGTTGTATGGCGATTGGCTCAAGGCTTCGTCCCAAAGGCTGTCAGTTGCCTGTAGGTGAGCATGATACCCCACATAAACCTTGTGTTTTGCTCCTAAATCTCCCAAACGCTTGGTTTGAGCCGAGTCGGTTGGTAATTCTAAAGTCACCGAAGTTGCACCAAGAGCTTTGGCAGCCTTCATGCCATATTCAATTTCTGCATCTGAGTTATTTACCCCAAACGCATTTGGTTTGAAGGCATAAATCGTTACGCCTGCATCATTAAATTTCTTACGAATTTCCTTAAACTTATCCATCGAAGCAGTGGCTCGCCATGCAGCTACTGTTTTATTATATTCAGCCATTTGAGCTTTTTGCTCCTCAGTCATTTGTGGACGTTGTGGTGGTTGACCAGCCGTTTGGCGTGGTGGCGGCCCCATTCTAAACGGATTCGGATTTTTAGGTTTTCCCGCAAAATCTTCGGCAGGGTCGCCCATCATTTCGATAGCACTCACATTAGAATCAATACAAAATTGCAATAATTGGTCAATATCGTGCGGCATACTTCTGAATGAATACGTAATTGCCCCAATCTGCACACCATTAAATTTTGAATTGGGCTTATCGAGCCAAGTATTTGAGCGTTTGCTCAACACTAATCCAAGCGTAGCCATTGGTGCAATTGCCATGAAATCACGGCGAGAAAGTTGATTTTTCATAATAAAAAGGATAGGTATAAATAGATGAATTTTAAAACTTATTTTGTTAGGAAACCACTCTTGCGTAAATCTTCAAAAAAAGCTTTTGTTGATTCTACTTTATTGTTTCCGTTAATATCGAAATACCAAAATGTTTCGAGTTCGCCTTTGTGCATCGAATTATTCATATCTCCACTCTGCGATTTATGGCAAGCCTTTACCCAATCGGCCACAATCATGTAGCTGTGTTGATTGTTTTCGCCAAAACTAAACGAGCGGTCGAAATAAAAAACTGGTGCAGTTGATGAAATCTTAGTTTCGGGATAAGCCTCTAACTGAGAAAAAGAGTACGTATAATTTTTGTTGAGCGAACGCCCGCCCAAAATCACAGGGCGATTACCTTCTCTCATTCGTTGAACTGCTCGTAGGGCTAAAATCGAAGCTGTTTTATGATGAGCGTGTTGTTCGGCACTCGGAATCAGACAAAAAACATAGTCATATTGTCCGTCTTTCAGAATCTTATCCAATTTACGGTCGCAGAAATCAATATCCCATCGTTGTCCTGCCAAAAATGGTAGCGGGTCGAGTTGATAAAAATCATCAATTTGGTCGAAGAAAAAGAAATTCCGAATACCCATTACTTCGCCCGAACAAAACAATTCTTTCTTACGAAGCAAAGGTAAAAACGTTCGTCCCGTGGCCGAATCAGTCAGGTTTTTACCATAATAAGATGAAGCCACTAAACCATTATAGCCACCCGAAGCGTCAGTAATCAAGGCTAAATCGGCAGTGCCTTTCATTTCATGCGTAATCTTAAAGATGGTTGCAGGAAACATTGTTTCATCGTCGGGATGAGCCGTTACGATTAACACCTTTGGGCCTTGAGCAATGCCAACATAAGTAGCTAAAAACAAAGCAAAGACGAGTATTTGTTTCATTGTAAAATGATTCTAAAAAAGAAACGTTCAATAAACTAAGTTACTGAACGTTTTTTGATTTTTATTTCAAATTCGATAAAAATTCTACCACATCACGAATTTCTCGTTTTGAAAGTAAGCTACCCATTGGTGGCATACTCGATGGCATATTTTCTCGTTTGGCAATGCGTGAAACTGGGATGACCAAAGGCTCGGCATCGGAAGTCGTGATTACTAATTCCTCGGCATTTTCTTTGGCAAGTGTCCCCGTTACTTCTTGACCATCTTTTAGTTTTAACGAAACCGTTCCAAAGCCTGGTGAAAGTCTGGCACTTGGCTCAATGAGTGCTTGCAAAATTTGCTCACGAGTCAATGTACCACCAATTTTAGCAAGATTTGGTCCAACCGAGCCACCTTCGCCTCCCATGTTGTGGCAACGCACACACTGAGCCGTAGAGTTATTATTAAAAATATTACGTCCATTATTTCGGTTTCCACCAAAAAGTGATTCCATGTATTCATCCATTATTGAAGCACTCGGTTTGATGGCAGCCACTTTCGTTTTCAGAGCTTCAGAACCCGAAGCTTCTACCGCTTCTTTTAATTCAAGCGAAACATTAGGCGATAATTGTTTTTCTTTCAGCTGGTCAATCAAACCCGATAAAACTTCTTGTGTTTTATCAATCGTCAATTTACCCAAAACCATCAAAATTTGTTGTTGTTCTCTGATACTACCCTTCGTAAAAATTGTCTTCACGAGTGTCGGTAAGCTCTCTTTCGTTACATTATCATTATTCAATAAACTTAAAGCTACTGTTCGTACGCTTTCATCTTTATCGTCCATTCCTTTCTTAATTACCGACTCTATTTCTGCGTATTTTAGTTTATTTAACGCAGGTAAGATTGCCGCTCTCACTTTGGCATTATCAGAGGTATTATAGATAGTTGCCAATGTGCTGTTATGTTCGGTAATGTTCAGTTCTGATAACAAACCAGCCATCGTAACGAGTGTTTCGGCATTGGTTTCTTTCAAGAAATTGCCAACGAACGGTTGAATTTTAGCTTTCACCAAAGCACCATCACGCACTAAAACGCCACGATAACGGCCGTCAACTCTATCTAAAACTGATGGATTTCCCCAAGTTCCGAGCGTAGCCAATGCTTCGGCTTTGATATTATCTTTAATATCGGTGCGAGTCGAGAAAGCAATCAATAAATCAAGTTCTTTTGGCGAACCCACACGCAAAGCCGCATTAATAGCACGGCGAAGCAATGGCTCAGAAGTAAAGCGAGTTTCGGCCAAAGTTGCTGCCAAGGCAGGTAAAGCCGCAGGAATTGATAAATCATCGTTGATGCCACGAGCAGCTTCGGTTACGATATATTCATCTTTATCATTTAAGAAAAGAGCGATATTATCGTTTTTCATTCTGCGTAAAACCAACACCGCTGCCGTGCGAAGGGCTTTGCTTGGGTTATTGGCCAAAGCTACGATTGGCTCAACTTTTCCGATGCGAGAAAGTGCTAAAACTGCCGCATGACGCAAATATACATCTTCATCATTGTTGGCTTCAAGCATCTGAATCAAGGGGGCAACGGCATCTTGGTACGCAATTCTACCTAAAGCCTCTGCAGCATAAAACTGAATTCTTGGATTTTTACTTTTCAATAAAGGCACCAATTCGCTACCTGCGTTTTCGAGTTTTACATCACCGATAATTTTTGCTGCTTGAGCAATGATTTCTTCATCTTTATCTTTTAGTAATGGGATAAACACTAAAGTAGCACCTTTAATATCTTTATTTTGACGTACCAATTGTCCAACGCCCCAAATACCATGAATGCGAGCCAATTGACTTTCACGTTTTTCGATAGCTTTATGCAGTTGTAAAAATCCTTTTTGACCACGGCTTGCTAATTCAAATTGTGCTTTTTGGCGGATACGCATATCCACATTTGAAAGTAGGTCGTAGAGTGCGGCATCGGTTTGAGCAGTATAATCAAGCTGAATGAGGCGTTTGGTTTCTTTTCTGAGTGCTTCGAGGTCGTTTTTTTCTTTCGTTACATCAAATTTCCAAACTCTACCGTAGTTTTTGGTATCCCAACCATTAATCCAGTCAGCAGCGTATAATGCACCATCGGGGCCAAATTTTATACCCGTTGGTAGGATTCCACTCACTACGTCTTTCTCGCCATCAAGCACAAACGATGCACCTTTTGGTTTCAAACCAAACGACCATATATGTGAGCGAGTTGGAGTTCCGACAAACTCAACCAAGAAATACTTATTTTTCCATTCAGAACCCAAAGCTGTTCCTGGGTTATACACCATACCCGTTGGGCCATTGTGGTAATTCATGATTGGAGGAATGATGTATGCCGCTTGACCGTCCCAACGAGGTTTAGATAGTTTTTCATCCATCCAAACATTGAATTTATTGTTTTTCGGGTCAGTATATTTTCCATACTGCCAGTTTGAACGCCAACCAGCATCCGAGCCTTCAACCACGTGAACCAAACGCTCGCTTTCGCCAGGATGGTCGCCATCGTTATCTGACGAAATCAAGTTTCCGTATTCATCAAAAACAAACTCGTGTGTATTGCGTAAACCTGCCGCAAAAATCTCAAAATCACTACCATCAGGATTTGAACGAGCGATAATTCCCGAATTTGGATGCTCATACTTTTTGCCATCGGCAGTTGTAATATTAGCACCAATATCACCAATATTCCAGTAAATACGTCCATCTGGGCCTTCGGTCACGCCCGACATCCCGTGTCCGCTAAAACCAATATGCACACCATAACCGTGGCTTATTGAAGTTTTCTTATCAAAAATACCATCACCGTTAGTGTCTTTCACACGCCAAAGGTCAGGAGCAATACCAATAAACATTTCTGTGCCACGCACCAAAAGTCCACCTGCCACATCGGTGATTTCCTCATAGAAATCATTCAACACACGCATAGATTTATCAGCAATTCCATCAGCATTTGTATCTTCCAAACGCCAAACTTCGTCTCTTTCTACGGCCAAGTCTTTCCAATCATGGCTTCCATCTTCGTTTACGTCTTTGAGCCATTCGTTTTCTTTGCTACGCTCGGGAGCAAAAATTTTATGCAAAAATGCACGACGGTCTTCAACGGTTTGAAGTCCGATTGATTCGGTCATCCAATCACGATGGCCACGGATATCAAATTCTGAGTTTTTTTGACGATTCGTACGAATCAGATATACTCGTCCTTGGTCATCAATCGACATCGCAACGGGGTCAGGTGCGAGCGAGTCCGATGCCCAAAGAGTCATTTGTATGCCATCAATTACTTTAGCTGATGTTTTTTCACGAATTTCTTTGGCCTTGGCAATCGCCTTAGTAGGGTCTTCGTTGATAACCAAAGGCTTTTCTTTTTTCCCAAATTTAGCACAGGAGACAATCAGAATTGTTGACGCCGAAGCCCAAATTAGTTTGCTTTTTAGGAGTTTTCTTAGAATCATAGTTTTATTTAAGATTGAATAGTACTAAATATTGAATTTTAAAAATACACAATTCGCTTCATATTGACATGCTGTAAATTACTGTTTTTGAAACATTTTTAGACAAAACAAACTACTTCATCTACTATTGACTAAAATAATGCTTTAATTGGCATAAACAAACGTTTGCACAACTCAAAATTAATATTTTAATCAAATCAATCTATTTATTAATTTTTTTTAATTTACTGAGCAAGAAATTTTGTTTTTATTAAATAATATCTTTTACTTTAAAGAATCAATTAAGGTATTAGCAATAAAATATAAAACATTATGGTAATTAGCACCATAAGTGTTTAAAAAAGTGATAAATTGCTCACTAATTTACAAAAACCAAACCTATTATTACCTAAAATATTATGTCAGCATCTAAAACTGAACCTATTCCTGAAATGGATGTAGAAGTAAATGGCCGTGAGTCTGTTGTAGATATTAAGAAAAATAAACAGAAAAAAGGGATATTACATGACCTTTACTTCAATAATAAGAATACTATTGCCGAGCTTTCGCATTCGTTGCATATTAGCATTCCATCTATTACAGCCTTAGTCGATGAGCTTGTTGAAGAAAAATGGATTTCTGAAACTGGCTTCGCAATCTCAAAGCAAGGACGCCGCCCCGCCATTTATGGAATAAACCCTAATAAGAATTTCGTACTGGTCCTCGACATCAATACGCACGATACTCGGATTGCAGTACTAAACCTGAAAAACGAAATTGTTTTCTCTCAGGTATTCGACCTTCAACTCAAAAATAACCCTTCGTTCCTCGAAACACTTTTCCAATTAGTTGATAATGTAGTAGAGCAAAAAGTATCAAAAGGTAAAGAGATTATTGCTTTGGGCGTAGCGATTCCTGGTTTAGTTAACAAAAAAACGGGTATTAATTATACCTACAAAAGTCTCAACAGCCAAGATGTATCGCTTGGCAAACTTATCGAAAACCATTACAGTTTACCAACATTTGTGATAAACGACTCAAAAGCAACTGCTTTTGGCGAATATCACTTTGGTTTGGCAAAAGATAAATCGCATGTACTTTCGGTGAATGTTGACTGGGGAATTGGTTTGGGTATTGTACTCAAAGGCGAAATTTTTGATGGTGCATCGGGTTTTGCGGGCGAACTTGGACACATACAGGTAAATCCTGATGGTGTACTTTGTGGCTGCGGTAAAGTGGGGTGTTTGGATACCATCACTTCGGCTTCTTCATTACTAAAAAGTATTAAGGAAGGTTTAAGAAATGGACAAGTTTCAAAATTGGGTGAATATAAAGATTCGCTCGAAAATATTAATCTCGAAATGGTGATTGATGCTGCTCAACAAGGCGACGGCTTTGCGATTGACATCATTCATAATATCGGACTCGAACTCGGAAAAGGGCTTTCTATTGCAGTACATTTATTTAATCCACAAATCATTATCATTGATGGTGTTTTATCTAAAGCACAGAAACTCATCGTTAATCCAATCGAACACGCTATTAATAAATACTGTTTGACTGATTTCAAAGAAGATTTAAGTATCGAAATTTCGCAACTCAGCGAAAACGCCAAAATTTTTGGCGTCCATGCCTACGTGGTAGAATCTATTTTAAAAACAACGTAATTATTTGGTAGATTAGCTATTTGGGAAATTAGTTACTGGTGAATTACTGGTAAACTACATAGATTACGAAGCCAATACTAAGTACACTAATCCCCGATAACAAATACACAAGTTACGAAATAACAAATCAACAAACTATGCAATCAAGAAGAAACTTTTTACATTGGTCGGTACTGAGTTTGCCGTTTTTATCTATTAGTCAAGTATTTGCAAAAAAAACAGTTGCTGCACAAAAGCCAATCGTTGTCTCGACTTGGGATAGCGGCTTGCCCGTCAATGCAGTGGCTTGGAAGATTTTACGAGAAAAAAACGGTCGTGCCTTAGATGCCGTTGAAGCAGGAGCAAATTCAATTGAAGATACAATCAATTGTTGTGTAGGCTTGGGCGGAAATCCTGACCGTGACGGAAAAGTTACGCTTGATGCCTGTATCATGGACGAACACGCCAACTGTGGTGCAGTAGCTTATTTACAACGCATCAAACATCCGATTTCGGTAGCTCGAAAGGTAATGGAACTTACGCCTCATGTATTTTTAGTAGGTGACGGAGCTCAGCAATTTGCGTTGGCCAATGGCTTTAAATTAGAGCCAGATAAACTCTCGGCCGATGCTGAAAAAACCTACAAAGACTGGCTTAAAAAGTCGGAATATAAGCCAGTCATGAATATCGAACAACAACAAGTAAAAGGACAAAAGAAAGAAGGACATGGGCCTTTTGCTCCAAATAAATTTGATGATGGCTCGTTCAATCACGATACTATGGGAACGATTGCTTTAGATGCTTCGGGAAATCTTTCGGGGGCTTGCACTACGAGCGGAATGGGCTTTAAGATGAAAGGCCGTTTGGGCGATTCGCCAATTATCGGTGCGGGGCTTTTTGTTGATAACGAAATCGGTGCAGCTGTATCCTCTGGTCAAGGCGAAGAAGTGATTCGTATTGCAGGCACACACTTGGTAGTAGAAATGATGCGAATGGGAAAAACACCCGAAGAAGCATGCAAAGGTGCCATTGAGCGTTTGGTAAAAATAAATCCTGCAAAAGCCAAAGATTTTCAAGTTGGGTTCATCGCTATCAACAAGCAAGGTGAATACGGTGCTTATTCTATCAACCCTGGTTTTAGCTACTCGGTTACCGCCAGCGATGAAGGTGGAAAGGTATTTATGGCTACAAGTCATTATAAATAGTCCTGAGTTTTCAATGGATAGTTTTCAGCCTAAAATCTATAACAGAATGAAAAAAACAGTAATTTCTCTATTATTCTTGCTAATAAATTCTCCATTTTTATTTGCCCAAAACAACGAAACTGGCGAACAAAACCGAGTTTATTGGAGCAAATTACTCTATAAAATCTCATATCCAGTGGTGCATAATTTAGCCCAAGAAACTTTGGTAAAAAATATGCCCATCGAAACTGGGCCAAATGCCTACAAAAGAGACTTTCCTGTGTCGCATTTGGAAGCAGTTGGTCGAACAGTTTCGGGTATTGCTCCATGGTTGGCACTCGAAGATGATACTACCGAAGAAGGAAAACTCCGCAAAAACTTGCGTGAAGAATTGCTCAAAGGATTGAAAAACATGGTCAATCCACAAAGCCCTGATTATCTGAATTTTAGAAAAGATATGCAACCTTTGGTTGATGCGGCTTTCTTGGCACAAGGCTTTCTACGAGCAAAAACCAAGCTCTGGGACCCGCTCGATGATGTAACAAAAAAGCGTTTTGTAGAAGAATTTAAAGCTCTCCGTAATCGTAAAGCCTATTACAGCAACTGGCTGTTATTTTCGGCCATGACCGAGGCCTTTTTACTAAAAATTGGCGAAGACTATGACCCTGCCCGCATTGATTACGCCCTCAAGAAAATACCCGAATGGTACTATGGCGATGGTATCTACGGCGATGGACCAAGTTTTGCGATGGACTATTATAATTCGTTTGTCATTCACCCGATGTTTGTAGAAGTTTTGCAAGTAATGGTTGAAAACAAACTCGCCAAAAAAGAAGACTACGATTTGGCCATGAAACGCATGATTCGCTACGCCGAACACCAAGAGCGTTTCATTTCTCCCGAAGGCACATATCCACCTATCGGGCGTTCGATAGCCTATCGAGTTGGAGCATTTCATGTGCTTGCGTTGGTAGCTTTAAACAATAATTTATCGGCCTATATTCATCCTGCTCAAGTGCGTTGTGCTTTGACAAAAGTAATGCAAAATCAGTTTGAAGCCACAGGTACATTCGATACTAAAGGTTGGCTGCAATTAGGTTTTGCAGGCCATCAAACCGATATTGCCGAACCTTATATTTCGACTGGTAGCTTGTATCTTTGCACTTTTGGATTTTTACCACTCGGTTTGCCCGCTTCTCACCCATTTTGGACTTCTACCGCCGCTGAATGGACATCAAAAAAAGCATGGAGCGGAAAACCTTTTAAGAAAGATGGGCATGTGGATTAATTTGGAAATTATACCTAACATTGTAATCAATAAAATTTAACCTTACACACTCGACGGATTTTAGCTCTTATGCCCCTCCAACCCTCCAAAATAAAGGAAATTTTTCAACAAATCAAGCACTTACGAGTAGGTGTAATTGGTGATTTTGCCGTTGATTTTTACTACGAAATTAATCAGCAAACCCAAGAGTTTTCGATTGAAACTGGCAAAGAAGTTTTTTGGGGAAGCAAGCCCAAAACATCGCTCGGTGCGGCAGGAAATGTAGTGCAAAACTTAGCCGCTTTGGGCGTAGAAAATCTACACGTTTTTGGTTGTGTGGGCGATGATATTTACGGTCGAGAAATGCAACATTTATTCCAAAAACTGAATGTGGATAACGCAAATCTCAAAACAATTCAGCGTAGTTGGGATACTTGTACTTATACGAAACCCATGTCAGTGAATGGTGAAGAAAACAGGCTGGATTTCGGCACGCACAATACGCTTTCGGAAGCCGTTTTTAATGAAATTTTGGAGGCAATCGAATCGGCACTCCCTGCCCTTAACGTACTGATTATCAACCAACAATTTCCAAATCCATTACTTACACCTCAACGAATTC
Organism: Cytophagaceae bacterium; assembly: GCA_027488335.1. Lineage (GTDB taxonomy): Bacteria > Bacteroidota > Bacteroidia > Cytophagales > Spirosomataceae > Emticicia. Next base: position 40,360 of record JAIYBU010000140.1, read on the forward strand.
AGCAATTAAACGATATTTTATCGAAGTTCCCAAATTGCCTTTTTGTAGCTGACTTACGAGCTTACGGACTTCATATAAAGCATAGTATTTTAAAAGTAAACACCGAAGAATTGGCCCGATTAGTAGGCATTTCAACCATCGAAGAAGCTGACGAAACAGCTTGCATTTTACACGCACAAACGCTACTCGAAAAAATGGGTGGTTCGCTCGTAATCACTCGTGGCGAACACGGTATTTCATACATCAGTCCAACCGAAACACAAAGCATAAAAGCATTACAACTAAACACCGAACTCGATACCGTTGGTGCGGGCGATACCGTTGTGGCGGCCTTTTCGGCCAGCAGAGGAACAGGAGCAAGCATCGCACAATCGCTCGAAATTGCTAACTTGGCTGCCGCCGTTACAGTACAGAAATTACACCAAACAGGCACGGCTACTTTGGATGAGATTATGAATTTAATGTAAAATGAAATATAGCCATTGTTTATTTTGTATTAGACATCTTTTCAATTAAATTGTTTAACATAATAATAGATTTAAGCATACATAGCTTTTTAGTCCGTAGGACTTTCATATTGGTAGCATAAAATCGAAAAGTATAACAAGAATGCCGTAGGTATTCAACCAAACCAACTAACCGACTATTTGTTGGATATCTACGGCATTCTGAAAATTGCTCCAGTCATAGTTTCTACGGCAGCGGCCGACCGTCGATATAAAAGTCCTACGGACTATAGATTTGAGTAATTTGATAGGAAAGTTACCTATTATACATTTTACATTATCAATTATACATTAAGTACTATTCAACCTCTATAAAAAACTATTCAACATGAATCCTTCTCATGCCCGTGAGCTGCGAGACGAAATCGTCGCTTACCTCAATAATGGCCTTTTACCTTTTTGGATTTCTCGCACCGTTGACAACGAATACGGTGGTTTTCTGACTCATTTCGATGAATTTGGCAATGATTCGGGCGAAGACGAAAAATCGTTGATTGCTCAATCTCGTTCGGTTTTCACTTATTCTTCGGCACATCGTGCAGGTTATGGCGGAGGAAAATTAGCCGAAATGGCTCGTCATGGTGTTGATTTTCTACTCAATAAAATGTGGGACGAAGAACACGGCGGTTTTTACTGGATGATGAACCGCAAGGGTGAAGTAGTTATTGACGAAAAAATCGTTTACGGCCATAGCTTTGCTATTTACAGTTTGAGTGAATATACGCTCGCTACTGGCGACCCACGTGGCCAAGAATATGCCGAAAAAGTATTCGATTTACTCCAAAAACACGTAGTTGATACCCATTACGGTGGCTATTGGGAAATGTTTCATCGCAACTGGGATTTGAAAGGTGCTGGCCCTGCAGGTGGTGACCGCAAAACGCTTGATGCTCACATGCACCTCATGGAAGCCTTTACCACGCTCTACGAATGCACAGGCAAGCAAGTACACCGTCGTAAATTGCTGGAGTCCATCGAATTATTGACCAAGAAAATCATGCACCCCAAATATGGCACGGGTATTCCGCAGTTTTGGGCCGATTGGTCGGTTGCTCCACAAATCAAATTTGATATTGTTTGGGGTTGGGACAGATTCAGCGAAGACGGACAAAAAGCATCTGCCGAAGATAACACCAGCTACGGCCACAATGCCGAATTTGCATGGCTGTTGATGCACGCCCTCGATATTCTGAAATTGCCGTATGATACACATCACGAACAAATACAGAAATCATTTAGTCACTCGGTTGATAATGGTGTCGATTGGGAATTTGGTGGAGTTTATGTAGAAGGTTCGCACGCTGGCGAAGTTTATGACCGAGAAAAAGAGTTTTGGCAACAAGCCGAAATGCTTATTGGAATGCTTGATGCGTACCGCTATCTGAAAGACGAAAAATATTGGGACGCTTACGTAAATATTCATCGTTTTGTATTCGACAAAATGATTAATCATAAAGTAGGCGAATGGTGGCCGCTCATGACTCGCCAAGGCGAACCAATTTGGCGACACATGAGCCACTCATGGAAAATCAACTACCACGATGTGCGGGCCATGGTACAATCAGTGGTGAGATTAAATAAGTTGCTGGGAGAGTAATTAAATTAGGTTCGTGTAATCACTACACTTTATTGCAAAGCACATGAAGGTAGATTCAAACAATTTCATTAATTTACCCGCCTAATCATTCAATCAAAACCTTACAAAAATGAATACTAATTCATCTCGCCGTTCGGCACTCAAAAATATTATTGGAGGAACAGCCGTGGCGTTTTCTCCGATGACATTCAACGAAGTTTTCGCGGCCAACGAAAAAGCACTCGGTGCCGACCTCAACGGCAAAATCAATCACTCCGTTTGTCGCTGGTGTTATTCAAAAGTCTCGCTGGACGACCTCTGCAAAGCAGCCGTTGCGATGGGAATCAAATCAATCGAATTGCAAGGCCCTGAAGAATGGCCAACATTGAAAAAATACGGTTTAACCTGTGCTATGCCGTGGGGTGCAGGAAAAGGCATCAATGATGGTTTCAATGACCTCAAACTACACGATGAATTGGTAAAAAGCTACGAAGAAATCTTCCCGAAATTAAAAGAAGCAGGTTTAGATAAAGTTATCTGTTTTTCGGGAAATCGTAGAGGAATGTCAGACGAGCAAGGACTCGAAAATTGTGCGATTGGCTTGAAAAGATTGATGCCGTCGGCTGAAAAATACGGTATAACGATGACCATGGAATTACTTAACAGCAAAGTAAACCACAAAGATTACATGTGCGATACTACCAAATGGGGAATTGCCTTGTGCGATAAAGTGGGCTCTGACAGATTCAAATTGCTCTATGACATTTACCACATGCAAATCATGGAAGGCGACGTAATTGCAACGATTAAAAAATCGCACAAATATTTCTCGCATTACCACACGGGAGGTGTACCAGGACGTGCCGAAATTGATGATACGCAAGAGCTAAATTACCCAGCCATCATGCGTGCAATTGTAGAAACGGGATACAAAGGCTTCGTCGGACAAGAATTTGTACCAAAACGCCCAGATGCTCTCGCCTCACTCAAACAAGGCGTTACGATTTGCGATATTGCTTGATAGTCAACGGTTTTCAGTTGGCAGTTTTCAGTGAACAACTGGCAGTCTTTTCTAACCTGCCAGTTGTTCACTGAAAACTGTCAACTAAAAGGAAGCTACATATTCGACTGCTCACTGCCAACTGAAGACTGTCTATATCTTCGTAAACTTAATATTCAGCTTCTTCTCAATTTCTTTAATCATCTTTAGGTCGTCACGAGTAACAAACGCAATCGAAATACCTCGTTTGCCCGCACGAGCCGTACGGCCGCTTCGGTGCGTATAATATTCCATTTGGTCAGGTAACTGATAATGAGCTACGTAGGCTAATGCTTCAATATCAATCCCACGAGCGGCAATGTCAGTCGCTACTAAAATCTGTACTTTTTTGTTCTTGAAAGCCCGCATTACTTTCTCACGGTCACGCTGCTCCAAATCTCCGTGAATAGCCTCAGCCGCAAAATGTTTTCCTATCAATTTTCTCGTAACAACCTCAACATCAGCCTTTGTTCGGCAAAAAACAATGCCTCGTGCCGCCCCTTGCGACTGCAAGAATTGCACTAAATAATCGAACTTTTGATTGAGTTCACAGATAAAAAACTGATGCTCAATCAGCCCGTTAACTACTTCGGTTTTGCTTACTTGAATCGTCTGAGTATCGGGCGACATATACTTCATAATCAACCAACGGAGGTCGTCGGGTAGTGTTGCCGAAAACAACCAAGTATTACTGTTTTTATGAACTTTATTCAAGATTTTATCTAAATCGTCCTTAAAGCCCATGCTCAGCATTTCATCGGCTTCGTCTAAAATTACGGTTCGGACGTGAGTTAAATCAACGGCTTCTCTGACCAGTAAATCAGTCAAACGACCTGGGGTTGCTACCAAAATTTGGGTTGGACGTTGAAGATTACGAATCTGAATATCTATTTTTTCACCACCATATACCGCTTCCGAAAACACTTTGTCGGTGTATTTGGTCATCTTGAAAATCTGCTTGGCTATTTGCTGACACAGCTCACGAGTAGGCGATAAAATCAAGGCCTGAATGTGCCTATCATTGGGCTTGATTCGTTGCAAAAGTGGAATACCAAAGGCAACAGTTTTTCCTGTACCCGTTTGGGCTTGACCAATAAAATCAGATGTATTTTTCAACAAAAACGGAATTGCTTTTGCTTGAATTTCAGTCGGCTTCGTGATTTTCATTTCGGCCAAAGCCTTAATCAAATTCTCCGAAACACCGATTTGCTTGAATGTTTCCAAAAC
>JAIYBU010000095.1 GCA_027488335.1 Cytophagaceae bacterium
CAATGAAAGCTACAATATTTCCGATGGCCAGTAATTGTAATTCGTTGGTTGAAAACGTGAGTGTACCCGCCTTAAAAGCTTTCAAAAGTTTATAACCCGAAGCTGCAAACATGGTTGGAACTGCCAAGAAAAAAGAAAACTCAGCCGATTCTTTGCGTGAAAGCCCTTGAAACATGCCTCCAATAATGGTTGCTGCCGACCGAGAAACCCCTGGAATCATGGCTATACATTGAAAAAGACCAATTTTCACAGCATCAACGTAAGTAATATCTTCTTTGGTGGCTTTCTTCTCAAAATATTTATCAATAAATACTAAGATAATTCCACCTAAAACCAGCATTATTGCCACAACGGCTACGCTTTCGAGCAATTGGTCAATCCAATCGTTTAATAAAAGACCGATAATTGCAGCAGGAATAAAAGCTGCTAAGAGTTTTTTGTAAAACTCAAACGATTGAAAGAAGCGTTTCCAGTATAAAACCACTACCGAAAGAATTGCTCCGAATTGAATATTTACTTCGAAAACTTTCGTAAAATCAAGTTCGCTAATGCCCATCAACGACGAGCCAATAATCATGTGTCCTGTTGAGCTTATCGGTAAATACTCAGTAATGCCTTCGATGATAGCAAGGATAATTGCTTCAATAAAATTCATATATTTTAAAAAATAAAGAGGGTAAATAAATACGAAAACTGATAGTAAACAGTTCATTGTCAGTATGAGCAATGTAACTTTTTGACTATCAGTTTTTTATGAGATATATTTTTAGCGAAAAATTATTTTTTCTTGAAAATAGTATAAAACTGAAATAGAAAACCGATAAATGCAATAGCTGGCCCGAGGGTTATTCCCAAAAATCCAAAACCGAACTCTTCTTTGTCGAGTGTCATTACAAAAAAACCTGCAAAAATGAGTACGATGCCAATAATCATCAATGTAAAATTACTTTTGCCAAATGGAAGTGCATCTTGATTGCCAGTTTGTTCGGATGGGGCGTTATTTGTTGTATTTTTCATTGTATAAAATTCTTTATTTTATTTTTTAATGTTTAATAAATGTCCTTTGTATTTCAGTTAATCGTAAACTATTGATGGACTATTTAATATAAATCTTCTAAATCTGTTCGTAAATAACGGTACATTGATTGAAAAGTACTTAATATTCCAATCAAAACTCCGAGTAAAATCACAAATCCACACAAAATTGAAAGTTTTGTAAAGTTTTGTAACATACCTAAGTTTTCAATTTCACGAATTGCAATTTGCTCCACGAGAATTAACAAGCTTGAAGCAATGATTCCCGAAATCAATCCTTGTAAAATACCTCGGGCAAGAAATGGTTTTTGAATAAACCAATCGGTTGCACCTACCAACTGCATACTTCTAATAATGAAGCGTTGCGAATAAAGGGCCAATCTGATTGTGTTATTAATAAGAAAAACGATGGCTATTAATAATAAAACAACAATAGAGGCAATGATTAAATAGGCTTTATTGGCGTTTTTATTAATACTATCAACAAAGTCTTTGGCATAATCAGCTTCAAAAATCCCTGGAACACTTTCTAAGTCGGCTTTGATTTTAGCTAATTCTGCTTCTTTAAAGTATTCTTCTTTTATTTTTAGGCTAAAAGCATCACGGTAAGGATTTTCACCCAGAATCGAACGAAAATCTTCGTTTGTATCTTTTAAAACCTTTTCGGCAGTGCTTTCTTTTGAAATAAACTTAATTTGCGGTACATTATCCGAATAGGCAACATAATTTTTCTGTGCAATCAGATTTCTAACAGAATCTTTCTGAATTTGCGTAAGCGACTTATCTAAATACACTTGAACTTCAATATTTTGCTTAATGTACAAAATGAGTTGTTTGGAAGTTAGGGCTATCCATCCACTGAATGCTACCAAAAATAACGCTGCCGTTAGGCTTAGAATGATGAGCATACTTGGATAACTACCTAATTTTCTGTTTTTTTTCTGCATTGTTGTTTAGCTCAATGATAAATCCTCTGCAAAGATAAAGGATGTTGTAGAATATACGCAGAATTTAATGATTTTTAACAGAAGCATAGTTAGACTGCTTCGTTTTTCCAACGAGCAATTCTTTCGGGCATATCTTGCTCGATAATGTTTTTAACCACTTCTGTAATTTCTTCAACCGTAGCATCGGGAGAGAAGTAAATTGGTTCTTTAAACTTTACTTTTATTTCGGTATTACGTTTTTTATAATTTAACCCTGATTTATTGAAAGCACGTCTAAAACCATCAATTACTACTGGCACCACAATCGGATTATTATCTTTGATGATATGAGCAGTACCTTTGCGGATAGGGGCGTAAGGGCTGGTTGTGCCTTGCGGAAAACTAACCACCCAACCAAATTTTAACCCTTTGGCTACATTATCACCTGCTGAAGTGTCGAGGGTGCGTTTGACGTTTTCGCCTTTCGCTCGCCACGAGCGTTCGACCAAAATAGCACCTGCTAAACTAAAAATCTTCGGAATTAAGCCTTCTTTCATGGTTTCACTGGCGGCAACATAGAAAGTTCTGGCACGAGGAGCAAACAAAGCAATGGGTAATACTCGATTGCGAAATCCCCATTTTACTGAACAAAAAATGTGGTAAAACGCAATGACGTCAGCAAAATAAGTTTGATGATTGGAGATGAAATAGACATTCTGATTCGGAAGTTTTTCAAGGTATTCTGCACCTTCAACTTTTAATTGATTAGCAACTGCCAAACGCCAATAGGTTGGAATACCAGCAACTAAAATAATAAAACGTTTCAGAATTAGCCAATTACCAAATGGGTCACGCTCAAAAATGCCAAATAAATCTATGTATGACACATACCTAAAAAAAGGATTTGGGTCATTATTGGGAATAGGGAGAAAGTTTTTAATTATTCTAATCATCCTCAAAACTAAGTTCTAATTGTATATGGTTTAGGTGTTTGTAATTGAAAGATAGTAAATAAATGATATTAATCAAAAGTCAAACTCGAAAAAGATTCATTTGTACTCACTTTTAAAATAAAAGCGTTGATTTTCGAGAAGAAAACCAACGCTTATCTATTTTTTAATTCGTAAAATCTTAGTTACGTTTACTGATTTCGTCTCTAATTTTTGCTGCTTTTTCGTATTCTTCATCTGCTAAAGCTTGAGAAAGAATTTTATTGAGTTCTTCTAAGCTATAATCTTTCAGGGCATCTTTGGGCGATTTTTGCGGACGAGTGGTTGCAGATTCTACCAAATCTTCAGTTTCATCGGCTTGTTCTGCCTCGTGTGTAGTGATACCGGCATCGCTCAAAATTTGTTCAGTTGTATAAATGGGTACTTGAAAACGTAATCCAATCGCAATGGCATCTGATGGGCGAGCATCTACCGTTTTCTGGCGTATTCCATCAGTACAAATAATTTTAGCAAAGAAAATACCTTCTCTAAGGTCAGAGATAATGATTTCTTCGACCGTAAAATCAAATGCACGAGCAAAAGACTTGAATAAGTCGTGAGTCATTGGTCGATTGGGCGTAATGTGTTCCATTTCAATAGCAATCGCTTGAGCTTCAAACATGCCAATAATTATCGGTAAACGGCGGCTTCCACCTTCTTCCGATAAAACCAATGCAAAAGAGCCAGTCTGAGATTGACTTGGCGATAGTCCTAATATTTCGAGTTTTATTTTTTCCACGGTGCAAATATAAATAAAACTTGTGTTTTATTCCTTTTAAAAATTTGTGTTTTTCGTTTGAGGGCTTTTTAAACAATTAGCCCAGACTTAGTTTCATAAACCAAATCTGGGCTAATTAGTTTCAAGAATGTTTTCTAAAAATTATTTTCCCGCCAAAACCGCTTTTGTCAATTTTGGTAAAACCTCAAACACATCGCCAACGATACCGTAATCGGCTGCTTTGAAGAATGGTGCTTCGGGGTCTTTATTAATTACTACTAACACTTTTGATGAGTTTACACCCGCCAAATGCTGAATTGCTCCCGAAATTCCGCAGGCAATATAAAGGTTTGGAGAAACTTTTACGCCAGTTTGTCCAACGTGCTCGTGGTGGGGTCTCCAATCCAAGTCTGAAACAGGTTTCGAGCAAGCAGTTGCCGCACCTAAAGCATCGGCTAAATCAAGCAATGGTTGCCAACTATCTGGGCCTTTCATGCCTCGTCCACCCGAAACCACTAAATCAGCTTCTGGTAGTGAAATCATGCCAGTTGCTTTGATAGTTTCAGTTACTTTCGCTGCGAAAAGGCTATCAGCAAGTGCGGGTGAGATAGTTTCTACCGCTGCACTATTACCGTTTTCGACTGGAGCAACTACATTTTTCTTAATTGCAAGAATTTTTACATCACCGTTCACATTTACATCTGCAAATGCTTTTCCTGTGAAAATACTTACTTTTACTTGGAAACCATTACTAAGATTTGGCAATTCAGTAACATTTCCAACAACTGCGGCTTTCAATGCACCTGCGGCACGAGCCGTTACGGCATCAGCAAACGAAGATTTTGCAGCCACCACTACTTTCGCCCCTGTACTTTTGACAGTTTCTGCCAAAACGCTTGCATAAGCCATGCTATTTGGATTTGCCAGTTTAGCATCATTTGCATGCAAAACTTTAGTTGCACCAAAGTTGCCTGCTTTTGCCAGTTCGGCGGCATCTGCACTACCAATGGCGAGTGCTGTGGCAGTTGTACCCATCATTTCGGCTACTTTTGAGCCATAATAGATAGCTTCGAGAGATGATTTTTTGATTGCACCATCAGCAATCTCTGTGAATATGAGTATCATTTTGATTTACGATTTAAGATTTTTGATTTACGATTAAAACTTACGAAAATTAAAAATTCGTAAATCGTAATTCGTAAATCGTAATTATTAAAGCACTTTCGCTTCTGTTTTTAATAATTCGATTAGTTTTTCAGCTTCTTCAACAGGAATCATTTTACAAGCACCTTTTGGAGCAGGCAAACTATATTTTTCTGTCGTTGTGAGAGCCGAACCTGCCGCTGGAATAACCTTCAATGGTTTTGTTCGAGCAGTCATGATTCCACGCATATTCGGAATTTTCCATTCAGCGATTGGTTCTTGACAACCCAAAACGAGTGGGAGAGAAGCAGTTAATTTCTCTTTTCCACCTTCAATCTCACGAGTCATACTTGCTTCGTTTCCGTTTACATCCAATTGCATTACTGGCGAAAATGATGGAATACCGAGCATTTCACCCACAATACCGTGAACCACTCCTGAATTATAATCACTTGTTTCTCGACCCATCAAAATCAAATCATAATTTCCTTCTTTAGCAACTGCCGCAATTTGCTCAGCTACAAAGAACGAATCTGTTGGCTCAACATCAACTCTGATGGCATCATCGGCACCAATTGCCAAAGCCTTTCTAATTTGTGGTTCGGCATCAGCACCACCTACATTCAATACAGTAATTGTTGCTCCCGATTGTTCTTTTAATTCTACTGCACGAGCCAAAGCATAATCATCATAAGGGCCGATGATGTAAGTTACGCCAGCTTTGTTTAATTTTGTATCTCCGTCAATGAAGGAGATTTTTGAAGTTGTATCGGGTACGCTCGAAATACAAACTAATATTTTCATAACTTTAGAAACCCCTAACCCCTAAAGGGGGATTTTTATTGATGGATTAATGCTTTTAGAGGTTAAATTAAAAGCATATTTTAAGAAACTGTCTAATAAATAATGAATGTACTTAAAAAGATAGTATTATTTATTGAAATGTGTAAATAATAGTATGCGTGCATAACATTATGCAAATCTAAATTAAAGATATATTCAATGCAAGAAGAACGTCTAAAAATTTTATTTCAGTATTTAGAAGAAGAGCCAAATGAGCCTTTTAATATTTACGCCATTGCGATGGAGTATATGAATAAGGATATTCAGCGAGCGAAATATTACCTTGAAAAGCTATTGACCGAACATCCCGATTATGTGCCAACCTATTACCATGCAGCGGCGGTTTACGTTGAGTTGGAAGATTATATAAAGGCTGAACAAACGTATCTGATAGGTATAGAAAAAGCTCATCATCAGCCATCTATAAAGGCTTTTGATGAGCTTAAACGGGCTTACAAAATGTTTCTTGATGAAATGGAATAACTTGGTCAATAGTCCAAGGTCGATATTAATTCAACAATGGATTATTGACCGTGCTCTGTGGGCTTAGTAGTACAGTTCGCTGGCTTCTTGAGTTTTGTCTTTCCCGAATAAAGCTCTGAATGTATTGGTCATATATAGCATATCTAACACTTTGCTTTTGGCTTGCTTCATGATGTATGTATAATGATTATTTCTAATTTGTTCATCTAAATGATTCAAAACTAAAGCCATACAATCTTGATTTTCGGTGAAGTTATCAACGATATACATCATGAATCGGTTTTCGACATGCGAATCGGCAAAGTAAAAAACGATATGAAGGTCTTCATCTACTAAGAAAGTTGTAGTTTTGTTGGTGTCAAATGATTTGAACATTTCACCGTGGTCAACTAAGCAGTCAATTATTGCTACATCGTCAGTAATTATGCGTAAGGTTGGCTGGATATTCATAAATTTATATTTTTAATTTTTCCGAATAATATTTTGTTCTTGTGTTAAATATAACGAAGAAATCTAAAAAAAATTCAATAAAGTGTAAATATTTCTTGGAATAGTATAATTATTAAATTCAAAAAAATAGAAAATTTGGTTTCAATTTTGAGTATAAGTACTCAAAAAATACTTGATTATCGAAAATTGAATTTCAATTGCACTGGTTTTTAGAAAAAAAATATAGTTTTTCGTAAAAATGCCTAAAATGACACTTCATTTTTTCTTGAAAAAAAAATAAAATGACCTACAAAACTTCTAAAATTTTAACTTCATCCGACAAAAAAAACCGTTCCACTTCAGTACTAATGATTTATACAGGTGGTACTTTAGGAATGGTTTACGATACAAAAGCAAAATCTTTAGTACCATTTAACTTTGACCAAATATTGGTAAATGTACCCGAATTAAAGAGACTCGAATTTGAGCTGACGATTTTGACTTTACCGAAACCAATAGATTCATCAAATATCAAACCTGAAACATGGATTGAGTTAGCTGCTATCGTCAGAGATAATTTTGAACAGCACGATGCTTTCGTGATTCTTCACGGAACCGACACAATGGCTTACACTGCTTCAGCTTTGAGCTTTTTATTGGAGAATTTATCAAAACCTGTGATTCTTACTGGAGCCCAATTGCCGATTGGTATTGCCCGTACAGATGCCCGTGAAAATTTGATTACTGCCTTGGAAATTGCTTCGGCTGAAATCAATGGAAGACCCGTTGTGCCAGAAGTAGCGATTTATTTTAATTCATATTTATTGAGAGGAAACAGAGCCAAGAAAAAAGAAAGTAGCCAGTTTAATGCTTTTCGTTCGGAAAATTATCCAGCTTTAGCCGAAGTGGGTGTAACGATTGATTTTAATTTTCCTTTTATTATGCCTTTTCGCCCTGATTTGCCACTCATTGTACATAAAAAACTCGAAGAACAAGTGACAATTCTGAAACTTTTCCCTGGAATTAATCAGACAATGGTGCATAATTTATTGAATACCGAAGGACTTCGAGGGGTTATTTTAGAAACGTATGGTGCTGGAAATGCTCCATCAGACGAATGGTTTTTGAATGAATTGCATCAAGCTACCAAACGAGGCATTGTGATTGTGAATGTTTCACAGTGCGATGGCGGGCGGGTGCTACAAGGACATTATCAGACAAGTAGTAAATTACAATCCATCGGAATCGTAAGCGGGGCGGATATTACAACCGAAGCAGCAATTACAAAATTAATGTTTTTGCTTGGGCAAGAAACTGAGCCTGAGCGTGTAAAATACCGTATGGAGCAAAGTATTTGTGGTGAAATGAGCTAAAATTGGTTACTGCCGAACTGCTTCATCTTTGTAATTCTATAATTTTATCGGCCTCACGTATGCCGCTTAGATATGCTCCGTGAGCAGTTGAGAAATAATCAATTTCGGTGTGTTCGCCTGCGAAAAAAACTTTATTGTCAATTTCTTTGGCCAAATCATCGAAATGTTGCATTTCTGTACCTACTGCCGTGTATGAGTATGCCCCAAAAGCATTTTCGTTTGATTGCCACTTGGTGCGAAGCATATTCGTAGGGTTTGGAATCTTACTTCCATAGATATCTTTTAGGTGCGACATTATTTCGTCAATAACTTGGGCGTCTGTCATTGTTTCAGTTTGTCGGGCATAGTTGGCGTAGGCGAAAGTCATTAAAGCATTTGCCACAGGATTTACTTTTTTTAGATTGACAAAATAATTGAATTTGTCTTTTATTTCGGGTGTGTAGGTAATATACTGAATATCTTCCCAAAAGGCAGTATTCCAAGTCAGTAAGAATTTATTTATACAACTCATTCCTATTTTTTGAATGGCGTTTTGTTTGATTGGTGGTAATGTAGGAATAAATAAAATGGCATTAGCTTTTAAAATGCCAAGTGGAACTGTCACAATTACATAGTCAGCTTCGGTTACTGTTCCATTGTGAGTGATTTTTATCTTTTTGTTTGTATAATCTACTTTTGAAACTCGTTGATTAAATACAATACTTAAGTCTTTTGCCAAAAATTGAGCGATTGTATCATAGCCATTGGTGGCAATTTTTTCTATGCCACTATATTCTTCGCCTTCATTATAAAGCAGCGAAGAAAGTTTATCCAAATCTCCAGTATCAAAAGTCACATACGCTGAAAGTAGAAACTTCCAAAGGCGGTCGTTGGCTTTTGTTGGATATAAATTATTGAAGACTGATTCAAAGCTTTGAGTAGCATTGCCTTTTTTATTTAAGGAATTTAGAATTGTATAAAATTCGTCCTCGGCAGTAGCGTACGCATTTGGGGTTCTTAGAACTCCCCCAATATCATACGATTTTATACTTTCATCATCGGTAAATGCTGCGGTCATTCCTGCTTGCTGTGCCAGGGTGGTTATTGGATTTCCATCAATGCCATGAATCCAACTCGCACCTTCATCGAAAGCGATTCCCAAGCTTCGATTAGTTCTCGTTCTGCCACCTACTTTATCTTGCGATTCAAGTACCGTTACTTTAAAACCTTTTTCATGTAGTTTTTTCGCAGCCGAAAGCCCAGAAAGTCCTGCTCCAACAACAATGACTGTTTTATCAGTTGTAATGACATCACTCTGCTGACAAGCACTTGTCAGCAGAGTGGGAGCTGTTAATAGAATGGGTATTCCAGATAAGCTATTTTTTATGAATTTTCGTCTTTGCATTTACAGCATCAAAAATCAAACTGTGGATTATTTTTTTACTCTAATCAAACCTTCTTGCACTACCGAAGCAACCAATTTACCATCTTCAGTAAAGAAATTACCTCTCGTAAATCCTCTCGAATTTGATGCACTTGGGCTATCGAGAGCATAAAGCAACCATTGGTCGATTCTGAAATCCTCGTGAAACCACATGGCGTGGTCGAGGCTTGCCATAAACAAATCATTGAGTGAAACCGTATCCAGATGGGGGAGGGTGGCCGTTCCGAGTAAATTATAATCGGAAGCGTAAGCCAATATAATTTGGTGTAAACGCAAATCATTCGGCAAATCTCCATTGGCTTTTATCCAGACATGTCGAAATGGCTGTTGTTTTTGAGGTTTTAGTGGATTTATTCGTTCAACTGGTCGAAACTCCAAGGGGCGTGGATGTGAAAAGTTCTTGTAAAAATCAGGGGCTTTATCTTTGAATGCCTCAATTAGTACCAAATCAGATACCAACGTATCGGGTGGTGGAACATTGGGCATAGTAATCTGATGATTAAAACCTTCTTGTGAACTCTGATACGAGCTTATCATACTGAAAATAGCCTTTCCATTTTGAATGGCATTCACTCTGCGAGTGGTGAAACTTCCCCCGTCTCGAATACGGTCAACTTCATAGAGAATCGGCATCGAAATATCACCTGTCAAAATGAAATAACCGTGCATGGAGTGTAAAACTCGGTCTTCGGGTACGGTTTGGTAAGCTGCATAAAGCGACTGTGCAAGCACCTGACCGCCAAAAACACGTTTCCACGGTGCTTGGTAGTTTTCTCCTCGAAATATATTTTGTTCTATTTTTTCGAGACTTAATAATTTTACTAATTCTTCGGCTGTTTTCATTGGGTATAAATCTAAACCTGTAAGGTTTGCGACAACCTTGCAGGTTTTATAGATTAATATTTTTGTAATAATTGATACTGCTCTTCAATAGCAGAACGAAATTCTTGTTTTAAATTGTCTATTAAGCTCTGAGTACTTTGTATATCGTGTATCGAAGTTACACCTTGCCCTGCCGACCAAATGGTTTTCCATGCTTTGGCTTCGGCTTGTGCGGCATCTAATTCTTTTCCGAAGTCAATTTTTCCTGCTTTACTCCAAAGGTCGGGAGTTAGTCCAGCAGCTTCGAGGCTTGGTTTTAAGAAATTAGCATTTACGCCCGAAACGGCGGCCGTATAGACAATGTCGGCGGTATTGCTTTCGATAATCATTTCTTGGTATTCAGAATCGGCTTTACTTTCAGTTGTATTGATGAAACGAGTACCCATATAAGCTAAATCGGCTCCAATTTGGAGAGCAGAAGCAATATCTCTGCCAGTGCTTATACAACCCGAAAGCAAGATTGTTTTGTTGAAAAAACTACGAATTTCGTTCACAAATGCCATTGGATGGAGCGTCCCAGCGTGTCCACCTGCACCTGCACAAACCAAAATAAGCCCATCAACTCCTGCTTCGTTTGCTTTTTCGGCGTGACGTTGGTTGATTACATCGTGGAAAACCAAACCGCCATAGCTATGCACGGCATCAACAATATCAGAAACTGCACCGAGTGAAGTTATTACGATTGGAACTTTGTGTTTGACAATCATTTCTACATCGGCATAAAGTCGTGGATTGGAACGGTGCACAATTAAGTTTACACCATAAGGAGCAGCGGGTTTTCCATTGGCTTGTGTAATTCCTGCAAGTCTATTTTCAATTTCAACTAACCATTTTTCAAAGCCTTCGGTTGAGCGTTGGTTGAGTGCTGGAAAAGTACCAACTACGCCATTTTTGCAACATTCTACTACTAAATCAGGCCCCGAAATTAGAAACATGGGTGCTGCAATCGCTGGTAAAGACAACGACTTTGAGAGTTTTTGCGGTATCATTTTTATTTGGTTTTTGTTGTTGAATATGCCCGTAAAGGTAGAAGTTTTTAGATAAAAGTTGTCTTTTCTGTGTAAATTTCTCTGTAAAAATCAAAAGCCGTAGAAATTTAGAATTTCTACGGCTTTCAAAATATATTTTTGGTATTAATTATTAATCTTTAAAATCGCCATGAAGGCATCTTGTGGAACTTCTACTGTTCCAATCTGACGCATACGTTTTTTACCTTTCTTTTGTTTTTCCAATAGCTTTCGCTTACGAGAAATATCACCGCCATAACATTTAGCAGTAACGTCTTTTCTTAATGCTTTCACTGTTTCTCTCGAAATAATCTTAGCACCAATGGCCGCCTGAATTGCAATATCAAATTGTTGGCGTGGCAATAATTCACGCAATTTCTCACACAATTTTTTACCCCATTCGTAAGCCTTATCACGGTGAACAATGGCCGAAAGTGCATCGACAGGCTCTCCATTTAAAAGAATATCCAATTTTACCAAGTTCGATTCACGGTAGCCAATCAAATGGTAGTCAAGTGAGGCGTATCCACGAGAAATAGTTTTTAGTTTATCAAAAAAGTCGAAAACTACTTCCGAAAGCGGTAATTCAAAGGTCAATTCAACACGAGTAGAAGTCAGATAAACTTGGTTTTTCAATAGACCACGCTTATCCATACACAAACCAATAATTGGACCCACGTAGTCAGAGGCCGTAATAATTTGTGCATTGATAAATGGCTCTTCAATCCAATTAATAACATTCGGGTCAGGCATTTCTGACGGTGCCGAAACCTCCAATATCTCCTCTTTTTTATCAACAACGTGGAATTTTACCGAAGGAACGGTCGTAAGTACCGTCATATCAAACTCACGTTCGAGACGTTCCTGCACGATTTCCATGTGCAACATTCCCAAGAATCCACAACGGAAGCCAAAGCCCAAAGCGGCCGAAGT
Organism: Cytophagaceae bacterium; assembly: GCA_027488335.1. Taxonomy (GTDB): domain Bacteria; phylum Bacteroidota; class Bacteroidia; order Cytophagales; family Spirosomataceae; genus Emticicia. The sequence continues at coordinate 12,185 of JAIYBU010000095.1, forward strand.
TTCAGGTTCCCATATCAAGGCTGCATCATTGAGTTGAAGTTTTTCCATCGCATCACGCAAGTCTTCAAACTCAGAGGTATCTACAGGGTAAATACCCGCAAAAACCATTGGTTTTACTTCTTGGAAACCCTTAATCATTTCTTTCGTAGGTGCAAGAGCATTCGTAATCGTATCCCCAACTTTTACTTCTTTGGCAACTTTGATGCCCGAAATAATATAACCTACATCGCCACAATCTACGTAATCACGGGGTTCTTTGGTCAAGCGTAAAATTCCGACTTCATCTGCAAAGTATTCTTTGCCAGTAGCCACAAATTTTACTTTATCTCCTTTGTTGATTCTACCATTTTTTACTCGGAAAATTACTTCAATTCCTCTGAACGAATTGAAAGTTGAGTCAAAAATTAAGGCTTGAAGTTCAGCTTTAGGGTCGCCCGTTGGAGGTTGAATTCGGTGAATAATTGCCGATAAAATTTCATTGATACCAATGCCTTCTTTGGCACTGGCAGGGATGATGGCATCACGGTCGCAGCCAATCAAATCCACGATTTGGTCTTTTACCTCTTCGGGCATTGCTCCTGGTAAATCAATCTTGTTTAGTACAGGAATGATTTCGAGGTTATGCTCTAACGCCAAAAATAAATTACTAATTGTCTGGGCTTCAATGCCTTGAGCTGCATCAACAACTAATAACGCCCCTTCACAAGCAGCAATCGAGCGAGAAACTTCATAACTAAAGTCAACGTGGCCAGGAGTATCAATCAAGTTTAATACGTATTCTTGACCTTCAAACTTGTAATTCATTTGGATTGCGTGACTTTTGATAGTAATGCCACGTTCACGCTCCAAATCCATATCATCAAGCACTTGGGCTTGCATATCTCTTCCCGAAACTGTTCCTGTAAATTGTAAAAGGCGGTCGGCAAGTGTACTTTTACCGTGGTCGATGTGTGCAATGATGCAAAAATTACGAATATTTTTCATTCATGTAGAACAGGTTTCTAACCTGTTTTGTTCGTGTAATATTAGTTGAGAATTAGGTCAAACCTAATGTCTAATTTTAATCAATTTTATATACGCTAACTAAAACAGACAAGTTGAAAACCTGTCCTACTGCAAAATTAGTAAGAAAAAGGGAGATTTTTAAAGATATTTTTTGCCAACTAAATAATTTGTAACATAATCTTTCACTGCATCTTCGAGGCTTGTGAATGGCTTTTTATAACCAATCATGCGAAGTTTGCTCATATTGGCCTGCGTATAATATTGATATTTATCTCGAATATCAATTGGCGTATCAATAAAATCAATGTTTGGTTCAAGATTTAAAGCCGCAAATGTGGCTTTGGCAAGGTCGAGAAAGGTGCGAGCGATACCTGTTCCTAAATTATAAATTCCCGAATTTCGGCGTGAGTGCATCAAGAAAATACAGACATCCACCAAATCTTTTACATAAATAAAGTCACGCATTTGTTCGCCATCCTTGAAGTCGGGGCGGTGCGATTTGAAAAGTTTTATGTTGCCGTTTTTGTTGATATTATTAAATGAATGGAAAATCACCGAAGCCATACGTCCTTTATGAAATTCATTTGGGCCATAAACATTGAAGAATTTTAAGCCAGCCCAAAAGAAAGGAGCATTTTTTTGTTGCAAAGCCCACTTATCGAAATCGTTTTTAGAATCTCCGTAAGGGTTCAAAGGCTTTAATTGTGGAATCACGAGTTCGTTATCGTCGTAGCCTAATTCTCCTGCTCCGTAAGTAGCTGCCGAGGAAGCATATACCAAAGGAATTTGGAACTCATGACATTTTTGCCAAATACGCTTTGAATAATTGAGATTCAGGCGGTCGAAGATTTCTGTGTCAAATTCGGTAGTATCGGTTCTGGCACCGATGTGAAAACAAAATTCAACTTCAGCTTGGTTTTTTTCTAACCATTCAAAAAAAATATCTCGATGAACAAACTCTTGAATTTTCTTGACTTCCAGATTTTTCATTTTTTCTTCATTTGAAAAATCATCAACGGCAATGATGAAATTAAAGCCGTCTTGATTCAAACGCTGAATCAAGCAACTTCCGATAAAACCAGCGGCACCTGTTACAATTATCATAGTGTATATACTATTTTTAAAAATAGTTTGCAAAAGTATAACATTGTAGCTTACAAATCCATACACTAAACTTGGATTAAATTGTACTTTTTTAAGAATTGCGAGTATTTTGAATAAATAAGTTTTTTTGTTGGTAATTTTACAAAAAAAATTGACAACTAATGATTTTTATAACAAGAAGAGAAACCTTCAACGCTGCTCATCAACTATATAATCCGCATTGGTCGAAAGAAAAAAACTTAGAAGTTTTCGGACTTTGCTCAAATATTCATGGCCATAACTGGGAGCTTTTCGTAACAGTTAAGGGCGAAATCAATGAAGAAACTGGTTTTGTGATGGATTTGAAAGACCTGAGCAAAATTGTGAAGCAAGAAATTGTAAATAAAGTTGACCATACTTTCTTAAATACAGATGTTGAGTTTTTGAAAGGGAAATTGCCAAGTACGGAAGTTTTTGCGGTTGAAATTTGGAAAATACTTCAACCGATTATTCCAAGTTATTGCAACGGTCAATTGCATTGTATTAAATTGGTAGAAACTGCCAATCATTTTGTGGAATATTACGGTGAAAAATAAATTGAGAATTTTTGAGCTATTATACTGAGGTTAAGTTTTGTAAAAGCTAAAAATTCATTCTACATTCTTAATTGAATTATGAAATACTTCATCATTGCAGGCGAACGCTCGGGAGATTTACATGGCTCGAATTTAGTAAAAGCTATTAAGAAAGCTGATAATCAGGCCAATATAAATGCTTGGGGTGGGGATTATATGCAAGAGGCTGGTGCGAAAATCACGAAACACTACCGAGATTTGGCCTTCATGGGTTTTTGGGAAGTGTTAAAAAACTTACCAAAAATCTTAGGTTTCATTGGTGAATGTAAAGAAACCATCGAAGAATTTCAGCCCGATGCGATTATCTTGATTGATTACGCTGGTTTTAATATGCGAATTGCGAAGTGGGCAAAGAAGAAGGACTATAAAGTGTTCTATTATATTTCGCCAAAAGTTTGGGCATGGAATCAGCGTAGAGCTTGGAGTTTAAAAAAGAATCTCGACCGTTTGTTCGTAATCTTTCCGTTCGAGGTTGAGTTTTTTAAAAAATATGATTTTGAAGTAGAATTTGTGGGAAATCCGCTTTTTGATGCCATCGCTACTTTTAAACCTACTGCTGAATTTTTGAAACGTAATAATTTATCGGATAAAAAAATCATAGCCTTATTGCCAGGGAGTAGAAAACAGGAAGTTGAGAAAATGCTCAGTTTGATGGTGTCGACTCAAAGTAAATTTACTGATTATCAGTTTGTTATAGCAGGAGTTGGTAATTTATCTTCGGAGTTTTATCGGCCATTTCTGAACGAAAATATTAAGTTTGTAACCGACCAAACTTACGATTTATTATCGCACAGTACGGCAGCTTTAGTCACTTCGGGTACTGCCACGCTTGAAACAGCACTCTTTGGAGTACCTCAAGTGGTTTGTTATAAAACCAGTGGTCTTTCGTATAAAATTGCCAGGTGGGTCATAAAAGTACCCTATATTTCGTTAGTAAACTTGGTTGCTCAAAAAGAAGTAGTAAAAGAATTGATTCAAGATGAATTAACTATCGAAAATTTATCAGATGAGTTGCATAAAATCTTGAATATTATTGCTTTCAGAAACAAGCAAATAGTTGATTATAAGAAAGTTAAAGAAAGCCTCGGCTCTGTTGGAGCTTCCGAAAAAACTGGCCTAAGAATCGTAGAAATATTACAAAGTTCAAATTAATTTAAATATCATAAACATGACCATCAAAAACATTTCGATTGCTCTAACACTATTGTTCGTAACACTTTTTTCGTGCAAAAAGAGTGAAACAACTGTTACGCCAAAATCAAAAACTGAATATTTGGCAGGAACAAGTACAAAATCTTGGAAAAATACAAAGGCAATTGCTGCCAACGGTGGCCTTACCATTGATTTAGTAAACTCACAACCTACTTGTGTAGTTGACAACATTCTTACTTTTGCGACAACTAAAACTTATGAAATCAGAGAAGGTGCAACAAAATGTAATACTTCTGACCCTGATTTAGTTTTAAAAGCAAATTGGGGTTTTAATGCTGATGAAACCAAATTTACAGTTGATAAAATTAGCTTCCAAGGTCGCCAATTCGATAATATTTCGTTTGATATTGTTGAATTAAATGATAATATATTTGTTGGAAAAACTATGCTGACAATCAATAATGTAAACTACGAATTTTCGGCTACATTTGAGCCAGCCAAGTAAGCATTAGTACAAAAATTAAAAAATATTTAAAATCTTATTTATATTAAGTCTAAATTTGCGAACATTTACCACATTATTTTTGTTGCGTTATATAGAGTAAATCAAGCGAAACAATAGCATGAGCAAAGATTTAGAATTATTAGAAGAACTAACCACATCCGAATATAAATACGGATTTTACACTGATATTGAGGCTGACGAAATTCCTGCGGGCTTGAATGAAGATGTTATCAGATTACTATCTGCAAAAAAGAATGAGCCTGAATGGATGCTTGAATACCGATTGAGTGCCTTTAGAGTTTGGCAAACCATGACCGAACCAACTTGGCCGAATGTGTCATACAAACCAGTTGATTTACAGAGTATTAAGTATTACTCTGCCCCAAAACAACAAAAAGTAATCAATAGCCTTGATGAAATTGACCCTGAATTACGTCGTACATTTGAGCGTTTGGGTATTTCTTTAAAAGAACAAGAACGTTTGTCAGGTGTTGCTGTTGATGCCGTAATTGATTCGGTCTCTGTTGCAACCACATTTAAAGCTAAGCTTGGTGAATTAGGAATCATTTTTTGTTCGATTTCGGAAGCAATTCATGAACACCCAGAACTTATTAAGAAGTATTTAGGCTCAGTTGTGCCTGTGAAAGATAATTTCTATTCAGCACTAAACTCTGCTGTTTTTTCTGATGGTTCGTTTTGTTATATTCCAAAAGGTGTTCGTTGCCCGATGGAATTGTCAACGTATTTCCGCATAAATGCGGCAGGGACAGGGCAGTTTGAACGTACATTAATTGTGGCTGACGAAGGTTCCTATGTGAGTTATTTAGAAGGCTGTACTGCTCCAATGCGTGATGAAAATCAATTACACGCTGCTGTTGTTGAGATTTTTGCTCACGAAAGAGCAGAAGTTAAATATTCGACCGTACAAAACTGGTACCCAGGTGATAAAGATGGAAAAGGTGGAATTTATAACTTTGTTACGAAGCGTGGTTTATGTTTTGGCGAAAACTCAAAAATTTCGTGGACACAAGTAGAAACTGGTTCGGCAATCACTTGGAAATATCCATCGGTTGTTTTGCGTGGCGATAACTCAATCGGGGAGTTTTATTCCGTTGCCGTTACAAATAATATGCAACAAGCTGATACTGGTACGAAAATGATTCACTTAGGGAAAAACACTAAAAGTCGAATCGTATCTAAAGGAATTTCGGCTGGGAAAAGCCAAAATTCTTACCGTGGATTAGTTGATATTTCAAAACGTGCCGAAAATGCTCGTAATTTTTCGCAATGTGATTCATTGCTTTTAGGCGATAGATGCGGAGCTCATACATTTCCTTATATTGAAGTAAAAAATTCTTCGGCATCGGTTGAACATGAGGCAACTACCTCAAAAATCGGTGAAGACCAATTATTCTATTGTAATCAAAGAGGAATTCCGACCGAGCAAGCGGTTGCATTAATTGTGAACGGTTATGTGAAGGAGGTTTTAAATCAATTACCGATGGAATTTGCAGTAGAAGCACAAAAACTCCTCGAAATTTCGTTAGAAGGTAGCGTAGGCTGATTTGAAAAAGAGATTTATGTTATAGAAAAGGCTGCCGTTTGGCAGCCTTTTTGTTTAGGTATATGTAGCACAATTTTGTATGTATGACTAAATTTGAAGTGTGGAGTAAATACCTTTTCATGCATTTTTTTTATTAAAACTATCAAAATGGTTGTACCACACTTAGTATTGCCTAATGCCACTATGAAATATCTTCTACTTTTTCTATTATTAATAGGTAATTCTGTATACCTCAAAGCCCAGAGCGGGCGAGTACAAGTTGCTTTTTTAGGCGTTTTTCACATGGGCGAAACCCCCGATTATGTAAAAGGAGGAATTGATGATTTGCTTTCAGCAGAACGCCAACAACAAGTCCAAGAAGTGGTCGATGCTTTAGCAAGATTCAAGCCCGATAAAATTTTTGTTGAAAATACAACTGATGCACAACCGTATTGGAATGCCGTATATCAAAATTATTTGAATGGTTTTCGTCCCGCCGAAAGGAGTGGAGAACTCAACGAAATCTTTCAAATTGGAATCAAACTTGCCAAGAAAATAAATAATCCAATTGGGGTAACTTGTATCAATTATGTGCAGCCCGATTTAGCTCTGGGTATGAAAACTGCCCGTAATAAGATTGATACCTTGCAAACCTTCTACTCGCACGAACTTGAACGAGTTAGACCAAGTTATGATGCTTATTTTATGCAAAATCCAAGCGTAAATCGCTCCTTTAATGAATATTTAAGTAATTATGAATCTTGGAAAAAGCTTTCCATTAAACAGCATTTATTAAATCTTAATTCAGAACAAAGTATTTCAACATTACATTACTTCAATATTACAGGTTGGATGGATACGAACACGAGTGGTTATGGAGCAGAGTTTACGGCCAAAGAATATTTCAGGAATACCAAAATTATGCAAAATATCTTGTCGAGTGTTAGTCCTTATGACCGCAAAGTGCTTGTTATTATTGGCGGTGGTCACGTACAAATTTTACGAGATATGCTTAAATCACACCCATATTTTGAGATTATAGATGTGAAGGAGATTTTAAGATAAAAGCTCTTTACTTCATTGCCGTCTGCTTTAGCTGACGGATAAATATTAGATATATTAAATTGGCTTTAGCCTAACTTAATAGCTATTTGGGCTAAAGCCAATCTTTTCATTGTTATTATACCTATCAGTTAAAGCAGGCAATAATGAATTTTTTTCTCACACCAAAGGAATTGGCCGATTAAATCTTTCTTCCAATGAAATGAACGTTTCCGTTCGATTGATTCCTCCAACTTTTTGAATTTTATCGTGCAATACTTCACGTAAATGTTGAGTATCTCGACAAACAATTTTTACAAAAATGCTATATTGCCCAGTTGTATAGTTAATACTTACTACTTCGGGGATATTTTCTAATTGATTGGCTACTGTATCGTAGAGTTCACTTTTATCAAGATAAATTCCCAAGAAAGCACTAATATCCCAACCAAGTTTTATGGGGTCAACGATTAGCTGTGAGCCTTTTACGATGCCCATTTGCTCCATCTTATTCATACGTACGTGAACCGTCCCACCTGAAACAAAGATTTTTTCACCAATTGTCGTGTATGGCATCTTTGCATCTTGCATCAATAATGATAAAATCTTTAAATCTGTTTTATCAATTTCTAAATTTTTATCCATTTTTAAAATCTTGAATTATTAAATTTTTAATAAAATTAATAAAAAATTACGAATTATGTAAATATTGAATATTTTTTATAAAATATTTGCAATGTATATGTTTTTTGTAGTAACTTTGTAACATCAAAATAAGGCAAAGCACCACAATTACAGCAAGTTTAAAATTTTGATTTATACTGTAAGGTGATGAAATTGGCAGCCATGCCCTCCTGTCTCGGGGGTGGTGAATATAGGACAAACGCAGCATAAAGCCGGACTATCTTAGTCGACTGGGATTGACCACCAAATTTGTACTGTGGCTAACTACACCGTGGGCGGTTCGACTCCCCCTCTTACAGCAAACAATTGAAAAGTGTGAAAGAATATTTTATTTGATAAATTTCTTTCATACTTTTTTTTTGAGTATTTTTGTTTAGTAAAAATATTATTTGGTTTTTAGTTTGTTGATGAAGTGTAATTGCGACACGCAATCCCGAATTGAGGTTTGCGTGTTTTTTTTGTGTTAAAAAAACACGCATATTTTATTTCCAATCAAGAATCATTTACTTTGTGTTTATACTGATACAAATCAAACGATGATTCAAGAAAAAGCCTTCTTTACTAATGATGCCGTAGTGCTGGGAATTTTAATGGCTACTTTGGCTATTATATTTTATTCAACCACGATAAAATCGTTTGAAAAATTCTATAAAATTGTTCCTTCCATTCTTCTTTGTTTTTTTATTCCAGGTTTGTTGAGTTCGTTTAATGTCATTTCAGCAGCTGATTCACAGCTTGACGAAACCGCTTCTCGTTTTTTTCTACCTACTTGTTTAGTTTTTTTTACGTTAAGTATTGATATGCAGGCAATTAAACAACTTGGAGGGAAGGCTTTGTTTATTTTCTTTGCGGGTGCTTTAGGTGTAATGGTAGGCGGGCCAGTTGGAATTTGGGTGGGAAAAATGATTGACCCTACTTTTTTGGGGAAAGATGGAGAAGAAATTTGGCGAGGTTTAGCAACCATTGCAGGAAGTTGGACTGGCGGAAATGCCAATCAACTGGCGTTGAAAGAAATTTTTCAGCCATCGCCCGCTGTTTTTGCTCAAACGAGTGTCATTGATGTACTTTTTGCGGAACTATGGTTGGGTTTGCTGCTCTATTTTGTAGCCAAAGCGGCAATTATTGATAAAAAAATGAAAGCTGATGCAAGTATCATTCAAGAAATACAAGCCAGTGTGGAAATTGAAAGTGCAAAGCAGAAAAA
>JAIYBU010000024.1 GCA_027488335.1 Cytophagaceae bacterium
GTCAATAATCATTTTTTCTAAAGTAATGGCATTGTTTCGGAGATAGAGATAGAACTCATTTTCTCGGAAACTACTATAAAAAAGGGAAATGTTAGCCGAAAATATTACGAGAGCAATACTCAGAATAGTCGGTATCCGAATGGTTTGTTTATCAACAATTTTCATAAGAATGCTTTGTGAGGCAAATCGGGCATTTATGTTCCGATTTGAAGATATGATACAAAGTAACTAAACTTACGACAGCTATCAAACAAATGGTTCAAGCAAAAGCTTGAACCATTCCGATTAATTCTCTGGTAGTTTTTCTCGATAAAAGACATAGAATATTATCGGAAATGCCAGTAAGGTTAAAACTGTGGCAGTTATCAAACCTCCGATGACCACAATAGCGAGTGGTTTTGACGTTTCGGAGCCAATGCCATTCGATATTGCCGCTGGAATCAGTCCGATGGCAGCCATCATGGCAGTCATGACAACTGGACGAATCCTGGAAACTACCCCATTTGTAATAGAATCAACGAGCGACATTCGGTTGTGTAAGTTTTTCTTAAAAACCGAAATCAGAATTACACCATTTTGAATACAAATACCAAATAATGCAATAAATCCTATCCCCGCCGAAATGCTAAAGTTTGTACCTGAAATAAGCAACGATGCAATACCGCCAATGATGGCAAATGGCACATTGACTAATACAATTCCAGCATCCTTTATGTTGCCAAATAGCACAAATAAAATCAAGAAAATAAGCAATAAACTAACAGGAACAACTTGCATAAGGCGGCTGGTTGCTCGTTGTTGATTCTCAAAGTCGCCCGCCCATTTCATTGAATAGCCATTTGGAAGTTTTACGTGTGCATTTACTTTTTGCTGTGCTTCTGCAATCGCACTTCCCATGTCACGCCCACGCACCGAGAATTTTACAGCATTAAAACGTTGATTGGCTTCACGAAAAACTAAAATTGGTCCAGTATTATAGTATATTTTGGCCAATTCTTTTAGAGGAATTTGTGAATTGTTCATCGTTGGAATCAATAAATCGCCAATTTCTGAATCAGATTTACGATATTCTTGTTGGAAACGAATCCTTAAATCGAACTTACGCTCACCCTCATAAATCTGAGTGGCGGCCTTTCCACCAATTGCCATCTCAATTACTGCCTGAGCATCACCTTTTTGAATACCGTACAGAGCCAGTTTATCCTCATCCAGTTCAATACGAAGTTCGGGCTGTCCAATATTTTTAATAACTCCTAAATCTTCAATTCCACTTACCGTTGACAACTGATTATATACTTCTTTGGCCTTTTTCTCCATTAGTGAGAGGTCTTGACCATAAATTTTTACGGCAATGCTTCCTTTCACCCCCGAAACGGCCTCCTCTACATTATCCATGATTGGTTGTGAGAAATTAAAGTTTACACCCGTAAATTTCTTCAATCTCTCTTGCATTTGGGCAATGAGTTGTTCTTTAGAAATATCTCGTTTCCAATCTTCTTTAGGAAAAATATCTACAAAAAATTCTATATTGTAGAAACCAGTTGGGTCGGTACCATCGTTCGGACGACCAGTTTGCGAAATTACTGCTTTCACTTCAGGAAAACTTCTGAAAACCTGACGCATATCGTTGGTATATCTAACCGATTCTTTAAGTGCAATATTTAGTGGCATACTGGCACGGACATAGATGGAGCCTTCGTTGAGTTCGGGTAAAAACTCTGAACCTAAAAACTTAAAGTTAAACAAGCCTACGACAACAATAATGGCCGTCACGAGAAGGGTTTTACGTTTGTGCAAAAACACAAAGTTGAAAGCTCTCATTACCCATTTTTCGATAAACAAAACAAAAGGATTATGTTTTTCACGAACATTCTTTTTCAATAAAATGCTGGCCAAAACAGGTACAAGTGTGAGTGTAAAAATCAATGCACCGAGCAAGGCAAAACCGAGTGTCCAGGCCAATGGAGAAAACATTTTCCCCTCTACTTTTTGAAACGAGAAGATTGGAATCAAACAAGTAATGATAATTAGTTTTGAAAAGAAAATAGCTTTTCCCATTTCAGTACCCGTTTTGCGAATAATACCGAGCTTTGAAAGTTTATTATATCTTTCCATACCAATTTGGTGAGCAAGATTGTCTAAAACCACAAAGATTCCTTCGACCATCACAACCGCCCCATCAACGATGATACCAAAGTCAATCGCTCCCATTGAAAGCAAATTAGCTGACATTCCTTTCAGACGAAGGCAAATAAATGAAAACAAGAGTGCTAAAGGAATGACGATAGAAACCGTAACGGTAGTACGCCAGTCGGCCATGAACAAAAATACGATACAGGTTACGAATAAAATGCCTTCGAGCAAATTGTGGGTAACGGTGTGAGTCGCAAAATGAATGAGGGATTCACGATTATAAAATGTATTTAGCTTTACATCTTTAGGCAAAATTGAGGTATTAAGTTCTTCGATTTTTGCCTTTACATTCTCAATAACTTGGCTCGGGTTTTCACCTTTACGCATCACTATGATACATTCAAGCACATCGTTTTGGGAATCTCTACCCGCTTGTCCGAGACGTGGCAAGGCCGATTCGGTCACGGTAGCTACATTTTTAACAGTAATAGGTACTCCATTCGCACTTTTAATGATAATTTTCTCAATATCGCTTACACCTTTGAGCAAACCAATACCTCTTACTACGTATGCCTCAGAGTTTTTCTCGATAACGTCTCCTCCAACGTTGACATTTGAATTAGCAACTGCTTGGTAAAGTTGGAGCGGAGTAACTTCATAATCAGCCAGCAAATGTGGATTGGCACTAATCTCGTAAGTTTTCACTTCTCCACCAAAACTTACTACATCGGCCACCCCTGCTACACCTTTTAGCTGACGCTCAACTACCCAATCTTGGAGGGTTTTGAGTTCTTTAACATTACGGTTCTTACTTTCGAGTGTATATCTGAAAATCTCACCAGTTGGACCATAAGGTGGTTGAATATCAGGGTCAACACCTTCGGGAAGACTAACACTTCCGATAAGATTATTAATTTGCTGACGAGCAAAGGCATCATCGACCCCATCTTCAAACATTACTTTTACTACCGACAAACCAAAAACGGTTGTCGAGCGAATGTCAGTTTTTTTCTGAACAGGATTTAGTCCAATTTCGATTGGAATCGAAACAAATTTTTCGACCTCTTCGGCACTTCGGCCAGGCCACTGTGTGATAATCGTAATCTGTGTATTGGTTACATCAGGAAATGCCTCAATCGGTGTATCTTGATAGGCAATCCAACCGCCAATTACTGCCAAAAGTGTGGCAAAGAAGATAAAGTATTTGTTTTTGAGGGAAAATGAGAGAATCCCTTTGATAAACTTATTCATGACGCTCCTTATTTATTTTGATAGTACAAAGATGTCATGGGTATCTGAAAGGGGTTTTAAGGAAAGATTAAAAACATATTAAAACACCAAAGCCTCTTTCGAGGCTTTGGTGAATAAAAAACAAATGGTCGGTTCACTGATTCAAAGCCTGAAAAAGTGTTAGCTGATTTTCGACAATTACGGGCGTATTTACGTCCAAACCACTACTCAGAAATGTTTTATCACCTACTATTTTATAGACTGCAATTGGTTTTATAGCCAGTTTACCATTTTCTTTTACAACCACATAATTCTGATTATTATCAAAAACGACAGCCTTACTCGGTATCGCTAATTTTTGTTCAGTTCCACCATATTCGACCAAAATATTAGTAAACATTTCGGGTTTAAGTTGGAAATCTTTATTTGTTAGCTGAATTCTTACTTTCTCGGTCTTATTCAAGGGGTCAAGTGTATTAAATATTTTATCAACTTTACCAGTATAAATTTTATCTGGAAATGAGATAGTAGTTATCTTAGCTTCTTGCCCCAAATGTACATTTGCAATATCAGATTCATACACGTTGGCCATCACCCAAACATGGTCTAAGTTGCTGATTGTAAATAAATTTTCGGGGTCATCACCTCTTAATTCCATACCAGTTGCCGCAGTTTTTTCTACAATAAATCCATTAGTTGGAGCTTTTACTATATACAACATTCCTGTACCGCCTAAAATACTTTTTCTTTCAGCAACTCTATTTACCTCTGCTTTAGCTGTTTCTACACCTTCTTTAGCAGTTAATAATTCTTTTTGCGACGACAGCCCCGACTTTGTCATGTCTTCTGATACTTGAAGATTTTTCTGAGCCACCGACAATCCACTTTTAGCCGCAATGGCTTGCTGCTCTAAATCAGCTAAATCACCGCTACGAATTACTGCCAACACTTGGCCTTTTTTCACGTAGTCACCTAATTCTACTTTTACGTCTTCGATATGGCCACCAACCAATGGAAAAACTTTAACTACACCATCTTGGTCGAAAGTTATTTTGCCTGTAAGCTTCAAGACTTGATTTACGGTTTTTATTACTGCCGTATCAGTTTTTAGATTTTTGTAAGTTTCAGCATCTAAATTCAGTGGCTTATCGGCCTCAAGCGGTTCTCGTACTTTTTGCCCACCACCACAACTCATCATAGTGGTAAATAGAATAGCCCCAAAGAATAAGCTTATAGTTATTTTTCTGATTGAATTTTTCATAATATATAATCGTTTTACCTTGTCTGACATAAAAAATTAGTTCAAAATTGTTTTTCCAACTACATAATTAAGGTTTTCAAAAGCCGAAACTCTATCATTTTGTAATTGATTGTATTGAAGTATGGTCTGTTTATAAGAATCAAAAAAGTCGATAAACTCAACCACTGTTATGTTTTGTTTGCGGTAATTTTCAAGTACTCCACCAATAAGTTTCGAGAAATCTTCGCTAAATTTACTATCAATCGTTTTGGCTACTTCATCGGCTTGATGTGCCTTATAATAAGCATTTTGGACATCTTTCTCCACCTTTAGCTGATACGAGTCTTGTAGTTTTTCGGCTTCTTGAATTCTTATCTTTGCTGCCTGAATATTACCTTGGTTTTTATTAAAGACTGGTAAAGTCATACCCACGCCCACACCCACATAATTAGGGATAAAACTACCATTACGGTCGTATGTCATCTGAAATGTAAGGTCAGGCTTACGATTGGCTATTTGTAAAGACAAATTACGTTCCTCAATTTTTCGTTGTGTCAGTATACTTTTCAAATCGTAGCGATTTTCGGAAGCGATATTCCATAAATCACTGATAGTAAACTTGTTAATGTCTAAATTTAGATTCTTCTCTTCTATTATGGGCTGAATCAGAAAGTTATTTTTAACGCCAATTAGAAAGCCTAAATCTCTTTCATCGTCAAATCTCTGTTGAATGAGTTTTTGTTTTTCAGTATTCAATGTAACCAAATATGCTTTTAACCTTGCTAAATCTTTGAGTGGAATATTGCCTTTGTTGTACTGCTCTTGATAAGCGGTAAGGGTTTGTTGTAATGAAGCTACTTCTTGTTCATACATGGTCAATGCCTGATTGGTAAAATACAAATCGTAAAAAGTTGAACGAAGTTGAAATTGTAGATTACGAACTAACTCTCGAAAACTATTTTCGGCTTGTTCGGTATTGGCTTGAGCCAACGATACCGCTTTCTGGCGTTTCTGAGCAACTTGTACCAAATACTGAAACTGTACAATCTGTTCGGCATTATTTTGTTTCAAACCGCCCAATTCTCTACTCTTAGAATTATAAGGCATGTGTTCAAGGTAAAGAGTTGGATTGACACGCAAACTTGCTTGTATTTCGTATGCCCGACCCTCCGAAATACCAAGTTTAGCAGCAATTAGCTGGAGGTTTTCTTGTAAAAAAGTATTTTCGGCTTGATTAAGTGAAATCTTGAGCGTATCATTTTGTGCAGATACTTTAAAACTCAAAAAGAGTAAAACAAAAAACAATTTTTTCATCGCATTTTTAAATTTTGATGCTGTAAAATTGCTCGCTGAATATCAAGTCGATTTTAAAGGAATATTAAAAAAAGATTAAAAGAAAAAAAACTCATTAATTGAGTTCGTTTTTTACAAAAACACCCCAACTAATGAGTTTAATATTTTATTATAATTCAGTTATAAAAAACTAACCTTTCATCATATATCCCCTACCAACTACGGTATGAATGAGCTTTACGCTGCAATTTTGGTCAATTTTTTTTCGCAGAAAATTCACGTAAACATCAATGGTATTTGTACCCGTATCAAAGTTTAAGTTCCAAACTTTTTCGGCAATTTCTATCCTCGAAACCACCTTCCCATTATTTCTCATAAAAAACTCCAGCAACATAAATTCTTTTGAAGTAAGCGAAATTGTATGGCCACCTCGACTGGCATTTTTTTCATTAAGGTCTAATTCTAAATCGGCAACTTGAAGATTACGTTTGAGTTGACTTCCTTCGCTCGAACGTCGATACAAAGCATTAAGGCGAGCAATAAGTTCTAAAAAATCGAATGGTTTTACCAAATAATCATCCGCTCCAGAATCTAAGCCCAAAATCTTATCTTGGGTTGTTCCCATTGCTGTCAGAATCATAATTGGAGTTTTTATTTGCTCGACACGCAGCTTTTCAGTTAAATCGATTCCACTAATTTTTGGAAGATTTACATCAAACACCATGAGGTCATAGGTATTTGATAAAGCCATACTTCGGCCAATTTGACCATCATAGGCTACATCCACACTAAAACCATTTTCATCGAGTCCCTTTTTTACATATTCGGCCAATCTCAACTCATCTTCCACCAATAAAACTTTAATTGCTGCCATGTTCAATCTATTTAATCGAGTAGTATACTTTGTGACAACAAAAATTCATCTAAAAGTATAGTATCCTTTAAAAATAGGATTAAAATTTGATTAAATTAAGAAGTATTTATCTAATTCGATTCCAACGTTTTCTTTGCTTCCTTTTCTGAAACACATCACGAATTTCTTGCCTTAAAGTAGTTTTTGTTTCTATATAACAGCCATTGGCAGCTTCGGGTAGTTTTCTGAAAATTGGCAGAAATAAACCCATATAGAAACTTATACCTCTCGGATTGCCAATATTGACGAATCCTCCCAAATTATCTGTTCCTATCAATAAAGGTCCAACTCTTCCTGCGAGTCCAACAGTTAGATTCCGATAACCATTTTGGAGAGCAATTGGCATAGCTAAATCAACATTTTTTGATTCATATCGAGGCGTAAGAGCAAACATCGAAGGCTGATTTATTCCCATTGTTTTTGGATTTCTCAAACTTTGAATCCAAGTTACATTAAAATAAATTTTTCCAGAAATTTTATAATCAAAATTACTGGAAATTGCCATCGGAAGTGCCGTTTTGAACGAATGTTGGTAATATGTATCATTCAAATTAAAA
>JAIYBU010000161.1 GCA_027488335.1 Cytophagaceae bacterium
ATTAATTGCCGAAGACAGCTCAGTGATTCAGAACTTAGCCAAAAAGATTTTGGAATTCCAAAATTTTGAAATTACTGCCGTTAAGAATGGCGAACAAGTGATGCAATTGCTCGATAAAGAAGATTTTGACATCTTATTGCTCGACATCAATATGCCGATTATGGATGGAATGGAGTGCGTAAAGGCGATTCGTGAATTGAGCAACAAAGCAAAAGCAAATCTACCTGTTGTGGCTATCACAGGCAATGCGAAAAATTATTCAGAAACTGATTTCAAAGAAGCTGGCTTCAACGACGCTTTGATGAAACCTTTAAATTTTGATAAATTAGTTGAGGTTGTAAAAGGACTAACAGAATAATATTTTTCAATGATTGAATGTGTGAATGATAGAATTATTATCGAAAACTGATTTCTTACTATTCTATCATTCTATCACTCAATCATTCTATCATTAAAAATGAACGTTACTTTTCTCGGAACAGGTACTTCGGGCGGTATTCCTGTATTAACGTGCGGGTGTGAAGTTTGTAATTCGTTGGACTACCGTGACAAACGACTTAGAGTATCAGTTTGGATTGAAGTAGAAAATAAAAGCTTTGTGATTGATACAGGGCCTGATTTTCGTCATCAAGCACTCCGTGAACGTATACCCCGCATCGATGGGATTATCTACACCCATGAACACAAAGACCACACAGCTGGTCTGGACGATATTCGTCCTTATAATTATCTGCATGGTATTCAGCATTTAGACCTTTACGGACACCCAAGAGTGCTGGCTCAACTCAAACGTGAATTTGCATACGCTTTTGACGAGCAAAAATACCCTGGGGTGCCATTGATTAATGTGCATGAGATTGCAAGCGGTGTTATGCCGAATCAGGCGTTTACAATAAAAGATATTGCATTTACTCCTATTGAAGTTTTACATCATCGTTTGCCAGTTTTAGGGTTTAGAATCAAAGATTTTACCTACATTACTGATGTAAACTATATTTCAGAAGAGGAACTGGAAAAGGCTTACGGCTCAAAAGTGTTAGTTTTGGGTGCTTTGCAACGCCAAAAACATATCTCTCATTTTACACTTGACGAGGCAGTTGAAGTTGCTCAAAAAGTGAATGCCCCAATGACCTATCTGACACACATTAGCCATAAAATGGGTTTGCACAGTGAAGTTGAAAAAGAACTTCCGCCCAATATTCGACTGGCTTACGATGGTTTAAAAATTCAATTGTAATCAAAACTGCCGCAAATAAGCACTCGGCGACATTTTCATGCGTCGTTTAAATTGTCGATTAAAGTTAGAAACATTATTAAAACCACTCGAAAAGCAAATTTCAAGTACACTTTTTTCATTGTTTTGTAGCATTCGACAAGCGTGACCGATACGCACATCATTCAAAAAATCGGAGAAAGTTTTTCGGGTACGAAGTTTAAAGAATCTACAAAAAGCATTGGGTGTCATATTGGCAATTTCTGCCACTTCTTCCAACGAAATTTCTCGCTCAAAATTTTTCATCAAAAACTCAAATATTGCATTAATTCGCTGATTATCAACTTCTTTCTGTGGAGATTGATACGTAATACTTGATAAAAACTCTTTATTGGGTGAAATATAAATTTCATTCAACATCTGCAAAAAAGTCAATAATTTATCAAAACCTTGTTTATTAGCAATTGACTTTATCAAATCTGTGAAAGCATTTGCTTCATTATTTCTAATTCGGATTCCTCTTGATGCTTCTGTCAGCAATGCCTTTAAATGTTGCGTTTCGGGAATATCAAAGAAGTTTTCTCCCAACAAATCTCCCCGAAAATATACAGAAACCGAATACGCTTTTAAATTTTCAATATAATATTCAGCATCATTTCGAAAAACGTGCGGCAAATTACTTCCTAAAAAATATACATCAAAAGGCTGAAAACGCTCTACATTATCACCCACAAATTGTGTTCCTGCACTTTCAAGAATAAGCGTAATTTGCCATTCAGGATGAAAATGTAAGGTATCATAAAAATACGGCAAATCATCGACCTGCACTCTGAAAGACTCTGTTTCAGTTTTTGGTATTCGGAATAAAAGGGGTTTCAAGGGGAACTTTAAATGAGCGATTGATAGAATGATTAAATAAAAAGCACAGATTAAATACTAACTTACCTCTATATTATAATATTTTTTTAAATATAAGATAATTTGATACAACTATTAGCGAAATAAGGATAAGTTTTCTATAATCTCCTATATTACTTTTGTGAAAGAAAAACATTCAATTATTACTATATGAAACCATCCTGGACTGGCGTTTATCCTGCCGTAACAACTCCTTTTTTTCAAGACGAAAGTCTTGATTTAGCTATGTTTAATTTCAACATCGAAAAACAAATCGAAGCTGGAGTACATGGTATTATTATTTGTGGTTCGTTGGGCGAAAACGGAACGCTTACCAATGACGAAAAACTAACGTTGCTCGATTCAGCGAAAAAAACCATCGCTGGACGTGTGCCATTGGTAATTTGTATTGCAGAATGTATCACGCGTGAGGCTGTGGCTCTCGCAAAAACGTACGAAAAAGCGGGTGCTGACGGTTTTATGTTATTACCACCGATGCGTTATTCGGCTGATGAGCGAGAAATCCTTCACTATTTACACCGTGTAGCTGATTCGACTGATTTACCAGTCTTGGCTTATAACAATCCGTTAGCATATAAAAACTTTATTTCGATTCCGATGTTCCATGATTTGGCGGCAAACCCACATTTCGAAGCAATGAAAGAATCGACTGGTGATGTTCGTTACATGACTGATATTATCAATGAGTTTGGCGGACGCTTCAAAATCATGTCGGGGGTTGATGATTTGGCCTACGAAAGCCTTGTAATGGGTGCTGATGGCTGGGTTGCTGGTTTAGTTGATGCCTTCCCAAGAGAAACGGTGGTAATTTATGAATTAGTAAAACAAGGACGCTACGAAGAAGCTCGTCAGATTTACCGTTGGCACTTCCCGTTAATGCACTTAGATGTTTCAACTAAATTCATTCAGAATATTAAATTGGCCCAAGTCGCTACTGGACTTGGTACTGAGTGGGTTCGTGAACCACGTTTGCCATTGGCAGGTGAAGAAAGAGAGAAAATCTTGAAAATTATCAACGATTCGTTGGCAACAAGACCAGTTTTACCACAGATATAATAATCCCCTCTCTAAAGAGGAGAATTGATACTAAGATGACAAAATCATTCTTTTGCATAGATGCCCACACTTGTGGCAATCCTGTTCGTTTGGTAGCTGGTGGTGGACCAAATTTAGAGGGAAAAAATATGTCCGAAAAACGCCAACATTTTCTGCGTGAATATGACTGGATTCGCAAGGGGTTAATGTTTGAACCTCGTGGACACGACATGATGTCAGGTAGTATTTTATACCCACCACACGACCCCGAAAATGATGTTGCGGTACTATTTATCGAAACTTCGGGTTGCCTTCCAATGTGCGGACATGGGACTATCGGAACAATTACGATTGCCATTGAACATGGCCTTGTTCAGCCAAAAAAGCTAGGTTTTGTGCGAATGGAAGCTCCTGCGGGCTTGGTTTTGATAGAATATAAGCAAGAAGGAAATAAAGTAAAATCGGTTAAATTAACTAATGTTGCTTCATTTCTGGCAGCCGAAAATATCGAAGTTGAATGCCCTGATTTGGGTATGCTGAAAGTCGATGTCGCTTACGGAGGAAATTTCTACGCCATTGTTGATGTACAGGAAAATTTTGCAGGTTTGGAAAATTACCGAGCCGACCAACTAATTACTTGGGCGAAAGTGTTGCGTGAAAGAATCAATGAGAAACATACTTTTGTTCACCCAGAAAACCCAACTATTAATGGCCTAAGCCATATTGAATGGACAGGAAAAGTAATTGACCCAACTTCAACTGCTCGAAATGCGGTTTTTTATGGCGATAAAGCCATCGACCGTTCACCTTGTGGCACTGGAACTTCGGCACGCATGGCTCAATGGGCCGCCAAAGGCAAACTCAAGGCTGGCGATGAATTTATACATGAAAGTATCATTGGTAGTAAATTTATTGGAAGAATTGAAGGTACAACCAAAGTCGGGGATAAAGATGCGATTTACCCAAGTATCGAAGGTTGGGCAAGGATTTACAGCAATAACACCATCACCATTGACGACCAAGACGACCCTTATGCGTTTGGGTTTCAAGTTCTTTAAATAACCACCCACAGCCCATAAAGGTGAGCTTACAGTTTCTCAGTAAATAAATTTTCTAAATACTATGAACTTGAAAAATAATGAAAATAAAAGCTACCCAAATAGCGTAGAAAATATAAATTCCCCTTTAGGGGTTGGGGCTGGTGCAGACATCACTATTATCGGCAGCGGAGTAATTGGCTTATTTTCAGCATATTATCTCAACAAACAAGGACACGAAGTAACAATCATCGAACGCTCAAATGGCATTGATAGTTGCTCAATGGGCAATGCTGGTATGATTGTACCAAGCCATTTTATTCCGTTGGCAGTGCCAGGAATGATTGAGAAAGGCATCAAATGGATGTTTAATTCTGAAAGTCCGTTTTATGTAAAACCTCGCCTTAATCTTGATTTACTTTCTTGGGGATTGAAGTTTTATCAAGCGGCCAACAAAAAGCAAGTCGAGCGAGCTATGCCTGCTCTTCGAGATATTAGTTTGCTAAGCAAAGCCTTGTACCAAGAATTAGCTAAAACGCCCGATTTCGATTTTGCATTTGAAGAAAAAGGTTTAATGATGCTTTGCAAAACCGAACACAGTTTTGAAGAAGAAGTTGAGGTAGCCCACCAAGCCAACGAACTTGGCTTGAAAACCAAGGTACTTTCTACCAAAGAACTACACGAATACGAGCCAGAAGTTAAACCCGATGTGGCTGGAGCAATTTTTTATGAGGGCGATGCTCATTTGTACCCAAATCAGTTAGTAGGAAACCTGAAAAAACACCTCGAAAACAAAGGTGTAAAATTTCTCTATAATACCGAAGTAACAGGTTTTGAATTTGAAAAAAATGAGATAAAAATTATTAAAATAACTCAAAAAGTAGGTCAAAGCATTCAACATTCAGCATTCAATATTCAACATTTAATCATCGCTACTGGCTCATGGTCGCCGCTTTTGGCAGATATGCTCAATATTGGTCTTCCGATGCAAGCAGGCAAAGGTTATAGTGTAACTTACGAGCAGAATAAGGGCAAAAAACTTAACATTCCATCAATATTGTTGGAAGCAAGAGTTGCTATTACGCCCATGTCTGAAAATTTGATTCGTTTTGGTGGAACGATGGAAATCGGTGGTTTAAACGATGACATCAATATGAATCGTGTACGAGGAATCATTAAGGCTGTTCCGAACTATTTCCCTGATTATCAGATAGATATACCCCAAAAAGAGCAAGTTTGGTATGGCTTACGTCCGTGTTCGCCCGATGGTTTACCTTATATTGGCAGAACCAACAAATACAAAAACCTTGTGATAGCATCTGGCCATGCCATGATGGGGCTCAGCCTTGCCCCTGCTACTGGAAAATTGGTTCAAGAAATAATTGATAACCAAAAAAATAGTATAGAAATTGACCTTTACAAACCTGAAAGGTATGATTAATTTGGTTATTTTTGTTGAATGAATAGCTGTGGCACACTTCAAAGTTTGCCACAGCTATTTAATCATCATTTGCAAACAAAACACAATGGCTTTAACTAACCAACAACATTTATTTTCGATTGAAGAAGGAATCACTTATTTGAATGGAGCAGCCTACTCGCCTACTCTCAAAAGTTCGGTCGAACGTGGCATTGAAGGTATCCATCTAAAAGCCACTACGCCATTTAAAATAAGTGGACAAGACCATTTTACTCTTCCTGAAAAAGTTCAACAACTTTTCTCAAAACTCGTAAACATTGCTGATTATCAACGAGTTGCAATTATCCCATCGGTTTCTTATGGTATGGCTATTGTTGCCAATAATATTCATCGTTTGCCAAATCTTTCTCAGAAAAAACACATTATTCAGATTCAAGATGAGTTTCCAAATAATGTTTATGCCTTTGATAGAGTTTGCCAAACACACAATCTGACTTATAAAACCATTGCTAAACCCGACGTTTTGGAGTATCGAGGAAAACTTTGGAATGAACATATTTTAGAAGGAATCACAACCGAAACGGCAATGGTGGTTATGCCGAATATTCACTGGATTTATGGTGTTAAATTTGACTTAGAAACCATCTCAAAACGTTGCAAAGAAGTAGGTGCTTTGCTCATTATTGATGGTACGCAGTCGGTTGGTGCATTAGATTTTGATGTAGAAAAGATTCAACCCGATGCAGTCATTTGTGCAGGTTATAAATGGCTTTTAGGGCCATATAGTATTGGTTTAGCTTATTTAGGTGAGTTTTTTGACGAAGGTGTACCTGTTGAAGAATCTTGGATGCACCGTGCCGAAAGTGATAATTTTGCCAAATTGATTCGCTATGAACGAGCATACCGACCAAAAGCCCAACGCTATAATATGGGCGAACATTCAAATTTTATTTTGATGCCTATGCTCGAAGATTCGCTCACGCAATTAGTAAATTGGGGAGTTGACAACATTCAAAATTATACAAAAACCATTACTCAACAACCAATCAAAGCCTTGCAAGAATTGGGTTGCTGGCTCGAAAATGAAGCTTATCGAGCTAATCATTTATTGGGCATTTCACTTCCACAAAATATTGACAATCAGTTTTTTACCGATAAATTATCAGCCAAAAAAATCATTATTTCTAATCGTGGGGTTGCTATTCGAGTTTCACAGAATGTGTATAATACTGAGGCCGATTTATGGGCGTTGGTAGAGGTTTTGAAAACAAGCCTTTAATTATGGAAGCGTAGTAAAAAATTTAGATAAAATCTTTCTATTGAGCATATAAAAGCCTCACTTTGATGTAAAGTGAGGCTTTTATATGAACTTTCCTGTGAAATCATTAATTTTGATTAACGATTGGCGAAACTTTCGTTCCTATCAGTTCGATAGCACGCATTAGTTTCTCGTGCGTAAGCCCTGCATTATCCATCTGGAAAGTTACTCTCGTAATTCCGCCCAATGCTTCACTGTGACGAAGAATTTTCTCAGCAACTTCTTCAGGATTTCCGATTAAAAATGCTCCGAGTTTGCCAGTTTGAGAATCAAAATGTTCACGTCTGACTGGTGGCCATCCTCTTTCTTTACCGATATTTGTAAACATTTCGGCATAACCTGGATAAAATTCTTCGTGGGCTTCTTCGGTAGTTTCGGCTACATAACCCAACGAATGCAAACCGACTTGCAGTTGGTCGAGCGAATGTCCTGCTTTCAAACCTGCATTTCTGTAAAGGTCAATCAATGGTCTGAAACGGTGCGTTTCTCCGCCAATAATCGCCACCATCAACGGTAAACCCAGCATTCCAGCTCGTACAAAAGACTGCGGAGTTCCGCCTACACCTATCCAAATAGGTAGTTTTTCTTGCAATGGTCTTGGATAGATGGCTTGATTATAGAGTGCTGGACGAAACTTACCTTTCCAACTTAACACCTCATTTCCTCTGATTTTGAGCAAAAGGTCAAGTTTTTCGGTGAAAAGTTCGTCATAATCTTCCAACCTTAGACCAAAAAGTGGAAAAGCATCGGTAAACGAACCACGACCAACCACCATTTCGGCACGACCTTGCGAAATTAAATCGAGCGTAGCAAAATTTTGAAATGCTCTTACGGGGTCAATTGCACTCAAAACCGTAACGGCACTGGTGAGTTTTATACGTTTGGTTCGAGCGGCAGCCGCAGCCAAAATCATTGTTGGAGCTGAATCAAGAAATTCCTTGCGATGATGCTCGCCAATGCCAAAAACATCAAGTCCAACTTCATCGGCCTTTTCTATTCTTTCGAGCAATTCTCTAATCGATTGTTCACTGCTTATTGTCTCGCCTTGGTTATTTTTTAAAACCGCCGCAAAACTATCTATTCCTATTTCCATTATGCAGTCACGCCCTGTTTTTCTTTTACCAAATCAACCAATAACTCAATCCAAGCATCAGAATCATTCAAGCTTTCTACCAATTGCCAATGTTCACCACCGTTTTCTTCAAATAATTCTTTGTATTCTTCTCCTACTTCGAGTGTTGTTTCTAAACAATCGGCCACAAAAGCCGGTGAAAACGCCAAGACCTTCTTAATACCTTTCTTTGCCAACTCTTTCACAACATCTTCAGTATATGGTTGTATCCAAGTTTCACGGCCCAGTCTCGACTGAAAACAGGTTGTATAAGTGCCTTCTTTCAAACCTAATTCTTTCACCAATAGACGAGTTGTTTCAAAACATTCAGCACGATAACAATGCTGATTCATAGCAGTAATCGAATCGCAACACGAACCGAGCTTACAGGTATTTCCAGTACAATCTCCTTTGCGAATATGACGTGCAGGAATCCCATGATAACTAAAAATTACGTGTTCATAATCATTTTCAGCCAAATGCTTTTTACCCATTTCGGCAAAGGCATTGATGAATTTCGGGTGATTATAGAAGTAATTGAGAAATTTGATTTCGGGAATCACCTGCCACTTAGTTACGATTCGCATCACTTCTTCGTAAACAGAACCTGTTGTAGCTGAGGCATATTGTGGAAAAAATGGAATCACGATGATGTTGCTCACACCCATTTCTTGCAATGCTTTCAACCCCGATTCAATACTTGGGCTTTGATAACGCATGGCCAATTTTACCACATATTCATCTCCCAAAGCATCTTGTAATTGCTTTTCGTTGGCTTCGCCGTAGATTTTCAGTGGTGAACCATTTTCTGTCCATAATTCTTTATAGATTTTGGCAGATTTTGGTGAACGAAATGGTGCAATAATCAAATTGACCAGCATCCAGCGAGGAATAAAAGGGAAGTCAATCACTCGACCATCCATCAAAAATTCTCTCAAATACTTTCTAACATCTGGCACACTCGGGCTATCGGGCGTACCTAAATTTACTATCAAAACACCTGTTTTTCCAACCATTTCTTCAATTTAATGAAGAATGAAGAATATAGAATGTAAAATGGTGGTCTAAAACTTATAATTCTTAATCGTTCGGGCGACCCCGTCTTAATTCTTAATTCTTAATTCTTAATTCTTAATTTAAAACTCTATTTTATCTTTTTTCTTATTATAATCTTTTGCTTTGCTGAAATCAGGCTTTTTGAAATCAGTATAAATTGACTCAGGGAGTGCTTCAAAGACTTTAATTTCGGTTAAATCACGGTCGCCACGCTCACCTGACAAGATAATTTTACCGTAAGGCTTATAATCTGTCCAAGGACGAGTAAACCCTGGTTTTTCATCGGTTGACTTAGCAAAATACGCCCATTGAGTCAATAAATTGCTTTCTTTCTCCACCCAAACTTTATACATATTGTTTGGAGTATTGCCCACTTCTTTGAAAGTCATCTGCAATAGGTACGCTTCTTTACCCGTTTCGGTTTTATCTTCGCCCAAATATTTGAGTGTCACGCCATTATCTCTCAATTTAAATGGCATCGTGAGCCAATACGAATCATTAATCCAAGCACCTTTACCAGCCTTCATATATTTCTTAACCGAATCGACGGCCGTTTGTTCGGCTCCATACTTAAAAACTTTACCAGTATCAGTATTAATATTCATTAAAATTACTGATTTGTCTCTGGGGAAATCAATTCTGACATTTCCTGTCCATTTATCCCAAGTGAGGAT
This sequence comes from Cytophagaceae bacterium, assembly GCA_027488335.1. GTDB lineage: Bacteria > Bacteroidota > Bacteroidia > Cytophagales > Spirosomataceae > Emticicia. The sequence continues at coordinate 9,783 of JAIYBU010000161.1, forward strand.
TCTGGCACCAAAAAAGTTCCAAGTAATATGGCGAGTTTCGTCCCAAGCTTTTTTTCCGCCCATTGCTGCCATTACTTTATCAGCAATTTCGATGGCTTTCGCATCAGAAGTTTCTTGGGCTTTCAGCGACTGGCTAAACAAAGCCACCATACAAATAAATAGTAGTTTTTTCATTGAACTGTTATCTTAAAGGGTTGATATTTCTTGCAATAAAATTAAATAAAAAGAGATAATTATCTTAAATAGTGGTTTGGTAACTCAAGTCTGCTATATAATAGCTATTTACTAAAATAAATATTACATTATTTGCGAATATTCGCTTTTTGCACTAACTTTGCTAAACGAATATAAAACTCCAATAACAATGAATACCTCTACCATTTCATCGACATCAGCAATGCCCATCTCTAATGAAACTGTAAATATTATAGATTTGTTACGAGTAATTGGTATGCAAGAAGTGACAAACAACGTTTTTACTTTACCAAAAAAGAAGAAAAAATAAAATAGTCCACAGTCCACGGTCAACAGTTATCAAGTATAAAACGTACAACTATTGACCGTGGACTGTAAACCACCGACTACTAATAAGCTCTCACCAATTTGCCTTCCATAAAGTTTACGAACGCACGGTTGACTACTCTATTTCCGCCAGGAGTTGGGTAATTTCCTGTAAAATACCAATCACCAATATGATTTGGACAAGCTTTATGAAGATTTTCAACGGTCTGATAAATCATTGCTACTTCGGCTTTCATATTTTCGGGTGTCACGATTTCGGCAACTTTCTGAGAAATTTCTTCGTCAGTAAATTTATCGTATAATTGCTTTACAAAATTTTGGTCGTAAGCATTATCTGTTTGCAAAGCCCCAACACTTTGGGCATAAACTTCCTGCTTCATATACTCAATACCGTTCTGACGGAGTAAATCGAGCATCGCTCTGAAAGCCACAAATTCTTTCATCTTCGACATATCAATACCATAACAATCAGGGTAACGAATTTGCGGAGCCGACGAAACAATGATAACTTTCTTTGGTCCAAGACGGTCAATCATTTTTAAGATACTCTTCTCGAGGGTTGTTCCACGCACAATCGAGTCATCAATCAAAACTACCGTGTCAATGCCTTTCCGCACAACTTCGTAGGTCATTTCATAGACATGCGAAACCATCTCATCACGCTCGTCATCGTTGGTGATGAATGTGCGAAGTTTAACATCTTTAGATACTAATTTTTCGATTCTTGGGCGGAATGACAATACTTTCTTGATTTCTTCGGGCGAAAGATTTCCTTCGGTGATGCGTTTCAAACGCCAATCGGCCAAGTATTGTTCTAAGCCTTCCACCATTCCAAAAAAAGCACTTTCGGCAGTGTTTGGAATGTATGAGAAAACTGTATTTTCGAGGTCATAATTAATTTCTTCCAAAATTTGAGGAATCAATAATTGACCGAGTTTTTTACGCTCTTCGTAAATCTGAGGGTCAGAACCACGAGAGAAATAAATACGCTCGAAACTACACGATTTTTTCTCCAATGGTTTCATTATCTGAAACTCATTGTATTCACCATGCTTGTCAATAATCAACGCATTGCCTGGTTGAACTTCCTTAATATCATCATAATTAGCATTGAAAGCAGCTTTAATAGCCGTTTTTTCAGAAGCCACAATCACCACTTCATCGTTTGCCCAATAATAAGCTGGACGAATACCAGCAGGGTCACGAACGACAAACGAAGCACCAAAACCAGTTACACCAGCCATTGCATAGCCACCGTCGAAATCACGACAGGCACGGTGCAATACCCTTGGCAAATCCATGTTATCTTCGATAATATCAGAGAGGGCAGGGTTTTCGTAGATACCTTTGAAGCGGTCGAATACACGCTGGTTTTCTTCGTCGAGGAAGTGTCCGATTTTCTCCATTACGGTTACGGTATCTCCCAAGTCTTTCGGGTGCTGACCCAATTTCACTAATTTATGGAAAAGCTCTTCGGCGTTGGTCATGTTGAAGTTTCCTGCTACCAACATATTTCGGCTACGCCAGTTGCTCTGACGCAACATCGGATGGCAATTTTCGATTTCGTTCTTGCCATGTGTACCGTAGCGAAGGTGTCCGAGCCAAACTTCACCCGAATAAGCTACATTTTCTTGCAACCATTCGGCATTTTTGAATTTGTCGGGATTGTTGCGTAGAACATCTTTGTATTTCTCATTAATCTTGTTAAAAATATCAACAATTGGTCGATTTTCAACAGAACGATAACGACTGATGTAACGATGGCCAGGGGCAACATCGAGTTTTACATTTCCAACTCCAGCTCCATCTTGGCCACGATTTGATTGTTTTTCCATTAAAACATACAATCGTTGAATGCCATAAAGAGGCGTACCGTACTTGTCGATGTAGTATTGAAGTGGTTTGCGAAGACGAACAAGGGCAATGCCACATTCGTGTTTAATTGCGTCGCTCATTGAGATTTTTTGGAGATTAGTTATGCAAAGTTCTAAAGAATATACGTGCCTTGCAAAGAAAAAGTTCTATTTGTTTTAAGAGAATGTTAAGGCAGTCTAAACGAATTTTATATTAACTAAATATAAGAAAATATTTTCTTTGAAAAAGGCTAAATTATGCCAATTTCAAGCTTTCGATTAAGTTTAAAAGCCCACTCGGACGCAAAAATAAATAGATGATAAAAAACAGAAATATCAACAAGAAACCTTTGCGAATGATACCGATTTGATAGTAGCGAACTCCAATTTTAGGTTCTTTAAAAATCATAAAATACGGAATCTTGATATAATAGAATATCGAAATAGCGGTGTTTAACAAGCCAAAAATCAAGACAATTAATAACATATTGCTGCCTGATGTTTGGTAAGATTCCCACAAAGCAGTAAAAAGAAGCAATTTCCCAGTAAAACCTACGGTTGGTGGTAATCCAACCAAAGCAATCATAATTATTACAGCTGCCAAACCCAAAAATATATTTTCTTGGCCCAAACCTCGCAGACTTTCGAGTTCGTAGCTTTCAGTTTTTAATGCCAATAAATCTATCAGTAAGAAGGCCGCAAGCGTAATAAAAAGATAAGTAGCAATATAAAAAATGGTTGACTGAATCCCAATTATGTTAGTTGCCAACAAACCCACCAACATAAAACCCGCATGAGCAATGGTTGAATACCCCAGCATTCGCTTTGTGTTGGTTTGCCACAAAGCCGATAAATTTCCAATCGTGATGGAGGCCATGATTACAATAGCCAGTATCATGCGGAAGTCGATACTCAATGAAGAAAAAAGGCGAATCAGAACCAATACAACGGCTGCTTTTGGTGCAATGGATAGAAATGCTACGATAGGTGTTGGTGTTGCTTCATATACATCGGGGGTCCAACTATGAAACGGAACGGCCGAAAGTTTAAAAAGTAGCCCACCAATGGTCATAAAAATGGCAATTTGGGCAATCCAAGTAGAATTTTGACTTAAGAAGGTTGCAAATTCTTGTCCAACGAAATTGAGTGTTCCTGTCATTCCATACAAAAACGAAATGCCATAAAGCATAATTGCCGAACTCGTTGCCCCGAACAAAAGGTATTTAATACCCGCTTCGCTATTGTTTTTTCCTTTATTGAAAACCACCAAAATATACGAGCAAATGGATACCATTTCGAGCGAAACATAGAGCATAAGCCAGTTGGTAGTCATGGTCATGATAAACAATCCCCAAACCAAAGCTATAAAAATGGCGTAGAACTCCCCTACTACTTTATAACCTACCACCCAAACATGAATCAGAACCGCTACCGAAGCTATGGAAATAATGAGTTTGAAGAATAAACTGACGGAATCTAAGTATATTAGTTGTCCAAAAAGTACGCTTCCCGACTCGAAATACTGTTTATAAAAACCAAAAAAGGCATAAAATACAAAACCAATACTAATTAATACGCTAATTATCAGCACATTAAAAAGCACATAAGTTCGTTCGGTGTCTAATTTTTGAGAAAAAGCAATAGCAGCTACTATCACCAAAAACACTACTCCGAAAAGTAAATCAGGTAATAGTACACGTGAACTAAAGAGAATATGTGATAATTTTTCGAGCATTGAATACTTTGCCGCTTCGGCGGTCCGATTTTAGCGAATAGCTAAATATAAAACCCATTTAAAAATGCTTTCACTGATTCGCCTGAAATATCAAAAATCAAGCTTGGAAAAATTCCAAAGATAATTGATAAAGCGGCCAATGAATATAGCATCACTATTTCACGAAAATCGAGGTCTTTCATGTTTTCTTCTTGGTTACGATTCGCCCAAAATGTTCCGAAAAACATTTTTTGCAAGGTCCAAAGGAAATAACCCGCCGAAAGCACAATTCCCAACATAGCGAGCATCGACACCCAATCTGGCAAAATTTCTGACTGAAAACCGCCCATGATTGTGAAAAACTCGCCCATAAAACCTGGCAATGTTGGCAAACCTAAAGCTCCGAAAAACGCCACCGTAACGGCCAATGTAAAATAAGGCATGACACTCGATAAACCTCTGAAATTTTCGATAAGTCGATTATGCGTTCGGTCGTAGATAACGCCAGCCACTAAGAATAACATGGCCGAAACCAATCCATGTCCAAACATTTGATAGATTGCTCCGTTTACACCCTCAACGGTCATGGATGCCAAACCTAAAAGCACAAATCCCATGTGAGAGATGGACGAATAGGCAATCATTTTCTTCAAATCTTCTTGGGCAAGGGCATTGTATGCCCCATAAATGATAGAAATAACACCCGCACCTGCTACAATGTAAGTAAACTGGTAAGCTATATCAGGGAAAAAGCCATAAGCAATACGAATAAAACCGTACGCTCCTACTTTCAATAAAATACCTGCTAAAACTACTGAAACTGGCGTTGGGGCTTCAACGTGGGCATCGGGCAACCATGTATGAAAAGGTACTGAGGGTAATTTTATTCCAAAGCCTATAATCAATAATACAAAAGCAAAGAGTCGGGCTGGCATACCAAAAATCAGTTGCTTTTCGACAGGATGTAAAATACTATGAGGAATATAATTTTTAAAATCAGTCAGTTGACGAAAATCGAAGGTGTGAACTGTTCCGCCCATTTCTTGTGAGAAAAAGGAATCTTGCACCGACATCGACAAACCAATCATTACAATCAGAATGAAAATCGAACCGACAAGTGTGTAAATAAAAAATTTAATAGCCGCATATTCTCGGCGTTCACCTCCCCAAATTCCGATTAGGAAATACATCGGAAGCAACATAAACTCGAAAAACAAAAAGAATAAAAAGAAATCAAGTGCTGCAAAACAGCCGATGATACTCCCCGAAAGTAATAAATAGAGCGAATGATAGGCTTTTGGGCGGTATTCGATAGTAAAAGATGCAATCGAACCAATAAGCAAGATAATTCCCGAAAGTAAAACCATTGGCATATTGATTCCATCAAGTCCCAAAAGATAATCAATCGAAAGGACACCAAGATTTCCAAGACTCATCCGAATCCACTCGTGTTGCTCAACAAACTGATAATCAGACGATTGTCCATCAAAATTATTATAGAGTGTAAAAATATTGAGTAAATTAATGACACTCACTATTAGCGAAATCCATCGAAATGAATCTCGATAAGTGCTTGGCAATAACAACACTATTACCGAGCCAATAATTGGCAGAAAAATAAGTGTTGAAAGTAAAAAATTATTCATAATTTTTAGTCAATAGTCGATAGTCCACTGACCACAGACAATTTATTTATTAAATATCTTTTATCCATTTTTTACTTAAAATTTATCGTTTTTAAGCATTTTATGGACTTTTTATTTTACAATCAATAAAATCATCATCAAAACTAAACAAACAAAAATCGTGATGATATAAGTTTGGGCTTTACCATTTTGAATTTGGCGAGTATATGACCCAACCCTTGCGGTAGCATTCGCTACTAAAGCCACAAAACTATCAATGATATTTCGCTCCAACCAATGATTCAACGCAGCCCAAGTAAGCGTCAAACTTCCCACTGAATTTACGGCTCCATCAATTATCTTTCTATCAAAAGAATTGATTTTCGGACTTATCCAAAGCAATGGTTTTACGAAAACAATTTGGTACAATTCGCTCAAATAATAGTTTCTAAATATAAACTTAGCCATTATACCTCTTGGCTCAACTTCCTCACTATCAAGCCGATAACTTTCTTCTTTTGTAAAAATATAGCCCAAAAGCACACCATTTAATGCCACCAAAATAGCAATATATGCTACCCATTGATAACTTTTTGCTTCGTGATGAAAGGTATGAAAAAACCAACTACTTTCCGCCGAAAATGGATTTATGGCAAACACAAAACCAATAGAAGCAATGGCCATCACGATTGATGACAGCTCCATTGGACCGATTTTAGCCAAGAAATCAAGTAAATCACCTTCTTCGGCGTGTCTTATTTCGGCTTGTTGGCGTTCTTCATCGTCTTCGACGTTTACAATTCCTCCGATACGCTTTGCTATATTTCTATATATTTTTTTTGCACTTAATGAAATCAGTTCGAGTGGGTTATCTCCTCGCTCCAAAAACACTAAGAATACTTGTCGCATCATGTAATAGGCACTCATACCAGAAACCACCAAACACACCGCTGGAATGATAAAATAGGCTTGCTTAGGTTGGTGAGCAGCCCATTCAAAGGCTGCAACCACAATGGCATCTTTCGATAAAAAACCTGAGAAAAAGGGAATACCTGCTAAAGCGGCGGCACAAATCGTGTAGGTATAGTAAATGATTGGAATCTCTCGTCGAAGATTACCCATTTTACGCATATCTTGCTCGTGGTGCATGTGATGAATAACCGCACCTGCCGACAAAAACAAACCTGCTTTGAAAAATGCGTGCGTAACCAAATGAAAAAGTGCCGTATTGACAGCTCCAACTCCGATTCCGACTACCATCAACCCTAATTGAGAAATGGTAGAAAAAGCTAAGAGTTTTTTGATATCATATTGAACAAGTGCCGAACACGCTCCAAAAAACATCGTAAGCATACCTACAATTGCCATTACGAGAAGTGTATCTGGCGATAATATCGGTTCGATTCTGGCCATCAAGAAAATACCTGCCGCAACCATCGTAGCAGCGTGAATTAATGCCGAAACTGGTGTAGGACCTTCCATAGCATCGGGAAGCCATACTTGCAAAGGTAATTGAGCAGATTTGGCAACGCATCCACAAAAAAGTAATAAACCAATGGTTGTCATTATGGGACTATTCAATGATGCCGCCGACATAAGTTGGGCTTTTTCAACAATACTCGTCACATTAAGTGTACCGAAATATCTATAAACCAATAATATTCCGATAAAAAAACCAATATCCCCTATCCTATTCACCAAAAATGCCTTCATAGCGGCGTTGGTAGCTGCTTTTTTCTCGTACCAAAAACCAACCAGCAAATACGAACACAAGCCCACTAATTCCCAAAACATGAAAATCATTAAAAGATTACCTGAAATGATAATGCCAATCATGGCCAAAATGAAAAGGTTGAGATAAGCATAGTATCGGCCAAAACTTGGGTCGCCTTTCATGTATTTAAGCGAGAAAACCTGTACCCAAAGTGCAATAAACTGTACTAAAAAGTACATCAAATACGTGAGGTCATTGAGCAGAATATCAATCGTGAAGAGTTTATCACTGATGTAGAACCAATTGTATGAAATAACATCACCTGAAATATCGCTCAAGCGAATACCCATTGAGAAAAGTACACCAATAAAATTTATGAGTATGGAAAGTAAACCAATGGATTGCTCACTCAGTTGGTTTCGCTTGTACAAGAAAAACGAAAAACCGAATAAATAAAACAATATATTGATTAAAATGACTAATTCTGCAGACATTCAACAATGGTCTTTTTTTGCAAATATCCAACCTTATGAGCGATAAAACAAAAATGAAGCCGAATTTTATCCAAGAAATAATCATTACTCTTTAAAACTGATAGAGTAAATCTATTTTACACATCGAAAACCCACGTGCATCAACGAAGTTTCGGGTGAAGTAAAAGAGCGTCCCGAAACTCGATACCCATGACACCAACCAGGCTCGCAAAGAAATGAACCTCCTTTTTCTACTTTTTCAAGCGTATCGGTGGGCATTATTCCTTTAGCAATCTCGGCGTAGTTGATTTTCCAATTATCGCACCATTGCCATACGTTTCCTGTCATGTCGGTTAAACCCAGTTTGGTTTTCCCGAAATATCCAACGGGCGATGTATAGAAAAAGCCATCAGTATTTTTGTTATAATCAGGAAAAACTCCATTCCAAGTATTAGCAAGGGGTTTTCCATCTTTTTTTAAATCGTTTCCAAATGGATAAATTGTTCGGTCGTTCGTAGCATTTCGGGCTGCGTGTTCCCATTCTATCTCCGAGGGTAATCGTTTTCCAGCCCATTTGGCATAAGCTACGGCATCGTACCACGATACTTGTGTAACTGGATGATTATCAGGAGCTTTCGCTTGGTCTTTTCCGAGCGGGTATTCCCAATTAGCTCCTTTTTTCAAAGTCCAGCCCTTCATATCTTTATCAAAAAAACCTCCATCGCCAAAGTTTTCAGCATAAGTTTTATAATTTGTTGCTTTAATAAATTCACGAAATTGAGCTACCGTTACAGGCGAAATATCCATAAAAAATGGTTTTACTTCTGCCCAAAACATGGGGCGTTCAAAATCCATTCCATCAGTTGTTCCTATTTGTGTGTATCCACCTGGCACATAGACCATACCTGTAGGAATAACTAAGGTTTTTGGAATTTCTTGCTTCAGAAAACTCGTGGGAGCTTCTTTTAAAATTTTTACCGTTGGAGAAAAATCAAAGGAGGTTTGTTCTGCTTTTTTTTCAGAATTGCAAGCAAAAACTAAAAGTGTAACAATAAGTAAAGGTATATTTTTCATTTTTACCAATAAGAAACAGAAGAACACTAAGTTACACTTAGCTTTTTAAATTTATCTACTTTCATTGAAATTTTAATCAAACAATGGCCAATTCACGCCCAAAAAGAAAGTGCGTTTCAAACCTGGATACGTTGAACTCACATAATATCCATTACTCGGAAAGCCTTGATTGACGTGAGCAAATTTAAAGAAAAGTCTGACTTTATTAATTTTTAGGTCAGCAAAAACATCGGCCACTGGCGTTCCCCAAACTTTTTGTTGGTCTTGCAAAAAGAACTGACGAGTAAGCGGCATATAATTATTGGCATAATAAGCAGAACGGTGATAAATCTCTACCCCAGCATTAATGTGAAGCACTTTCGCATAGATAAATTCGTAGGCAATCGTTGTATTGTTTGCAATTTTCGGAGTAGGAAAACGGTTTTCAGCCGTATTGGCTGTATAATATAACTGATTCGCTAATAAAAATCTACGCCAACGATATTCGACTCCAAGCCCTACTCGTAAGATACTTATAGCCGAAGATTCTTGCTGTACTTGAGCTTGTTTATCGTAATAAATTAAATTGGTTATCAATGAATTAGTGGCACTTGGTAAAAATACAAAATTTCCTCTACGAATATTAGTTGAAGCATGAAAATTGACTGTGGTCGTATTTTTAAAAGTAGTGTTCCACTTATAGGCATGGCTATAAAAATACTCATCTAAGATTGTTGGAGGAACACGCAGTAAGGAAAACCCTGCCTTTAATTTTGGGCTCAAATATTCAGCTTGAAGTTTTAGGTTTCCGATTGAACCGATTGTTCCAAGTTCCACTTCTGCGTATACTCGCCTTACACTATCGCGGAAGAAATAGTTTGCCCAACCGCCTACGAGCGTTTCTGGTTTGAGTTTAAGTCGTAAGGTATCGCCCCCAAAATCAGATTTTAGGTTATAAAAACGTTGACGCAAATAGAGTCTATACGCAAAACCTTTATAAATTCCTTTCACCCCGAATCTATTTTCTAAGAGGTGATAACGTAAATCCATCGAAAGGGTATCTTTCAAACTCTGTGGTTTTGTAAAGTAATAGACACTTCGAGCGGCCGAATCTGAGCCAAAATTTACATCCGTGTATAAATCTCGACGTTTTTGATAATCTAAAATATGATAAACTTGAAAACCATTCGTAAGTTTATATTGATGATAAATGTGTAATTCATTTCGCCAGTCTCTTGAAGAAGCTCCCTTTAGCTTAGACAGAAAATCTCGGTAATTTCCCAAACTACTTTCAGCTACAAATCTACTTGTGTCAGATAATGGCTTGATACCTCCTTGCTCAAGTGGAGCATGATTGAAGTGATTATAACTACCCAAAATGATGTATTTTCCATTTTTCGACTCATAGTTTGAATGAAACATCACTGCCCAACTATCTACCATACGTTCTTCACGGGTTTGTGGAGCTCCGTATTGTTTTGATGACGACATTCGTCTTACATCAAGTGTGGCATTGAGTCGAGGTTTTATATTTTGCGAGTGCGTAAAGTGCATGATGCCCGTTCCGCCACTTGACTGCACATAAGTTACATTCGTATAAGGCGATTTAGTATTGAAATAAGTGGTTTTTCTTACATCAAAGGCATAAGCACCGTAGGTCGAATATCCCAAATTTTTAGCAATATCAGTAATAGGTGTAAAAAATAGTGGCTTTATTGCCGTACCAATATTTCCTAAATCCTGATACAGTTGCCCGCTACGAAGGTTAAAATCGAATAAATGAAAGTTTGCAAGAGTAGTATCTGGATTATAAAATGTTTTTCTGTTGTTCAGAATATCATCTTCAAGGATATACCTGACGGTTTTTGTACTATAAACTTGCTTTGTGGAATCATCAAGAATTTGGGCATTGGAAAAGCCGTATAGTATTGATAATAAGAAAGTTATAAATATATATTTTTTGTTCATCTAACTATTAAAAAGCTAAGATAGCGGTATATCACCAACGAATCGGGAAATTCATTCCACAAATAATAACGCAATTTACGGCAAATCTTTGAAAGGAAGGCGAAGAAAAGAGTGTTAATTGTTGTTAAAGATAGTTTAGTGAGGATAAATGATATTGACTGTGGCTATTTTAGAACATTTTCATAGTATCGCCCAACCCAAAAACAAACCGATAAAAATAAGAATATAGGTTGAAACAAGGCGGGTTTGAAGCAAAATGAGTGTCAGGATAATTGTTAAATCAGAAACTAAATCAAAAGCCATTGGTCGGTAAAGCGACAACGCCGCAGCGGCCGTAAGACCCGTACTGGCAGCATTGATACCTTCGAGCGAGGCTCTGATTCCACGATATTTTTTGAGTTCATTCCAAAAACGTATCACAAAAAATATCAAGAATGTTCCAGGGAGAAAAATTCCAAGCGAAGATACAATACTTCCCAATATTTCGCCACTTGTCCCCCACTCACGCATAGATAATGCCCCTACAAAAGCCGAAATAGAAAAAACCGGACCAGGAGCAACTTCTACGATTGCGACACCTGATAGAAATTCATCGGCAGATAAATAATGCTTAAATTCTACAAATTCGTTATAAAGTAGTGGTTTCAAAATATGTCCTCCACCAAAAGCCAAACTGCCATTTCTATAAAAATTTTCAAAAAGACGAATAGGTAAGTTGTTCGTTATTTTGCCCAAAATTACCAAAAACATAAAAACGCCCAACCAAAGAATGAAATTCGACCATTCGACTTTGATGGGCTGTTTTTCCATTTTTTCTTGCTCGCCAAATTTAAATGAGGTGGCCAATCCTCCCAACAAAATCCAGATGGGCGTAATGTACGGTGAAGGAAATACGAAAGCAGCAATTGCTGCCAAAAGCATTAAAAATATGCTAATTTTGGTTTTAATCACTTTTACTCCAATCGAAAAAGCTGCAAAAATGATAAATGCAACTCCCATTGGTTTGATGAACCGTGTGAGATTGGTGAGTTGGTCTTTTTCTACGTAAGTGACTCCCAATGCCGCCAAAGTCATAAGCAAAGTGCCAGGAAGTATCCAAACTAAAAGCGTCAAATATGCTAAACTTGCACCTCCCAAACGAAAGCCAATAGCCGTGATAGTTTGGGTTGAAGTTGGACCAGGTAAAACTTGACAAAGGGCTTGAAGTTCGAGAATCTCGGCTTCGGTGATGTAGTTATGTTTTTTTACAAGCCTATCCAAAAACATCGTCAGATGCACTTGCGGCCCACCAAAACAAGTGAGAGCAAGTATCAGTACGTCTTTCAAGAAAATGATGTAACGAATCTGACGGGTTTTGGCCATATTAGCTGTCGGCTGTCAGCATTCGGCTGTCAGCTTTTGATTTATATTTCTAAATTTTTGCAATCAGCTCTCGGCAATCGGCTACCAACTTTCGGAGAAAATATCAAAGCCAATTGCCGAAGTAATCTCTATTTCTTAAAGCCTAATTCTCTTAATCTTTCGGCCAAAAACTCGCCCGCTGTCATGTTCTCGTAGCGACGTGGATTTTCAGCATCAATACACGATTCCAAGCAAGTTAGGTCCATATCGCCACGGGGGTGCATGAAAAATGGAATCGAGAAGCGTGAAGTTTTCATTTTTTCACGAGGTGGATTTACCACTCGGTGAATGGTCGATTTGAGTTTATGATTCGTCAGGCGGTCGAGCATATCGCCTACATTAATAACAATCTGCTCTGGCAGAGCCGTAACGGCAATCCATTTTCCATCCAGACGCAGCACTTCCAAACCATCGGCCGAAGCCCCCATCAAAAGCGTAATCAAGTTAATGTCGCCATGAGCGGCAGCACGCACAGCACCTTCGGGCAAAGCATCGGGGTTTTCGATGGGAAAATAATGTAAAGCACGTAAAATACTATCACCATTCCTTACTTTTTCTTCGAAAAAATCTTCCGAAAGACCTAAGTATAAGGCAATTGCTCGCAAGAGTGTCTTTCCAGTATTTTCAAAAGTTTTGTAAACTTCGGTTGTATATTGTTCAAATTCAGGAACTTCGTCAGGGAAGATATTTGATGGCATATTTCCATCAACCACTGGCTGACCAACATGATAAAACTCTTTCAAATCAGGTTTTGTAAAACCTTTAGCCGTTTCTTTTCCTTTGCCTACATAACCACGTTGCCCAAGCAATTCAGGAAACTCGTATTTTTGTTTGAGTTCATCGGGTTGATAGAAAAATTTCTGAACAGCAGTATAGAGTTTTTCACGAAGTTCATCAGAAAGACCATGATTTTTTATTGCCACAAAACCAATCGTATTAAAAGCTGCTCCGAGGTCTTGAACGAATTTATTTTTACGAGCCGAATCGCCAGAAGTAAAGTCCGCCAAATCAAGCGACGGAATAGAATCAAGAAGTGTTTGTTCCATAAGATGAAGATTTTTTGGCAAAAGTAAAGAAAATCATTGATTGTGAAAAATGAGAAATGTCACAAAACAGGGTAAAGGCGTCCAAAAACCTTATAAAAAGATACGAATTTTGCAAAATCTCGACCAAAAACTCATGATTGAAGCCGATAGTATATTTTATGTTTTAACCCCAAACTGAAGTCTGAGGAGAAAATACATAGCATAACGACTGTTGCCTTGACGAATATCCGTAGTGTTATTCCAAGTAGTTAGACTTACAAATTATAGGTTTAGAGCGTTTGGGGTGTATCACAAAATCATTTAGCCTATTTTGACTACCAAGTTTTTCAAGAACAAATAATTTTGAATCAAAACCAACCTGAATTACGAAATACTTCGGCAATTAATATTCCCCAGTAAGTACCTGTGGCGTTTCCAAAAGCCCCAACTAAAATCCCTGGTAAGGTCAGGTCTGAGCGATTCAGGCTTCTCGAAAGTGCCATTGCCGAAGTCGAGCCACCCACATTGGCTTGTGAGGCAATCGAAACGATATCCCAGTCTTGTTTGAACAATGCACCCAATCCATAAATGATGCACCCGTGAACCGCAACCAAAATCGTTACGAAAACGAGCAAGACAATGGCCAAAGCTCCATCTTTAAGCAATGCTGGCACATCGCAATAAGCTCCAATAACTGCCAAAAACAAATAAACACCCAATAAACCAAGTAATTTATGACCTTTCAGACGGTTTATCGCAGGAATTTGTGCCAAAATCAATGCAATCGTTGTGAGCCATAAAATAGTAGGAATTTGCGAAATCTGACTACTCAACCAAGTTGAAAGACGAATTCCGACTAAACTTATGGCTATCAAAAAAGCTAAATCAAACGGGCGTACGCTTTCACTATCAGAGGCATACTGATGGGTTTCGGCTTGTGTTTCTTCCGTTACTTCCATTAATTCTTTTCTTGGAAACTTCTTATTTAAAATCTGCGGCAAAGCCAGCGTAGCAATTACCCAAAGAGCCGTAATGATATTATCGGCAACGGTTGCGGCCGAAAAAAGGCTTCCTTGCTGCGAAACGCCATAATGCAAAGCAACCGCATTGAAATTGATACTTCCACCAATGTATGTACCCGTGTACATTCCCCCGATTGCATAAAACATTTCTCCAATTTGAGATTTGCCGCTTACCAACCACATGGCTACCAACGAACCAATCATGGTAGCAAACGAACCAATAAGAAACATCGTAAGCATGGGTTTTCCAGCTTTTTTGAGGCTACTGAGATTAACATTGAGCAACATTAAAAAAATAGAAAGTGGAGCAATATAAGCAAAAATGCCATCGTATAGAGGCGTAGCAGGAGTAGAGGCAGGAATGATTCCTAAGTTAGCCACGATAGCAGTCAAGAGTATCACCATCAGTCCAGTACCGATGTGTCGGAAAAAAGCTTTCTGACAGAGCCATTCAGAAATAACAATATTTAGGCACAAAACTGCCAAAATCGAAAGTGTATCGTTAAACATAAAATGGCTTGGGGGATTTAAATAAAAGAATGGAGACACAAGAAAATATTTATGTCTCCATTCTCCTCTTTTTATTGATTATATTTCAACTAAAGCACTCTTAATCAAAGTATTATCTTTTGATTTTAATTTAAATACATCGCCATTTGCTTTACTAATTGGGGCTTCATAAAGCTCTACTTTACCTTTACTTTTTACTTCAAGAATTACAAAAAACTGACCTTTTGCCGATGTATTGGTTTTCAGCACAAAATTATCATGAGGTGTTTCTCTATCAAAATTAGGTATTTTAGTTTTTGTTTTTCCAGCCCAAGTAGCTAAAGCTTCGGCTTTAAAATCTGAGATATCAAAATGTCCTTCACGAGCTTCTTCTTCATCGGCAGGCATTGCAGCAGTTTTGGCAGGTACAAATAAGTTTTCAACAAAATTATGAGCAGAATCTTCAACCCAAACGGCTACTACTGGAAGCTCCGTGTCTTTACTTTTTTGAATCATAATGCTCAACGGAGTTCCTTGCGTTTCTTTATTTGTAATTACTTCATTGAAGGTAAGTTGCTCTGCCCTTGGCGGTCTGTTTCCCGCAAAAATCCTTCCTGCTTCGGCAACTGGCTCTAATAATTCGGTTGCAGCAGCCACCAAAATCACGACGAAAGCAATTCCCGAAATGATTAATTCTTTTTGGATTTTTCCACTCTTGCGTTCTTTTGAATAACCCGTAATCGAAGACCAGTTATTGATAATGTGAAAAATAGCAAAACCTACGAAAATCAAGCCGAAAATTGTGTGGGTCATTTCAACGGCGTGAGCTTTTTGTTTGACGTACAATAAGATACCCGTGATTGATAGTGCTAAAAATGCAAAGGCAACAGAAAGACTGATAAGATTCTTTTTCTTCATTTAGGTAAGATATTTTGGTTATTTTTTATAAATGTAAATAGAATTAGATGAATACAAAAACCTCAATCGACTATTTAGGTGCTTTTTTAGACAAAATAAATAGAACAACCTATAAATGAGGCATCAATCAGAAATATACACCTCGCCCCTACTTAGAATACGAGCCGTACGAATGACACCCGATTTTAGAATTTTGATTTGATTATCAATAAATTCATATTCTAAGTTAACAGTAAATTCGCCCGTAGGATGCTCGATGGATAATGTTGCATGTTGAATAGTAAATGGTGAATGATTTTTATCAAAAAAAATGTTTTCATCAAGCATTAACCACTTATCATTTAACATTAAAAAAGCTGTTGCTACACTCACCGCTGCCAAAACCCCAATAGCTTCGTGAACAACGTGTGGAATGAACATTCGAGTATTAATTACGCCGCCATTTTCGGGTGGAGAAACCAAACACATTTTTGGAATAGTTTGGTCTTTTACATCGCCCAAATTCATCATAAAACCTGCTTTTAATCTAATTTGCTCGATTTTTTGTCTGAGTGGCTCATTGGATTCTAAAATATCTTTCGTTTCATTGCCTACAAGTCCAAAATCAGATGCTCGCATGATGACAATTGGCATACCATTGTCGATGCACGTAACTTCAACTCCTTCAATAGTATCTGTTGCTTTTCCTGTGGGAAGTAATGAACCACAAGTTGAGCCAACGGTATCTAAATAATTACAGATTATTGGGGCGGCTGTGCCTACTACGCCATCCACTTTAGCATCGCCTTTGGTTTCAATGATGCCGTTAGGTGTTTGCACAACTACCTCACACATTCCGCCCGTATTGATTATATTTATTTTAGCAGAGGTTATCGGGTACATTGCCTCAATCATACCCGTTTCGATGGCGAAAGGCACAATTCCTGCTAAAATATTTCCACAGGTCTGGGCGGTCGACACTTTTCCTTTGCCCACTACAACCTGTACAAAATTATAATCTAAATCAGCAGAAGGGTTTTCTGATTGACTGATAATAGCTACTTTACTGGTCAGAGAAGTTGCACCGCCCAAACCATCAATTTGCCGAGGGTCTCCTTCGGTTGTACCTTCCATTGCTAAAAGTAGCACTCTGTTCCTTTCGGCTTCGTCTTTTGGTAAATCATCTGCCCTAAAATATAAGCCTTTTGATGAACCACCACGAATTTGGTAAAATGGAATTTTCATAAGCTTTTCATCATTCATTTACTCAGTTTCTCTAAATTATCTCTCGTTCCTCTTGTTACGATTGGCTCAATTCCTTTGGCTTCGAGCATTTCAATAACAGCTTCCATTTCGTGCATTCTTCGCACTGCGTGTGTGCGGCTTCCCTCCACAAATCGGTCGATTAATTCATCATTTCCACCAATTAATGAGCTGATTTGGCCTCTTATATAATTATCCATGCCGAAGGCTTCGCCTGCTTCCATTGCTTCACAAACTACGGCCGCAATACCTTTATAGACAATCGAACGTAGCAGTTTTCGAGTAGCAGCATCACCAACTTGGCTATTTTCCATTATTTTCAAATTGAGATTCAATGGCTTTATTTTTCCAAGAAATTCAGCAGCAAATTCTCCTGATGCTAATAATGGTGTCATCATTCCTTTGGGTGGGACTGGTGCCATAATAGCCAAATCTATTACTTTTACGCCCGAAGACTTTAATATTTCGGCAATTTCCTTCTTCTTTTCAGGTCCAGAAGTATTCATTTCGCAGAAAAATTGATGAGGTGTTAATACGCTCGCTAATTCCTCGGCAATCGGAATCGAAACCGATGAAAGATTCACACTAAAAATAATATCAGCCTCTTTTACGGCTGCAATACTATTATCTTTGACTTTGATAGCCACATCTAATTTATGTATTAGTTTTGGGTCAAAACCTGTTACTTCAACACCTAATTTTACTAAATCATTGGCAAAATGACTACCTGCTTCGCCTAAACCAAGAATAGCTATTTTTAATTTTTCATTATTCATTATACATTCTTCCTTAAGTAATCACCATCCAAATTTTTCTCTCCAACCATAAATGTCAATCGAAACTCTGCCTTTACGGAGTTCAGCACGGGTACGTTCTTCCTTAGCTTCACGAGCGGTGGCTTTTTCGATAGTTTCTTCGATTCTATTTTGTGGAACTACCACTACACCATCACGGTCACCTATAATAATATCGCCTGAATTTATCCGCACATCACCAATAATGATGGGTTCATTGAGCGTACCATCGCCATGATTCGATGTACCACGAATACACAATCCCCTCGAAAAAACAGGAAAACCCATTGCTTCAATATCGTCGGCATCTCGCACGCAAGCATCTATCACTAAGCCATTTATACCTTTTGTTTTTGCTCCAAGGCTCATTAAATCACCCCAATAACCTGCTTCATAAAAGCCAGAACAGCTGGCAATCAGAACATCGCCCGCTTGTGCATAAGCGTAGGCACGATGCAACAAAATGTTGTCACGGGGCATCGTTTGTACGGTATAAGCAGGCCCACAAACTTTCATTTCTTTGGCAATAGGTTTAATTGCTGAAGGTAAAAATCCAACATTCCCTAATGCTTCGCAGATGGTGGCGGCTGAGAATTTAGATAATTCTTTATACATTATTCGATAAATGGTTTATTTGGGTAATGATTATCGGAAAAAATATTTTCCCAATAACAGATAATCAGTAACTAAAATATAGAATTTGTAACTCTTGGCAAATGGCTTTGGAAAGCCTCTGCATATTTCACCTCTTTTTTACCCGAAATTCTACGAGCATGGTTGGCTCTTCTACCACCTAATTCGGTATAGTATTCTACCAAGTATTTCTGAGCTCCCATGCAGTTCATGGCGGCAATCTTTTTATCGAAGACTGAAGAAATATCAATAAAAGTATCGGGTTTGAAGTCGCAGATTTCGGGCTGATGCGGCTCAAAAGAATACCAAGCTGGCGGGTCGATGTTTTTGAATGCACTGGCGACACCTGCACCACAGCTCAACAACCTTGCTCGTTCGGTAGCTTGATAGGCTAACGGATGGTCGGGATTGAAAGGGTCTTTGGCAGTATGGGTCAGAATAACCGTTGGCTCAAAATCACCTATAATTTTGGTTAGTTGTGCGATTCTTTCGTCTGAAATCAGCATTGGGTAATCGCCCCAATCTAAAAACTTAATGGGTGTTCCGAAAATATCAGCCGCCTGTTGGGCTTGTGCTTTTCTGATAATTTTCACACTTTCCTCTGTACGATTTGGGTCTTCTTTCCAAAGTTCGCCAGACTCGCCACGCTCACCAAAAGAAAGGCAAACTACAAGGGTTTCTGCTCCTTGTTCAACACTTTTTGCTATTACGCCTCCACTTCGCCAAACAAAATCGGCCGAATGAGCAGAGATTACTAATAATTTATTCATATATTTTTATGTTTTACCTATGAAAATCAGTACTACTTGCATCTACCGTTATACTTAATGACGTAGCTACTTTCATAATACTGATTTAAACGGACTGTAACTATTCTAAATTAATTCTTCTGGCATTGGATTTCCTCGTGTATGGAAACTTTCTACAGTTTTTAAACCCCATGCTTGGCCTTTCAGGCGTTCTTCTCTATTCCAAACAACGGTTTCATAATCGGGGTCAAGAATGAGTCGAGCTGAGGCATTGGCTACTTCAATTCTATTACCTCCTGGTTCGTAGAGATACAAGAAGAATGTTTGTTGAATGGCGTGTTTATGTGGCCCCGTTTCGATAAAAATGCCATTTTCTAAGGCAATATCGGCGGCAATCAAGATTTCCTCTCGGCTATTGGTTGCATAAGTAAGATGATGTAAGCGTCCGTTTAGACCACTGTGGTCTTCAGTTATCGCCAAATCGTATGATTTATTATTGACCGAAACCCACACTCCTTTTGGTCCATCTTCAAATTCAATTCTTTCGGTATTTCTACCGCCCAAAACTCCAAATTGAAAATCTCTAAATGCTCGAATATCTTTAGCCAAAAGGTTGAGGTGGTCAATTCTACGCACATTTGCCCCACGGGCCGGGTATTTACTATTGGTATTTTTCAACGCCGACTGCATATCGCCTTCAGCTTTGTATTTATTGGTATCGAAGTAAATCTCACATAAATGCCCATCAGGATAACGAAAACGATAAGCCTTTCCGTAGCCACATTCGTGGTCAATCCAACCGATGCCCAAGCCTGTGGCTTCAATGGCTTTTACTCGTGCTTCGAGCGATTCTCGGCTTCTGGCTCTCCACGCAAAATGCCCAATTCCACTGTGTTTATGGGCTGTCAGCTTTAATGAATGATGTTCGTAGTCGTCATAGGCTCGGAGATAGGCCGAGTTTTCATCTGATTCAGTAACGTACATTCCCAAAATATCAGTAAAAAAGCGAATGCTTTTATCTAATTTTGGCGTAAGTAGCTCAACATGAGCTAAGTGGGCGAGTTCCCAAGTGATACCCCCTAAAGGAGAGTTTAAATTCAAATTTTCTTTCATCTGTATCAAATGTTATTTACAAATACTATCAGCCCAAGAAAATAATTCTTCGAGGTCGTAGTCTCCGCTGTGCGGTTTATCCCATGGTAATTCGAGATTGGCGTGATAGCCTTTATTTTTCAACTGAGTGGCCAAAATAACCGAAATTGCAAAACCTGTATCTTTATCTTTTGCACCGTGCCGTATTCGCCAATTTTGAGCTGTTTTGGCTTGTTTATCCCCAACATAATTCATCGGATTCATCATTTTAATGGGCTGTTTATCGGCCATCGCAGCATTCGGAGCTTTTGAATGAGATTGGGAATATACTGTAAAATGGCTGTTTTCAACAGAACTTGTACCGAAAAGGTTATTTTCAAAGGATTTATTGTCGAGGGCGTCGAAAGCAGGAGGAGTTTTCATGCGTTCGAGGTAAATCATATAGGCATCGAAATCTACCGAAAGCACTTTACCATCTTTCATTTCGAGAGCACTATTTCTTGATAAATCTGTTCCTGCATTCAAGGCCTTTTGGGCCGAAGCTACGATGTATGATTTTACCAAGTCTTTGAAATTTCCATTTCCTTCTGCATCTAAACTTAATTTTTCGCCTGACTCATTTTTTAGATTCAAGCCATTGAGGTATTTCGGAAATGCTGCTTTCAAATCATCCGAAACTTTGATTGATTCAGCATCTAAAACGCCCGATTTTCCTCTGAAATTAAATGAATGGATTTTATTCAACTGCCATTCGTAAGCCATATCGGCATTTTCGAGATTGGTAATCGGACAATATGCCGATACAGCAAAAATATCATCGGTGGCATTAGCAGCACCGAGCGTTTTCAAAAAGGGTTCATAATCTGGGTGATTACCTGTTGCCCCCAGCAAAGTTGACATGGCCCCGCCTGCACTGGTACCGTTCGAGATAATTTTATTGGCATCGCCAGCCATTAATTTATCATTGAATTTCAAATACCTCACTGCTGCTTTTAAATCAACAATTCCAGCGGGGGCTTTGCCTGTAAATTCTCCTTTTTCGTTTTTATTGGTTCGTCCTCTTGCACCTGCCGAAGCCACAATATAACCTTTTGAGAGAGCCGTCAAAACAGTTTTGTTGTTGTAAGGAAACCCTCCCTTTTGCTCTGAAACTATGAAAGTAGCGGGTACAGCTGGCATATAACCTCCCACACGATTGGGGAAAAATATCGGAGCAGTTTCGGCTGTAAAACCATTGATGCTTCCACCATTAAAATACTCCTCAGGAATATAAATATTTAGTACATGATGGGCTAAATCTACTGGATTTTCCACGTAAATAATTTTCTCAAAGGCTCTAACTTTGATAGCTTTTCCGTTAAAATCTTGGGTTTGAGATTCATATTTTGAGACATCAAACTGAAGTTTGTTTTGGGCATTTGTGCTTAGAGCTGCACATAACAAGCAACAAAGGCTGCCCAGTTGATAAATTTTCATGTGTAAGCAAATAGGTGTAAAATGCGTTGTAACTTCTGATACAAATTTCTTAACTTTTATTAATTTTAACAGGAAACTATTTTTACTTTTATAGATAAAAATTAAACATTAGCTAAATGAAGCAAGAAAAGAATATTCTGAACTTCGATGGACTTTACGGCGATGATTATGGACGCTATTCATCCGAATATATATTTTTGGAATTAATAGCTACCCGTAGTCAATCATTCGATTGGAGTATCAAACCACACATACATACACAGCTTTTTCAAGTTTTTATTGTAGAAAAAGGCTCACTTTTATTTCAAGAAGCCACTAAAGAACAAGAACTTCATGCTCCATGTATTATGCTGATACCTCCTACCAAGTTGCATGGCTTGGTCTATACACCCGATGTTGAAGGGCATATCTTGACGCTTTCGGATAGTATCGTGGAAGATATTTTTAAAACATCAAACCCGATTTGGCGAACTTATGAAGACATCAGAATTCTGAATAGTTTTGAAGAAGAAATATCGTTTGAACAGTTGCTGCGAATCTTAGTAAACATCGAATCTGAATTATTTAATGAAAACCCCGAACGTTTTTTGATGTTACGAGCCTACATTACACAGTTTTTTATCCATCTTCATCGACTAAACAAACAAGTGGAAGCTCAAAAAGGAGATTCGCTCATGATGACACATTTTCGGAAATTCCAGCACAATATCAAACATTCACAATACCCCAAAAGCATCCCCGATTTTGCTGATGAACTTAATATTACGGCCGTACACCTTAATCGGATTTGTAAGGCCGTAGCAAGAAAATCGGCCATCGAATTGGTTCATCAAAACCTTATTAATGAAGCTCAAAAATACCTACTTCATACTTCGTATTCAATTTCGGAGATTGCTTTTTTACTCAAATTTGAATACCCCAATTATTTTGCGAAGTTGTTCAAGAAATACGTCGGGATGTCGCCCAATGAGTTTAGATTACAAGATAGAAAATGAAAGAATTTCTTACATTTGTGAAACTTAAATGTATTCCATGAAAAAAATCTTTGTTCTGATTCTGAGCATTTCTAAGCTCTTTGGTCAAAACCCAAATTCGCAATTTCCTGATTTCAGTGAAGCCAAATCAATCACAGGAATGAAACTCGTTTGGCAAGATGAATTTAATGAAAATGGCAAGCCAAACCCAAAATTTTGGAAGTCAGAAAAAGGTTTTGTCCGAAACGAAGAATTGCAGTGGTATCAAGAAGAAAATGCCAATTGCCAAAACGGTGTTTTGCTGATTGAGGGTAAAAGAGTACAGCTTCCAAATCCAAATTTTGAGGAAGGAAACGCAAGTTGGAAGAAAAATAGAAAAGAAATCAATTTTACGTCGGCCAGTATTCAGACCAAAGGCTTACAAGAATGGCAGTTTGGCACATTTCTTATCAGAGCTAAGATAGACACTACACTTGGCTCGTGGCCTGCTATTTGGACTTTGGGAAATTCAGGCCAATGGCCATCGAATGGCGAAATTGACATCATGGAGTTTTATCGGGTGAAATCTGAACCAACAATCTTGGCAAATGTGGCCTACGGAACAGGTAAACCGTATGTAGCCAAATGGGACGATTCAAGAACCAATTTGAAGCATTTCACCGATAAAAATAAAGATTGGGTCAAACAATTTCACATCTGGCGAATGGACTGGACTCCCGAAAGCATTAATTTGTATTTAGATGATGAATTACTCAACTCGACCTCGCTTTCGGAAACCATCAATCCTGATGGAAAGAACCCCTTTTTACAACCGCATTTTCTGCTACTCAATTTGGCTATTGGTGGTCAAAATGGCGGAGAACCAAGTCAAAATACTAAGCTAATTAAGTACGAGATTGATTATGTGAGAGTGTATCAGAAACAATAAAACAAAAAACGTCGGCAAAAATAAAATTTTGCCGACGCTATATTGAGATACGTTACCACTTCTTTTTTTTCTTCTTCATATTCCCTACGGACATCGAATCCTGCTCTTTTTTCTTTGGACTTGAAAGTAACCTATCCGCCAAATCGGGGCGATTGAGTTTGTGCAAACGGCTACGAATCCAAGTTCTGAACTCTGGTTTGTACCAAAAGAAGAATCGGTTTTGAGCCAGTTTTTCTTCACGAGTTTTGGCGGTTTTGATAGGCTGCAAAGTATAAGGATGCACGCCCGAATAATAGATAACTTCGGCAACCGTCATTGGTGTTGGTGTAAAATCTTGCACTTGTTCCAACTGAAAACCTAAATCTTTGGTTTCAGCAGCCAAATTTGCCATATCGGCCTCTTCACAACCTGGGTGCGATGATATAAAATACGGAATCAGCGGCTGCTTTAAGTGATGTTTATCTTGAATCTTATCGTATTTTTCTTTGAATTTTCTAAAATACTTAAACGATGGCTTACGCATAACACGTAGGGTATCGTCTGAAGTATGCTCTGGTGCAACCTTCAAACGCCCCGAAACGTGGCGAGTAACAAGCTGCTCCATGTACTCATCATGATTGCCATCTTTGTTATTTTTATTAAAATCATCGACCAATAAATCATAACGTACACCCGAGCCAACAAAGGCTTTTTTGATTTCGGGATGAGCATCCACTTGTTGGTAAATCTTGGTTAAAGGTTTATGCGAGGTATCAAGATTTGAACAAATAACTGGGTGAATACAACTCGGAGCTTGACAACGATTGCAGATAGATTCATCTTTGCCTTTCATTTTATACATATTGGCCGACGGCCCTCCCAAATCTGAAATATATCCTTTAAATTCGGGGTGTTTTACAATCTCTTCAACCTCTTTCATAATTGAGTTTTCGGAGCGAGATGCAATAAACTTGCCTTGATGAGCCGAAATCGTACAAAAACTA
Source organism: Cytophagaceae bacterium (assembly GCA_027488335.1). Lineage (GTDB taxonomy): Bacteria > Bacteroidota > Bacteroidia > Cytophagales > Spirosomataceae > Emticicia. The sequence continues at coordinate 34,431 of JAIYBU010000161.1, forward strand.
CAACCTCCAAAGCATCCACGGTGCATGTTTATCGAAAACTTAATCATTTCGTAGGCAGGAATCGGTCCACGATTTTTGTATTTCGGGTGTGGCAAACGAGTATAAGGCAAATCAAATGACTGGTCGATTTCCTTTTCATCCATTGTCTTAAACGGCGGATTTATGACCAAGGTTTTCGCTCCAACTTTCTGTAAAATTCTATTTGCCTGCCATTTATTCGATTCAACTTCTACTACTTTAAAATTTGAAGCATATTTGATTTTATCTTCCAAACAAACCTCGTGGCTCGCAATTTCTACCGAATTCCAACCTTTATGCTCAGGAATATTATCGTGCGACTCATGTAAATATGCAATCTGATTAATATCTCTTACTTGCTCAAAGGTCTCTCCGTTTTTCAAGCGGCTTAATAATTCACGCAATGGCTGTTCGCCCATGCCATACACCAGCATATCAGCCTGTGAATCGGCTAAAATTGTGGGCATTAGCTCATCTTTCCAATAATCATAGTGCGTAACTCTTCGCAAAGATGCTTCGATTCCACCAATTAGCACTGGTACATCGGGGTAAAGTTGCTTTAAAATTTTGGAGTAAACAGTGGTAGCATAATCGGGTCTGAAACCTGCTTCCCCACCTGGTGTGTAGGAGTCATTAGAGCGTAAACGCTTGTTAGCAGTATAATGATTCACCATCGAATCCATGCAACCTGCCGTTACACCGAAGAAGTATTTGGGTTTACCAAATTTCTTAAAATCACGCAAATCATCCTGCCAGTTTGGCTGTGCAACGATTGCAGTTCGGAAGCCTTCGCTCTCTATAATCCTGCCGATTACGGCCGTTCCGAATGCAGGGTGGTCAACGTAGGCATCGCCCGAAATCAATACTACATCTACATCATCCCAGCCTCTTTTTTCGACCTCTTTTTTGGTAAGTGGCAACCAGTCGGTTATTGGTCTTTCTATCATAAAATAGTTTATATTCTTTGGTTC
>JAIYBU010000225.1 GCA_027488335.1 Cytophagaceae bacterium
GCTGCACTTGTATTCGACAAGGTTCTCCTTGTTGACAACGGTGGAACTGTATCAGTAGGTGCTCCAACCGTTAGTGGTGCTTCAGTAAAAGCAACCATTTTAGAACACTTGAAAGGCGAAAAAGTAATCGTTTTCAAGAAAAAGCGTCGTAAAGGATACGTTAAGAAAAACGGTCACCGTCAGTATTTGACTAAAATTCAAATCGACGAAATCGCTGGATAATCTTTACCGAATTCCAATAAAGTTATTTAAAATATTTATTCATCTCACCTGCAAGTTTTTCAGAAATAAGTAGGTTAATATTTCAAGAAATCATGGCACACAAAAAAGGTGTTGGTTCGTCGAGAAACGGACGTGAATCAGAAAGTAAGCGTTTGGGCGTAAAATTATTTGGTGGTCAAACGGCTATCGCTGGTAATATCATCGTACGTCAACGTGGTACAAAACACAATGCAGGTGTAAACGTAGGTATCGGTCGTGACCATACTTTGTTTGCATTGACTGATGGTATCGTATCGTTCAAAAAAGGACGTGACGGAAAATCATTCGTAAGTGTTGAAGCACAAGCGTAAGGTATTCATTAAGAGTTAGAAGCGTAGAATTGTGCCAGCACTATTTCTGTGTTTTAATTCAGAAGAAATTCTTCTAAGAAACCTGTCATTCATGGCAGGTTTTTTTATGCCTTAGCCAAACTTATTTAGTTGTATATTTGTTAAAAATTGAGAATATATAGCATGCTAAGAGTCATTACTTAATTCTTAATTCTACATTTTTAATTCAAAAACCCATGTTGCAACGCCAAACAATGATTTATACAGAGCTTAGTCCAAATCCAAATTCAATGAAATTTGTATTGAACTTTGAGCTTGCCCCCGAAGGACTTACATTCGATTACCCATCTTTGGCTTCGACTGCCGAAGAGTCTAAAGCCTCTCCTTTGGCGGGTGATTTATTTCAATTTCCTTTCGTAAGACGTATTTTTATTGCTTCTAACTTCATCACAATTACAAAAGATGATGAAACCGAATGGGAAGATATCGTGTATGATATTAAGAAATTTATGAAGATATTTTTTGAACAAAACAACCCAGTTTTTGCTCAAAAAACGATTGATAAAAATACGCTTATTATTGATGCCAATGATTCGGCAGTTATCGCTAAAATCAAATCAACTCTCGACCAATATGTACGTCCAGCGGTAGAATCTGATGGTGGAGCAATCAACTTTGCTTCTTTTGATGAAATCTCGGGACAAGTAAAAGTCTATTTACAAGGCTCATGTAGCGGCTGTCCATCATCGACAGTCACACTTAAAGATGGTATTGAGCGTTTGTTGAAAACGATGGTTCCAGAAGTGAAAGAAGTGGTAGCTGAAGGAGTTTAATACATTTACTATTAAACAATAAGACCTGCAAGGTTTGCGAGTCGTCGCACCGTTAAAACCTTACAGGTCTTTTCGTGAAAAAATATGATAAAAATAGGCGTTATTAATGTTTCTGACCGTGCAAGTGCAGGAATTTATGAAGATATTCCAGGGAAAGCAGTGGTAGAAACATTGAAAGAATATTTGATTTCGGAGTTTGAAACGGTTTATCGAGTAATTCCTGACGAGCAAGATTTAATCTCGCAAACACTCATCGACATGGCCGACGTACACGGCTGTTGCTTAATCGTGACAACGGGTGGAACTGGCCCAGCATTGCGTGATGTTACGCCAGAAGCAACCGAAGCCGTTTGTCAGAAAATGATGCCAGGTTTTGGTGAATTAATGCGTCAGGAAAGTTTGAAATATGTGCCAACGGCCATTCTTTCACGCCAAACGGCAGGTATTCGTAATCATTCATTGATTGTAAATTTGCCAGGAAAACCAAAAGCAATCAGGCAGTGCCTTGATGTTATTTTTCCCGCTATCCCTTATTGTATAGATTTGATTGAAGGTCCTTATTTGATTTGTAATCAAGAAGTTATGAAAGAGTTTAGACCAAAATAGCTAACGGTCGGGGGTAAAAAGTACACAGAAAATACAGTTTATATGCGATATGCAAAAGCCCCAATTCTACGAAGAATTGGGGCTTTTTTGGTGTTGACTACCAACAGTAATCTATTGACTACAACTTATTATCAGCTTTCAAATAAGTTTTATTACCATTGGAATTGATGTAGTATTGCCCACCACGTGGACCTTGGAAGATTGAACGACCTTTTTCGTCTTTACCGATTTGTTTGTCAGGGCCAGCTACTTTCTTTTTAGTAGCAGCATCTGCTTCTTTGCCATCATCTTTCGTATTTGGCTTCGGAGCTGGAGCTGGCTTGATGGTATTATCTTTATCGGCCGCTTTTTTCTCTTTCTTATCTACTTTCTCAGTAGCCTTTTCTTTTTTGTCGGTCGCTTTCTCTTTCTTATCAGCTGCTTTTTCTTTCTTGTCAGCGGCTTTTTCTTTAGCATCATCTGACTTGCCTTTTTTGTCGGCTGCTTTTTCTTTTTTATCAGCCGCTTTTTCCTTCTTGTCAGCGGCTTTTTCTTTCTTATCCGCCTTATCAGATGGCTTTTCAGTTTTTGCCTTTCCTTTTGAACCACCTTTAGAGCCTTTCTTCTCGTCTTGGGCTGTTGTAGTTAAAACAACAAGACTCAAAAAGCACATAAATAATAGTGAAAACAAGTTTTTCATTTTGTTAATTAGTTTTGTTTTTTGGTGAGATATTCTGATACTTAATTTTGGAACTGTCAATAATTTTATCAAATGTAAGTAAACTATAAAAAAAGATGCAATACTTTTAAGATATTTTTATGTTTAGACGTTGATAGTTAAAGATTTATTACAAAATATATGAAAATTAACTACTTTTTAATCTTATTATTGTTTCCGAGCATAATTTTTTGTCAAGGATACGCTTCGATTTCTGGAAAAATAATAGATAAAAATACTCAACAAGGAATTCCGCATGCTTACTTGAGCATTCCAACGAAAGGTTTTTCAAGCGAAACTAATTCAGCGGGTGAATTTAAATTTTTCTTTCCAAAAATAGATTTAGATTCGGCTGTTATTGTATCGGTTATTGGTTATAAAAGCGTTTCAAAAAAAGCTTCCGATTTTGATTCTACTGGTATTATCGAACTCGAAGCTGCTACAAAGTTAACTTCGGTGCAGGGCGGCGACCCAAAGACTATTATTAAAGATGCCATTGCGAATGTAAAGAAAACCTTTCCGACTTATGCGAATTATCAATCAGGATATTACTTAGAAACCATTGAAATGGCAAAACTGGGTTTTGTGAAGGTAAAGGAAGGTATCATCAGAATTGAGCGAACGCACACGCAAAAAAATATTGATATCGAGCCTGAGAAAATGAAACTTCTCAAATCTCGTAAATATGAATGGACTGGACAAACTGCCAAACTTAACGGCTGGGGCTTTGGTAACGGAGCGGCAATCGTGACTCGTTCGCTCGAAACCAGTATACCTGATTACTTGGATAAGGGCAGTATCAACGACTATGATTTTAAAATTGATTCGTTAATGACGTATTTTGGGGATAGTTTGGTTTATTCGATTAGTTTTAAGCCTGTTAGTAAAAGAGTAAAAGCGGGACGAAATGGCAAAATTTATCTGACCCAAAACTCGCAGAGTATCGTCAGGATTGAATATGAAATGACTCCTGAAGGAATTAAGAATGTTATCAAAGGCAATATTACCGATAATACAAAAATTGAAGGCAAAAGCGTAAAAGGATATAATCAATACCTACCAATGGGCGGACTCTGGCGACTGCAAGATACAAAGTTGGTTTTTGAAGCAAAATTTGAAGATAAACTCGAAAAAAAGTTTGCTACCGAAGCCACAATGATTGTTCAGTTTATGGCAAACGAAAGTTTAAGAATGGGAAATCGGTCAGCGATTCAGTTAGGTGAAGAATTACTAACAACCGAGAATTTTGCAAGAGGTGGAAAATTTGAGGAATCTTTCTGGGGAACATCAAATTATTTAATTCCTACGCCTGCGATGCTGAAGATTGCTGATAAAAGGTAGATTTACAATCATTTCTCCGAATAAATTCAGAGGGCTAAGCGAACAACAGAAAAGGGAATTAAAAATCGATTTAAATCGGTTTGAAGAAAATTATTCCTTTGTTTGCTTAGCCCTTGAGGGTGCCGACCCCGTTTTATTCAAGGTAAGTTATACATTAAATCTAAAGTGCATAATGTCGCCATCGGCTACTACGTATTCTTTACCTTCTATACGCAGACGACCAGCTTCACGGCAAGCAGCTTCTGAGCCATATTTTACGTAATCGGCGTAAGCAATTACTTCGGCTTTGATAAATCCTTTTTCAAAATCCGTATGAATGACGCTCGCAGCTTGGGGAGCTTTCCAACCTTGCTGGATTGTCCAAGCACGTACTTCTTGTACGCCTGCGGTGAAATACGTACGCAAATCGAGTAGTTTATAAGCCGAACGAATCAAACGATTTAAGCCTGGCTCTGTTAGACCATATTCTTCCAAAAACATGAGTTTATCTTCCAATTCTTCAAGTTCGGTAATTTGGGCTTCAACCGAATTGTTTAGTATAATCATTTGGGCATTTTCGGCATCGGCAACCTTCTGTAATGCTTCCGAATATTTATTGCCTGTGTGCATTGATGCCTCATCAACATTGGCTACATAAAGCACGGGTTTGATTGACAACAAAAACATATCAGCAATGGCAGGTATTTCTTCTTTTGTCAGACCTAACGACCTAATGCTTTTTCCTTGCAACAGCCATTCTTGACAACGTTTTAAAACATCAAACTCGGCTTTGGCTTTTGCATCGCCACCTACTTTCGCTTGTTTTTCAGTTCTTTGGATTTTCTTTTCTACACTATCCAAGTCTTTCAACTGAAGTTCAGTATCAATGATTTCTTTATCACTTACAGGATTGATATCGCCTTCATCACGCAAGATATTTTCGTCTTCAAAACATCTTACTACGTGAATGATGGCATCAACTTCACGGATATTTCCTAAAAACTTATTTCCCAAACCTTCGCCTTTGCTTGCTCCACGCACCAAACCCGCAATATCAACGATTTCGATTTGCGTTGGCACAATTCGGTTTGGCTTTACCAATTCTGCTAATTTATTCAGACGTTCATCTGGTACATCAACTAAGCCCACATTGGGGTCGATTGTACAAAAACGATAATTGCTTGCCTGAGCTTTGGCACTATTTGATACTGCATTAAAAAGAGTTGATTTTCCAACATTGGGCAAACCCACGATACCGACTTGTAAAGCCATATTTTTATTTCGGATTAATCAATTGAATCAACGAATCCTTGTGTTTAGTTTATTTATTAGAATGAGGGTGCAAAATTACGATAAGTAATTGATAATGAATAATTGAAAATTGAAAATTTCATAAAATACGACAAACGGCATTCATAAGGATAGGCTATTAGTATCAAAATAAGTGTGGCATATTTTCTAAATATGCCACACTTGGTTAGATTTAAACAAAAATATCTTTCCAAACACCTTGACTGAAAGGCATTTAAAAAGATATTTGAGTGAATGAGTAGAGTGTTGCTCAATCACAGAAAAACTGGTGCAGAGATACTATTCCCACTTTAGGTCTGAGCCACTACTTGCGTAATCGTCATTGTCGGATTCAACGGCTTCGGTGTTTGCATTAGGCTCAATAAGCTCATCGTGTCTAAACTGGTCGAAGTCATAATCGGGCATTAGCTCAGCTTTGATGTGGTCAACGGTTTCTTGAAGAGCTTCGAGGAATTTATTAAAATCCTCTTTGTA
>JAIYBU010000064.1 GCA_027488335.1 Cytophagaceae bacterium
CAATTCTTTCAGCAAAAAGGTATATTAGCAAAAACAGTCTTATTCCAAAGTTTGTCCATGTTTATAATGGTTAAATATGACAGTTTCAATAAAGCATTGTCAGACGTAAAATCGGTCCGATTTTAAATCTACGATAAATTCCTTGAGACATTTGTCTGGAATAAAGCGTAAAGAGTTTCTAATTTGATGCACAACACAGAGCTGAGTTTAGGTCTTAGGAAAGATTGCTTCGATGGCCCCTGGAAAACCCTTTAAACCATCTACACAGGCAATGAAAATATCTTCCATTCCTCTATTTTTGAAGTCTTGAAGGACCCTCAACCAAAACTTTGAGCCTTCACTTTACGTTAAATAAATGCCTAAAACCTCTTTCTTTCCCTGTAAATTGAGTCCAAGTACGCTGTATAGTACCAGTGTTGTTACTTTTCCATCTACTCGAACTTTATAATACATTGCGTCTAACCACACCACTACATAAATGCTGGATAAGGGTTGCTATTGCCACTCTCGAAGTATTCGGCAAAACCTTGTCGGTAATGCTCGAAATTTCACTCGGAGATAGACTGTAAGTATAGATTTCTTGAAGGTATTTACCTATAATAGCTCATACCACGTCCGTACATGGAGATAATCTGCCCTTCCAACTGCTCCGTCAACACGACTTGTCGCTTCGGAACAATACTTGGCTCAAAGTTTACCAATCGGTCTCGTGGTGTTTGTAGTCCAAACTCCCCAGCATTACTTTTTACCCGCTTTACTGAAACCCCCTTCCGTCTATTGGTAGTCGTTTGCTCGTTCTGATGTCAAAGGAGCGTCCATCTCGCCTTGCAATGATTACTCTAAAAAATGCTTGAGCATCGGTGCAAAAATCCCATCCTCGCCTGTTAAGGGCTTCCCTGAATATAACCCTTTAATTGCTTCTTTTTGGAAGTCCTCGAAATTGAAGTCCGTTGGTGTTTGCATAAAAACTATCTTTAAGTAAAGTTATAATTTATTTAAAACTTTACTTCACACAGCTAAAAAAACAGCCTCGAGTTACAGTTATAGCTAAACCCACCTTAGTTTAAACTCCTATAGCCTTCTTTAACCTCATCAATAAAGCATAACACTTTTTCCAACACTACTTGTTGATTTTGCCCTTCTTTGTACATTTCTAAGTGGTTGAAAGAAAAACTTTCGGAGGTTAATTTGGGTAAATAATACCGCCATCCCATATCTGATGAATAGGCATGTTCCACTGAAATCAACAAGTGGGCGTTGATGCTCATCGGCTTAAATGGGTAACACTCCATAACTACTTTTCCTTGGGCATGTTCATAAATAGCCCGTTTTCCAGAATCATTAGCAATTAGTGTATTTATTAATCGTGTTTTACGAAAATTATAAGCTTCTTTTAGCACTTGCCATAATCCTAAATGGGTTGCTCGTACTATAAACTTATTTATCCGAAATCGAATAAGAGTCTGACTCTTCAAAGTCTGGCTGATATTCCATGAGTCCATAATGAAGAAATGGAGGGTATCGAGCGGATATGTATTCGCTAACTGATTGAGTATATAAAAGGCTACATGATCGCCAGAACAATGTCCAATGAAGATTTTCCGTTTTCCTTTCTCAAAAAGTCGTTCGTCGATGGTATTAGCAATGTTTTCAAGACAAATATCTTCTTTCTCCCACGTTTCAACTCTTGGATAATCAATTACGGTTAACGGAACATGACTACCCAACACTCGCAAAAACGCTCGGGTTTCGGGAATCATTCCTTTGATAGGAGGAAAGGCATATACATGAACCAGGTCATCTGCTGGGGTAGTTGTCGTTGCTGTGGTCTTACCCAAAAGTTGCTTGAGTTGTGTTTCAATACCACTTGGTTTCATGGCATCGTGAATCCACTCATTAGGAAATTCAATGCCAAATTCCTGCTCTACTTTTACGATAAAATTGACGGCTTCTAAGGAACTTGCTCCTCCCATCTTCCAAGTCAAATCGTTTTTAAAAGAGTCATAAGAAGCATACTGACACCAAAGGTTTAACAGTCGCTCCTTGATATACAAAGGTTCACCTATTGAGAGCACATCCTCTTGAGATTTTGCCTTCTTTTCTCTTGCAATATGCTCTTTTTCAAGCCCTCGCAACGCTTGATAGTCTAATTTAAAATTGCTCAAATAAGGCATTTTTTCAAGCAAATAGAAAAAAGAGGGAAACATCTGAGCAGATAGACTATCAGCGAGTTTGTGTTTTACTTCTTCTAATGAAATAGCTCCTTGCAAGGCAATATAGGTAACAATCTTACTTGTTTCGTCCTGATTTCTGACCAACACAGCGGCATCTGCTACCCCTGCTACGGCTCTGATACTGGCTTCAACTTCTCCAATTTCAACTCGAAAACCATTGATTTTCACTTGCCCATCTCGCCGACCTTTGAATTCTAATAGCCCTTTCGTGTTGATAAGGCCCCAGTCTCCCGTTTTTACGGTTCTACTACCATCATCGTGTAGGATAAACTGTTGTTGAGTGAGTTGTTCATCCTTCCAATAGCCTAAAGCACAGTACTTGCTTCTCACCTGAATTTCTCCCAGTACATCTTCTCTGTCTTGCACGATTCCGTCTTCGTTCACAAGGGTCATTTCACGGTCCTCAACAGCATAGCCCACAGGCACAACGCCATCGGCTATTTCCGTCTGCTTATCGATAAACCACTGGCGATAAATGGTCGCATTTTCGGTAGAGCCAATGCCTACATACACGCTACAAGTAGTCGAAAAAAGTTGTTTATAGAGGTCAATATCTTGTTTGAAAATCTTATCGCCCGCCAAATAAATCAGTCGCACCGACTGGAAGGTCTGCGTGGTTCTACAAGCCAAGCCCGTCCTAAAAATACTAGGGATAGAGTGATAAATCGTCAAGGCATTTTGCTCTACAAAATCAGGAATCGTACTAACTCTTTGCTGTTGTAGGTTGTGAATATATAGGGTTGCACCCGTTAACAAAGCCCCATAAATATCTCTTATCGCCCCATTTACACTGGGCGAATACAACAAACTTAGTCTGTCGTCAGCCGTAATCTGAGCACTATTGATGTACTGCATCACATCGTGTAAGAGATTTCGTTGATTCTGAAAAACACCTTTTGGTTGTCCTGTGGAGCCCGAGGTATAAAGAATATAGGCTAAATTTGTTGGATTTTTATCGTATTCTTCATGAGTGGTAAGAGGCCAATTGGGGTTAAACTCAATCAGTTCATACGAATCATCTAAGCCAAATACTCGTGCCAAGGAGGCCTGACTAATCATTGTTTTAGCCTGACTATGCGTAATAATTTGTTGGTTTCGTTGTTGAGCATATCCTGCATCTAAGGGAATATATCCTCTACCTACCGCCAAACAAGCCAGCATGGCACAGACAAAATAGGCATTATTTTCTAACAAAATAATAACAGGTTCGTCCGATGACTCAGAGAGTTGAAGTTTGTTCGCAATGGTATAAACGTAACTCAACACCTCTTGATACGTCAGTAGGTGCGTTCCATCATTTAGGGCAATTTTGTGAGGGTAAAGTGCAACCACTTCCTCAAAATGTTCAAGGACAGTCGCATTTATCCATTCAATGGGCAAATGCTTAAATGTTTTTTTCATGGCAGCGAAATCAAATCAGTAAGTAAACACTAAAGACTGCGAATAGCTTTATTCCAGAGGGCTATTTGCTCATCAGGAAAGGCTAAGGGTAATACACAATCGCACGTTAATAGTGTATTGGACGGGAATTTTTTTAAAATATCGTGGCATTCTTGCTCGGTTTTTGCTTGCTGCAATGTGCTGGCAGGCAATCCGTAAATAATCGGATACCCCGTCTCTCCCATCGAAAGAGTAGAACTCGGATTAAAGGTACAATGAAGGCTTAATTTAGGGATGTCATGGGCAATGCAAGTATAGCAGTCGTTGCCATGTAGGTGGAAAATAATGGAGTCGAAGACCTCAGCCGCTTTGAGTAAGCAATGCTCATCAGAAGGTTTGCCAAATTGCTGGTATAAGGCTGGCGAAAGTAAGTCTGGTTGCATGTGCTGGGTGACGTAGTATAAGCCTTTTACCCCTATTGCAGCGGCTTTTTCGATAACGCTTACAGTATTTTTATTGATGATAGCTAAGGCCGCTAAAATGGCATCTGGCTCGGCGTGTGCAACCTTTAAAAAAAGGTCTAACCCTGCAATCTGAATTAATTGAGATAATGGACAAAAGATGGTTGCATAAACAGGAACGGACACTTCACGACAACAAATTTCTAAGGCTTGCATGATTTCTACGAGCAAATTTTCTTGAAACGTAAATGCTTGTAATTGGTAAAAATCTTTGATTTCTTTCAAGGAAAAACCTGTAATTTTTCGTCTGCCTACAGCGTCATTTTCCCAAACTTCATCTTCTGCTCCATAACAAACGGCCAACCAATCTCCTGCGGGCGTTAGTTTTAAGAAATCGAAATGAAACGTGTTTTGAAAATCAATGGCTTCTTGGGCTAATTTTTGCCCATGCTGGTCTGAGATTGGATGGTGTTTCCAAAATGAAATAGTCATAATCGGTTATTCGTGGTTTTACGCTGGTGTGTATTTTCCACAAGAATGGAATACTTTATAGGCAAACAAAACTACTATATTTCGCCATTAATCTCGTTAATTTCTCAGAAAAATATTAACTTTTTATGAGTCGCTATCCGACAACGCTCATTCAAACAAAAAATAGGCTGTACAGCGTGAGGTTTTCATAACAGTTTGCTGAAAATATACTTTTCCAATCACCGCTGTGGCCGCTATTCAGTTAGTTAATGCTTAAATAGTGGGGTATTACCCAAATTACAAAATTCACCACATGGAATAATTAATAAACTGATTATCAATTTGTTATAATGATTTTATTTCCAGAATACGGATTTTTTTTCAAAATTACCGTTTCAAATATTTACACAAAGTAGGTTTAGTAACTTTTAAGGTTTCACAAATTTCTTTGATTGTGTGATTCTTGTCATCATACATGTTTGAGCGGTTTTTGGCTTACTTGCATCAAGTTTTGGTTTTCTCCCGCCTTTTATCCCTCTCGCTCTGGCAGCTTTCAATCCTGCATTGGTTCTTTCTACAATCAGGTTTCTCTCAAATTCTGACAAGGCTCCGAAAATGTGGAAAATAAGTTTTACCGTGGGGTTTCCCGTACCAATGCTTTCTTACAAAGATTTCAACATTATTTTCCCTTTTTCGAGGTAATTCATCCAATCAATTAAATCTCTTAGACTCCGACCCAGCGGTTCAGTCGCCAGACCACCAATGTGTCTCCCTCTCTAAGTTGTTCCTTTAATTTGTTAAGTTCAGGGCGGTCAGATTTTACCCCACTAATTTTATCAATGAATCTTTTCTGACAACCCGCTGTTTTCAAAGCATCAGTTTGAAGGTCAGTGTTTTGGTCAATGGTTGAAACTCTGGCGTATTCGATTAACATAAAATTTGGGGTTGAGTATTTTTACACTTTTACTTAACCCTGAATGCTATGTCTTTGAAATAATTTAACGGCGTTTTAAAAAGTAAAGAAAATGACACTTTAGAGAGCATCACTTTTGTTCCTTACGAAGAGCTATCAAACTTCTCCAAGATGCCTTATGACTTTTTAGTCATTAATACACCGCCATATTTGCCCAACTCACTCAACGACCTTTTCGGAATATCGGACTGTTTGCTGATTTCAACAAACATTGGAGTTTATGACATTATGGCTATTTAGACCACGCTCTCGATTGTGAAGAAAGCACAAGAAAGTAAAGCCTGTTTGAAATATGGGGTGGTGCTAAATAGGGTCAGAGCCAATACAAGTTTAATCAATGACATTCTCGATATGCTTGAAAAATATCAAGCTATTGTTTTGAACACTGGCATACACGAAAGAATTAGTTATGCTCGTGTAGATTTGACCAGTGGTGTTTTTGGAACTGAAGAATCAAAAGCACAAGAAGAAATATTTACTCTTACAGAGGAAATCATAAAACCCTTATAAATGGTAAAGATAGATTTATCAGAAAAATTTAAAGGCCATAAAGAAAAGGTAAATACAACGGAGGTATCAACACCGATGCAAAAAGTTGTAATAGATACACCCAAAAACGCTACTCGTGCAAAAGTTTTAGACCTTGAAAATGATGAAGCTTTTACATTTTGGAGGTCAAATAAATAAATTATTGAAAGTAAAAGTTAAAGCATTGCAAGAAGGAATATCGGCTAAAGAGCTGATTAATAAGGATTTAGATATGTATTTAAACACATAATTATTAAATTTAACAATTATGTGTTTGAAATTATAACTAATAAATAAAACTAATGGATAGACCTTTTTATAATTTTAAGGTCTTAGAAAATGCTTATAGGTTCAAGTTCAATAGTGTAGGACCAAATGGAGTAATTCCCAAAATTATAGTTTATAGCAAAACTGATTTAACTAATTAGGCAATATTTTTTAAACTGTGTCAAATTTAATTGAGCAAGTTATACATTCTGGCTTTTTCAACCAAAATGTATAACTCGAAATCTTCCCTGCCAATTCTTTCAGCAAAAAGGTATATTAGCAAAAACAGTCTTATTCCAAAGTTTGTCCATGTTTATAATGGTTAAATATGACAGTTTCAATAAAGCATTGTCAGA
>JAIYBU010000036.1 GCA_027488335.1 Cytophagaceae bacterium
AACCTTGACCCCGAAGGTAAAAAATGGGAATTGGTAAGTGCAGGTTACAGAAATGCCTTCGATATGGCTTTCGATGCAAACGGTGATTTGTTTGTCTATGATGCCGACATGGAATGGGATTTTGGCTTGCCGTGGTATCGACCAACTCGTATTACACATGCTACGAGTGCCTCAGAATTTGGTTGGAGAACGGGCAATAGCAAATGGTCGCCAACGTTCCCTGATAATCTTCCGCCAGTTATCAATATTGGTCAAGGTTCACCAACGAACTTATTGCATTTGAAAGATGCTAAATTCCCTGCAAAATACAAAAATACACTCTTGGCATTTGACTGGACTTTTGGGGTAATGCACGCTATACATTTAAAACCTTCTGGCTCGAGTTTTTCGGGTGAAAGAGAAGAGTTTTTGTCAGGGATTCCCCTTCCATTAACCGATGGAGCAATCGGTCCTGATGGTGCTTTATATTTCCTAACAGGTGGACGTCGTTTAGATTCTGATTTATACCGTGTTTCTTACGTAGGAAACGAAAGCACTGCTCCAATTGCAGCTACTCCAATCAACGCAGCCAATGCTTTGCGTAGAAGTTTAGAAAAATTCCATTCAGGTGGGCCAAATCCAGCGGCAGTTGCCACGGCTTGGCCTCAATTAAAAAGCCCAGATAGATTCATTCGTTATGCAGCCCGTTTGGCATTAGAGCATCAGCCAGTTGCTCAATGGCAAGACTTAGCTTTGAAAGAAAAAGACCCAGTTGCTCTTACGCAATCATTGATTTCGTTGATTCGCATGGGCGATGGCTCAAAGAAAAACGAAATTACAAATGCACTTTTGGGTGTAAACTTCAAAGCTTTACAGCAATCACAACAATTAGATTTATTGAGAGCTTTTGAGTTGATATTCCTTCGTATGGGACAGCCTGATGCTACCCTCAAACCGAAAGTGATAGCTTACCTAAACCCGCTTTATCCTGCTAATACAGCTCACTTGAATCGCTCATTGAGTAAATTATTGATTTATTTAGATGCTCCAGAAGCGGTTGCCAAAACACTCGCTTTAATGGATATTAAGACCGAGCCAGGAAGCGATGCCCTCAATGTTGAAACGGCTACTGCTTCAAGTGATTTAATTTTGAGAAATCCTCAGTATGGGAAAGATATTGCAGCCATGTTGGCTAATATTCCGCCAGCCCAACATACATATTATGCCGTAATGTTGAGTTTAGCAAAAGAAGGTTGGACGCCTGAACTTCAAGACAAATATTTCAAATGGTATTATCGTGCTTTTGAATACAAAGGTGGAAATAGCTACATCGGTTTCTTGGATAGGTCTTTAAAACTGGCTTTGAAAAATGTTCCTGACAGTAAGAGAGCTTATTTTGAAAAACTCGCTGGAGCAGAAAGATTAAGTAAAAATGGCAATGATTTTATTTCATTAACCGCACCAAAAGGCCCTGGCAGAAACTGGAGAATGGAAAATGCTCTTCCAATCATCGAAAAAGGATTAGTAGATAGAGATTTTGATAATGGTAAAGCCATGTATGCAGCAACTACTTGTAAAATGTGTCACTCAATGAGAGGCGATGGTGGAGCTATAGGCCCAGATTTAAGCCAATTATATACTCGTTTTTCTTCAAAAGATATGCTGGAGTCAATCATTGAGCCAAATAAAACCGTTTCTGACCAATATGCCGCCACTTATTATAGCCTAAGAAATGGCAGTTCGATTGTAGGGCGTTTAGTAAACGAAGACAAAACGGCTTATTATATTTCTCAGAACCCGTATGCTCCAAACGAGCTTGAAAAAGTTTTGAAAAAGAATGTAGTTTCATCAAAACCATCTTCGGCATCCATTATGTTTGGCGGTTTGATAAATAGTTTGAACGAAGAAGAATTGAAAGATTTAATGGCATTTTTAATGTCGGGTGGAAATGAAAGCAATGCCATGTTTAAAGCAAAAAAGTAGTTAAAAAGTAGATTTGATTAAGTTTTATATGCTTGTCTGAAGGCGTTCTAACAAATTTGGGCAGGCATATTAAAAAAGCATAAGGTATAAGTTGATAAGGGGCTGTTGATAATTAGTTTATGCTTTTTTGTGTAACATTAAATATAAGCACTTAATTATAAGTATTTTATAAAATATTATCTACTCAAAACTGCTTACTGACTACTACTTAAGGCAAAAGAAAAGGATTTACGTAATTGTTTTCATAATACTTAAAAACCTTATGCCTTTTACCTTATCAACTTTACCTCAAAAACTAAAAAACTCTTTTAATCATACATCAATGACAACAAAATTTAATACAAAACCTTGGAATATTGCAGTTCTAATTGCTATCTTGGCAGTTGGTTGTAAAGTTTCAAAGACTACTCAAAGTGAAAAAGGTTTTAAGTCAATTTTCGATGGAAAAACGCTCAACGGTTGGGAAGGTGACACCAAATATTGGCGGGTAGAGAACGGAAATTTAGTTGGCGAAATCACCCCCGAAACTTTACTTAAAACCAACTCTTTCATTACGTGGAAAGGCGGAGAACCTGCTGATTTTGAGTTAAAAGGTGAATTTAATATTACCGAAAAAGGTAATTCGGGTATTAATTATCGAAGTGTGAAATTGCCCGATATTCCGTATGCCTTACGAGGTTATCAAGCCGATATTGACGGAGCAAATCGTTATACAGGTCAAAATTACGAAGAGCGAGGCCGTACGACTCTGGCATATCGTGGGCAGATTACGAGTATAAACGCTCAGCCAAACCCTATGACTTCGGAAGAAGTTCGTAAGAAAGTTCAAAAAAATGCTTGGACGGAACTAAAAATAACAGGAAGTTTAGGCGAAAACGAAGCTTTGAAAACAAAAATTAAAGGCGAAGATTGGAACACCTTTCACTTGGTAATAAAAGGCAATCGTTTACAGCACTACATCAATGATATTTTGATGAGCGATGTAACCGATAATGACTTAGTAAACGGGAAATCAAAAGGTATTTTGGGCGTGCAGGTTCACGTAGGTCCACCTATGAAAGTACAGTACCGCAATTTAAGAATAAAAGAATTGAAATAAGACAAGAGAGATTAAACAAAAGACATGAGATGTTCTTAACAGTTTCAACTTTAAATAAATGTTCTTGTCTTTTGTCTCATGTCTAATATCTAAAATATGAATAAAATAGGATTCAACGTTTTGGCGTGGTCAGCCAATGTTTCAGAGGAGTTATTTCCGATTATTGAAAGGTTAAAAACCATTGGCTATGATGGTGTAGAGTATTTTGTAGGAGCAACCGACGAAAATGCGTATAAATTAGTAGGCAAACACTCTAAAGATATTGGTTTGGAGGTAACGACGGTTACGGTCGTTAGCCCCGATGCTAATCCAATCAATGAGTCGGAGAGTGTGCGTCAGAAAGGATTAGACCGAATAAAATGGGCAATCGACCGCTCGTATGATTTAGGTTCGACGGTTCTCTGTGGGCCTTTTCACTCAGCTCATGCACATTTTGTGGCACACCCTGCCCTCGACGAAGAATACAAAAGAGCTGCCGAAATCTTACACCAAGCAGGCGAACACGCCAAGCAAGCCAACATTATTTTAGCTCCCGAAGCCCTCAATCGCTTTGAATGCTATTTGTGTAACACCATGGAACAATTGGCCAAGTTGATAACAATGGTCAATCATCCAAATGTTAGAGCAATGTTTGATACGCACCATGCCAATATTGAGGAGAAAAAATATGCTACGGCAATCAATACCATTGCCCCATATTTGAGCCACGTACACATCAGCGAAAACGACCGAGGTACACCCGGCGACGGACACGTACCATTCGATGATGCTTTTGCCGCATTATCTGCCGCAAATTATAAAGGTTGGTTCACAATTGAGGCATTTTCAAGAAATGACCCCGATTTTGCTAATGCCATCAACGTTTGGCGAGAATACAACGACCCGTGGCACATTGCCGAAAATGGTTTGAAGTTCATCAAAGAAATGTGTAAAAAACACAGCCTTTAATTCAAAAAATACATAAGAAACTTACAAGATAATAGTTTAAAATGAAAGAAAAATTGCCTTTTCGATTTGGTTCGGAAGTATATACATGGTTTATGAGTGGTAACGGACAAACTCACCAAGGTCGATTAGCTCACATGATAGAAGTGATTGCCAAAGCGGGTTTCACAGGAATTCAACCCATTTTTACTTGGATGGGCGATTTGGTTAATGCCGACCTTTTGGAAGCAAAACTAAAAGAACAAGGCATCGAACTGGCCGCTCTCGCGTTGGCTTTGGAGTGGAACGGCACGGAAGAATCAGAAAACGAAAAGCAAATTGCCGATAACGCCATTGCATTGCTGGAGCGTTTCCCAGGAGCGGTTTTAAATACAGTTCAAATCCCAACGGGTCGTCACGATTTAGAAAATCGCCAGCGAAATTTAGTGAATATCGTCAATACAGTTTCCAAAAGAGCCGCCGATAAAGGTATTCCTTGTAGTTTTCACCCGAATTCACCGCATAGTTCAATCATTCGGACAGAATCAGATTACAAAGTAGTTTTAGAATCACTGGATAGTTCAGTAACTGGTTGGACACCCGATGTGGGTCATATTATCAATGGCGATATGAAAAAAAAAAAAAAAATGAAAGAATATGCCTCCCTCATCAACCACGTTCATTACAAAGACTGGAATGGTGAACCTGAATTTGCTTTAATGGGCAAGGGAAAAGTTGACCTACTTTCAATTACGCAATGGCTCAAAGATATTAATTATAAAGGTTGGATTATCTGCGAAGACGAAGGAGAAGAAGCTTTAGAAGACCCTGATTTCGTGACACTGCACGATGGAAATTGGATATTAAACGACCTAATTCCTAACCTAAAATAGTTGAATTGTATGCCATTCGTACAAACAAACGGAATCAATTTTTACTACGAAGAGCGTGGTTCAAGCTCTGCAACGCCTCTTTTAATGATTATGGGAATCACGGCCGCTGGTGCTGTTTGGGAGCCACACGCAACTTACTTTGAGAAACATTTTAGATGTATTATCGGAGATAATCGAGGAGTGGGACAGACAGATAAACCCGAAGGTGATTACTCAACGGCAATGATGGCCGATGATTATGCGGGGCTGCTCGACGAACTTCAAGTCGAAAACGCACACGTAATTGGCTGCTCAATGGGAAGTACCATTGCTCAGCAATTAGCAATCAGACACCCCAAAAAAGTAAAATCTTTGGTGTTGATGTGTCCGTGGGCTCGTTGTGATAATGCTGCAAAAGGCATTTTTCGGCACATAGTCAATTGTAAAGCAAAGTTTAGTCCCGAAGAATTCAGCCTTTATATTCAATTATTGATTTACTCAAAAGCTTCGTGGGACAATGAAAAGTTTGCAACCGAACTGGAAGAAGGCCGAAAAAATGCTCATTTAGACCCCAATCCACAACCACTTCACGGACTAAAAGGTCAGGCGGCGGCATGTATCAATCATTCGGTCCTTGCTGAGTTAAGCTCAGTTTCGCAGCCAACTCTTGTAATCGGTGGTAAAGAAGATATTTTTACACCCAAATGGATGGCCAACGAAATTGTAGCAACAATACCCAATGCCGAGCTTTTCCTTTACGAAAAAGCGGGTCACGCCTTCCATTTTGAGAACGTAGAAGACTTTAATACTCGGGTTACAGACTGGTTTTTAGGTCGTTAAAAGTCTTAAATTAGAACTTTGTCAATTAATTTCCAATGAGTGGAATTCAAAATTATAAAGATAAAATCTCAAATCATGCCCAAATGGGAGGCATCGAAACTTCTATTCTTGACAATGGTTTAGGTCGTGGAAATCGTATCGCTTGGATAAATACTGGAACAGGTCTGAGGTATAAAGTGGTCATTGACAGAGGAATGGATATTGCCGAGGCATTTTATAACCAACATTCTTTGGCGTGGCTCAGTCACGGCGGATTTAATGCTCCACAACCCAACTCAGACCGAGGAATTGATTGGCTCAAAACCTTTGGTGGTGGACTCTTAACGACGTGTGGACTTTCGCACGTGGGCGGCCCCGAGAAAGATGAATATGGCGAAAGAGGCATTCATGGAAATATCTCAAATCTCCCTGCCGAAATTGTTTCGATTATTCAGCCTGACCCTGTTGCTGGAAAAATGGAGTTTAGTATTACTGGCGTCATTAAAGAAACCAAAGTGTTTGGACCGAGTCTCGAATTAAGACGAACAATTTCTGGAGTTCTTGGTGAGCCAATGCTTCAAATTCATGATGAAGTCATCAATCGAGGAAACTCCCCTGCACCGCTCATGGTTATGTACCATTTCAATTTTGGGTATCCGATGGTTGATGAAGGCACAAAAATACTTTGGGAAGGAAAGTGGAAGCCCCGTTTTGGCAATGAAAATGCCAAGATTTTTAAAGAAGGAAATGATTTTAAAACCTGTCCATCTCCCATTGATGACCACCTCGGTACAGGTGAAGAAGTAGCATTTATCGACCCAAATACTGATAGTACAGGAATGTGTGTTGCAGGGCTTCATAATGAGAAAATTGGTCTGAAAGTGGAGATTAATTTCAGAAAAGAACAATTACCTCACTTAGTTAATTGGCAACATTGGGGTAAAGGTGAGTATGTCACAGGTATCGAACCTGCTACTAACCCACCCATCGGGCAAGCTCAAGCAAGAGCTAATAAAGAACTAATTTTTCTTGAATCTTATGAAACAAGAAGTTTTGATTTAGAAATCAGAGCGATAGAAATATAAAACTACGTAACATTACATTCAACCCTTCAAAAATTATATTATGTCAAATTTAAGTATAGCACAAAAAGCTTTAGAACAAGGAAAAGGGATTTTACGATTAGCACCGACTTGGGTTCCACGTTCATTTTGTGTGCCAGGCCGCAGAATAAAACTTCACCCCGATGATTATTATGTACTCGGTGGTGTGCGTGGCGGAATCGACGAACGTTGGCTTTCATCTACAACTCCTGCGAAAAATGGCCCATTAACTGGCGAAAATGAAGGATTAAGCTTCGTTATTGTAGGTGATGAAAAAGTGCTTTTGAAAGATGCAATCGACGAACTCGGTGCAGAAATCATCGGCGAACGCCTTTGGAATGAATACAAAAGCTGGCCGATGTACTCTAAGTTTTTTGATAATATGGGTCCTTTACCACACCATATTCACCATAACGACGAAGAAGCCGCCAAAATTGGTCAACTCGGCAAGCCTGAAGCCTATTATTATCCGCCACAATTAAACAATCACGGTGGCGATTTCCCTTATACATTTTTCGGAATTGCTCCAGGTACAACCAAAGAGCAAATCAAGGAATGCTTGATGAATTTCACAAAAGGTGATAATAAAATCACGATGTATTCGCAAGCGTTTCCATTAATTCCAGGAACTGGCTGGGATGTTCCCCCAGGAATGTTACACGCCCCAGGAAGTTTGTGTACGTATGAGCCACAAAAAGCATCGGATGTTTTTGCGATGTATCAATCTTTGGTAAATGAGGCAGTTATTCCAGAAGAATTATTGTGGAATGGCACACCTCCTGACCAAATTGGCGATTATGACCAACTCATGGGGGTAATTGATTGGGAATTAAACACTAATCCAAATTTGCTCGAAACTCGTTTTATGCAGCCAAAACCAGTGAAAGATGTGGCAGAAATGGAAGCGGAAGGATACATCGAAAAATGGGTTTGCTATCGTTCAGAGGCATTTTCTGCCAAAGAATTAACTGTTTTGCCAGGACAAACTGTAACGATTAAAGATAGTGCTGCTTATGGTATAATTATGATGCAAGGACACGGTAAAATGGGGGTTTGGAATATCGAAACTCCAGCCTTGATTCGCTACGGTCAGCTGACAAACGATGAGTTTTTTATCACCGAAAAAGCAGCGATGGAAGGCGTAACTATCACGAATCATTCAGCCAATGACCCAATCGTAATGCTCAAACACTTTGGACCTAATAACCCTGATTTGGTTTTATAATCAACCGTCCAAACCTCATTCTCATAGGCTTTCAAAACCTGTGAGGTTTATAAGAAGAACAACCTAAAAATCTATTAAATATATGGAAAATAATTATCCTAAACTCCACAATGCCACATGGCCAGGTATTGTAGGAAAAGGACCTGACTCTGAGCCACCCATTTCATTGGATACTATGCTCGAAATGACCGCCGCTGCCGAAGTAGATGGCGTAAAATTCGATGGTGTTGATTTAGGACTTTTCGACCCACATTATGACCTTGATACTTCTGACGATGCCATCAAAAGATTGGCTGATAAAGTAGCCAAACACGGTCTTGAAATTGGCAGTTTGGTTGCTCCAATTTGGGGCGGTCCCGCAATGGGTAGTAAAGAAGAACGAGCTAATTTTGTAGAAATGGTTCGTAAATCTTGCCACATTGGTCAAAAATTGCGTGAAATGGGTATTCGTCCAAACGGAATCGTCAGAATTGACTCAGCCAGTACACCTCATGCTTGGGCAGCCGACCCCGTAGGTAATACAAAATTGATTGCACAGACATTCAGAGAAGCCTGTGATGTAGCTGCCGATTATGGGGAAAGACTCGCTGCCGAAGGAGAAATATGTTGGGGGGGAATGCACTCATGGAAAGCCATGATTGATACGCTCGAAGCCGTTGACCGCCCAAATATTGGTTTCCAAGCCGATATGTCGCACACTACACTTTATTTACTTGGTTATAATGCTCCAGAAGCTCGCATTCTTCCCGAAGATTTTCAGTGGGGAGATAGAGAAACGTTCCTTGCAGGATTGAGAAAATTGACGGATGCTCTTCGCCCATGGACAATTGACTTCCACGTGGCTCAAAACGACGGAACTGTTCACGGAACAGGCTCACACGATAAGACTGGTCGCCACTGTCAAGCAACTGACCCGAATGGAAAATTGGATATTGCACACGATGCAGGTCTTTGGCTTCGCAATAATTCGGGCGAATTGACCAAAGCTTTCCGCCACATTTGTTGGGACGGCTGTATGTTTGATAATGCTGTCATGACTCAACCAAAAACATGGAATGATATTCTGGCTGCCATGATAAATGTTAGAAAACAACATGGATGGTATGAAGCTTAAATTTATATAAGATATTAGACAAAAGACATGAGATAAATACCATTATTCTCTTGTCTCTTGTCTAACCTCTCCTGTCTAAAAATTAATAAAACTATGGCAACGAAGAAACCTCTTAGAATCGGATTAATAGGAACGGGCCTTATGGGAAGAGCTCATTCTAATGGATATAATCGTATTACAAACTTTTTTCCTGAATTGGAATATACGCCTGTTTTAAAGGCTGTTTGCTCAAGAAATGCAGCAAAAGTACAAGTATTTGCCGACCAATGGGGTTTTGAGTCTATCGAAACCGATTGGAGAAAGCTCATTGCTCGTGATGATATTGATGCCGTTGATATTTGTACACCTAATGATTCTCATGCTGAAATTGCTTTGGCAGCGGCAGCGGCAGGAAAAATGATTTTGTGTGAAAAACCTTTAGCTCGTACTTTAGAAGAAGGGCAAATAATGGTTGATGCTATCGACAAAGCGGGAACAGATGGAAAACCATTGAAAACCACGGTGTGGTACAATTATCGTAGAATGCCCGCAGTTACTTTAGCAAAACAAATCATTGAATCTGGAAAACTGGGTAAAATATATCATTACAGAGCTAATTTCTTACAGGATTGGACTATTAATGCTGACCTCCCACAAGGAGGAGAGGGCTTGTGGCGAATGGATGTAGGTGCAGCTGGTTCGGGTGTAACGGGCGACCTCTTAGCTCACTGTATTGATACAGCCATGTGGCTCAATGGGGCAATAACGGATGTTTCTGCCGTTACCGAGACTTTTGTAAAAGAACGTATGCACCAGCTAACTGGAAAAGTTGAGCCTGTTGGTATTGACGATGCGTGTATTTTCCATTGTCATTTTGCGAATGGCTCGCTCGGACTTTTTGAGTCAACACGCTATGCTCGTGGACACAAGGCTCTTTATACTTTTGAAATTAATGGTGCTGATGCTTCTATTCGTTGGGATTTACATGATTTGAATCGTCTTGAATATTTCGACCACCGTGATGATTCAATTGTGCGTGGATGGCGTTCGATTCATGTAACTGATGGCGACCAACCTTATATGAATAAATGGTGGATTCCTGGCTGTGGTATTGGCTACGAACACAGTTTCATTCATCAAGTAGCCGATTTCTTGAAAAGCTTAGAAACTGGCGAAGATTGTTCACCAACCTTCAAAGAAGCACTTCAAACGCAAAAAGTTTGTGCAGCAGTTATTGATTCAGCCAATTCAAGAAGTTGGAAAGATACCAATGTAGAAGGTGATTTTGTTTAAGAAAATAATGAATTCGTAACATCTTGGAATACCACGTAGAGACGTTGCATGCAACGTCTCTACTACATAAAATACCTCTTTTTTTATTAAAAAATGTCCTCAAACCCTCAAAATATTCTCCAAGTTCAAAACCTCTCTAAAGCATTTTTAGGGGTAAAAGCATTGGATAATATTCAATTTGACCTCCAAAAAGGCGAAGTGCATGCCTTAATGGGTGAAAATGGAGCAGGAAAATCGACATTTATGAAGATTTTGATGGGCTTGCTTAAACCAGATTCGGGCGAAATTATTTTTGAGGGAGAAGTATTAAAGAGTAATAACGTTCACGAAAACCTACAGAAAGGAATTTCTATGATTCATCAAGAAATCTTGGTTGTTCCTGAATTAACCGTTGCTCAAAATATCTTTTTAGGTCGAGAAACAAACTATCGAAGTTGGCTAAATGATAAAGCTATCAATCAAAAAGCTCAAGAAATACTTGATTTGATTGGCGTGAAAATCAATGCTCGGACCAAAATCAAAAATCTGAGTATTGCCGAAATGCAAATGGTAGAAATTGCCAAAGCAATTTCAAACAACGCAAAGGTAATCATCATGGACGAACCCACATCGGCACTTACCGATAACGAAGTGGCGATGCTTTTCAAAATCATCAAAGATTTGAAAGCTAAGGGTGTAGCAATTATTTATATTTCGCACAAAATGGACGAAATATATGAGATAACCGATAGAATCACGGTTTTGCGTGATGGACAATATATCGCTACTAAAAACACAAACGAATTAGATAAAAACGCCTTGATTGCTTTGATGGTAGGGCGGCAAATAAACGACCTATTTCTTGAAAATAATTCAATAAAAGGAGAATCTATTCTTTCAGTTCAAAATCTAAACAAGAAAGGCAAGTTTAAAGACATTAATTTTGAGGTTCATGCGGGCGAAGTGCTGGGCATAGCAGGTTTGATGGGGGCGGGTAGGACCGAAATAGCCAGAGCGATTTTTGGGTTAGACAAGTACGATACTGGAGAAATTATCATAAAAGGAAATAAGGTCGAGATAAAATCACCCGAAGATGCTATCAAAAATGGTATCGGATATGTGAGCGAAGACCGCAAAGCTTTGGGTTTTATTCCCGCATTATCTATCAAAGAAAACATCAGTTTATCAAGTTTAGGGAATTTTGTAAAGACTTGGTTTGTCAATGTAAGTAACGAACACGAAGCCGCCACTCGTCTGGCAACTGATTTAAAAATAAAATCCACGAGCATCAATCAAAAAGTGATGACGCTCAGCGGGGGAAATCAACAAAAAGTAGTCATTGGGAAGGTTTTATTGACCTCGCCAAGTTTAGTTATTTTAGACGAACCCACTCGTGGTATTGACATTGGAGCAAAATTTGAGATTTATAAATTAATTAATCAGTTGACTGACAAAGGAATAGCAGTCATTCTGATTTCGTCAGAATTGCCCGAAATTCTTGGTATGAGCGATAGAATCATGGTTCTCTCCAAGGGAAAACAAACGGCATTACTTTTAAAACAAGAAGCAACCCAAGAAACAATTATGCAATATGCAGTGCATTGATTTACGATTTTGGATTTACGATGTACGATTTATTATCAATTACTTCGCAAATACCAAATCGTAATCGCTACGGCGAACCGTTCGTCAATCGTAATTCGTAAACTATGTATTTAATTAATCGTCTAAGAAAATACGGAATTTTTGTGGTATTTATCATTATTAGCCTCATTCTTTCCTTTATTTCACCCCAGTTCTTGACAGTTTCAAACTGGACAATTATCATTACACAGGCTTCTATTAACGCTTTATTGGCTTTTGGTGTAACTTTTGTCATAATTACGGGAGGAATTGACCTTTCGCTGGGTTCGATGGTTGCCGTAACAGGCGTAACGGCCGCAATGTTGGCACACCCTGATACATTTCCTGTAGCATTACCGATTTTTGCAGGTTTGCTCACAGGGCTTTTGATGGGTATTTTTAATGGTTTTATTATTACAAAAAGTAAAATTGCTCCATTTATCGTGACGCTCGGAACCATGACCATCGGGCGGGGGCTGGCTTTGATTTTAAGTAAAGGTCGCCCAGTTTCAAACCTTTCCGATTCGTTTAATTTTATTGGAGGAGGCGATGTTTTTGGTATTCCGTTTCCGATTATAGTCTTGATTATCGTTTTTATTATTTGTTCGCTTATACTGAAAAAAACATTACTTGGCAGATATATTTATGCCATCGGAGGTAATGAACAAGCATCAAGAGCATCAGGAATCAATGTTAATCAAGTGAAAATGGCGGTTTATTCGATTTCGGGTTTATTGGCAGGTTTGGCAGGGGTTTTACTGACCTCAAGAATTACCACTGGCCAACCAAATGCAGGAGCAGGTTTTGAGTTAGATGCCATTGCAGCAGCTGTTATTGGTGGCACAAGCACATCGGGCGGAACAGGTACAATGACAGGTACTTTGGTAGGAGTTTTGCTCATTGGAGTAATTAATAATGGTCTTGATTTGCTCAACGTAACCTCTTATTACCAGCAAGTTGTGATGGGAATAATCATTATTGGAGCAGTAGTTTTAGATAGTTGGAATCAAAAAAGTAATTCGTAAAATAAACAAAAATGAAACACTTATATTCAACCCTAATCATCACAGTTTTCTTTTTTGCCAGTTGTAGTCAGTCGAAAAAGGCAGAAAATAGTGGAGATAAAAAAATAAAAGTGGGTGTTACGTTTCTCAGCATGCAGAATGAATTTATTGTCAATATCAGCGATGAAATGAGCAAAAAAGCCGAGGAATTGGGCGTAGAATTGATAAGCGTTGATGCCGAACATCAGCCATTAAAGCAAATCGAACAAGTAGAAAGTTTTATTGCTCAGAAAGTTGATGCAATTATCATGAATCCTTGTGAGGTAGAAGCAAGTTCGCCCGCAGTGACGAAGGCTTTGGCTGCCAAGATTCCAATTATCAACGTCAATTCAGCCACAACCACACAACCAACGGCTTTTGTGGGTTCAAACGATGCAGAATCCGCCAGAATTGCCATGAAATTTATAGCAGATAAATTGGGCGGAAAAGGAAACGTAGTAATGATTCATGGGTTTATGGGGCAAGCCGCTCAGATTCAGCGAGAACAAGGTGCAAAAGAAATTTTAAAACAATATCCTGACCTAAAACTAATCGCTCACCAAACTGGCGAGTGGGACAGGGCAAAAAGTATGGATTTAATGCAAAACTGGATTCAATCATACGGTACAAAAATCAATGCCGTTTTTGCACAAAACGATGAAATGGGACTCGGAGCATTGAAAGCCTTACAAGATGCAGGTCTTAAAGATAAAGTTATAGTAGTCAGTATTGATGCCATTACCGATGCTTTACAGGCAGTAAAGAAAGGTTCTCTCGATGCTACCGTTTTTCAAAATGCGAAGCAACAAGGAGCGGGAGCAATCGAAACTGCTGTAAAAATTGTCAAAGGCCAGCCTTACGAAAAAGAGTTAATGATACCATTTCAATTAGTTACAAAAGAAAATATTGGACAATTTATAAAGTAACTTTGCCCATAAAATGTAGGGGGTTATCCGTAATGGAGTTAAGCATAAATTACCACAAATTGGGTTATCACACAGAATTAGTTTTAAAGAGAATAAGAAGATTTTAAGCTATAATTTAAAGAAAATGAAAAATACGAAGACTTTCAGCCATGTAAGCTACTTGTGGGATGATGCAAAAGCTGCCGAATTGGCAGGCGATGAAGTAGCCTTGTTTATATACCGTTCAAATATTCTCGGTGCAGATTTGAGATTGACTAACTATGGGGGAGGAAACACTTCTGTGAAAATAACGGATAAAGACCCGCTCACAGGTGCCGATACCGAAGTAATGTGGATAAAAGGCTCAGGCGGAGATATTGGAACGCTCACAAAATCGGGCTGTGCAGCACTTTATATGGAAAGACTACTAAATCTAACCAAAGTTTATCGTGGTATTGAGTTTGAAGACGAAATGGTCGAACTTTTCAATCACTGTATTTTTGATTTAGCTTCAAAAGCTCCTTCGATTGATACACCACTGCACGGTTTTTTACCCTTCAAACACATTGACCATCTTCACCCTGACGCCGCCATTGCAATTGCAGCAGCGAAAGATGGAAAGAAAATCACCGAAGAACTATTCAACGGTGAAGTGGGTTGGGTTGGTTGGCAACGCCCAGGTTTTGATTTGGGTTTACAACTACG
This sequence comes from Cytophagaceae bacterium, assembly GCA_027488335.1. Lineage (GTDB taxonomy): Bacteria > Bacteroidota > Bacteroidia > Cytophagales > Spirosomataceae > Emticicia. The sequence goes on from JAIYBU010000036.1 coordinate 14,646, forward strand.
CACTTGTTTAGAAGAAGCCGCTTCTCGTGGCATCAAATTGCGTGGAATCATGCTCGGTTCGCACGGACTTTTCACTTGGGGTGATACCGCTTACGAAAGTTACATCAACACACTCGAAGTTATCGAAAAATGTGCCGAATACTTAGAAAGTAATTATAAAAATGTTTTTGGAGGACAGAAAATTGAAAGCCTTCCAACCGATGTACGCCAATTACAAGCCGCTAAAATTGCTCCAATTTTAAGAGGTTTTTGCTCGTCAGAACGCAAGATGATTGGACATTTTACTGACGATGCACGAGTTTTAGAATTTATTAATTCAAATGATTTAGCGAAACTTGCACCACTTGGAACTTCTTGCCCTGACCACTTTTTGCGTACAAAAATTTCTCCTTTGGTTCTTGAATTAGACCCTAATCAAGATTTAACAGATGTTTCGGCAATAAAAGCCAAACTTACGCCCGCATTTGAGGCGTATCGTGCGATGTACACGGAGTATTATAATACTTGTAAGCATCCTAATTCTCCAGCCATGCGTGACCCAAATCCTGTTGTAATTTTATACCCAGGTGTTGGCATGTTTACTTTCTCGAAAGATAAAACAACGGCTCGTTTGGCATCAGAATATTACATAAACGCCGTAAACGTAATGAAAGGTGCAGAAGCCGTTTCGGAATATACATCTTTGCCACGCCAAGAAGCTTTTAATATTGAATATTGGTTGCTGGAAGAAGCAAAGTTGCAGCGTATGCCAAAGCCAAAAGCACTGTCAGGACGTATCGCATTGATTACAGGTTCGGCTGGTGGAATAGGTAAAGCAATCGCCAAGAAATTTGCCGAAGAAGGTGCATGTGTCATTATCAATGATATTAATGAAGAGCGTTTGGAAGGTGCAAGAGTTGAGTTTATAAAAACCTTTGGGCGAGATGCCGTAGCTACCACTTTATTAAACGTAACCGACGCTGAAAGTACCGAAAAAGCCCTTAATGCTGCATGTTTGGCCTTTGGTGGTGTTGATATTATAGTAAATAATGCAGGAATTAGTATCTCAAAATCTATTGCCGAGCATAGCCTCGAAGAGTGGGATAGATTATATGACATTTTGGTAAAAGGACAATTTATTGTGTCGAAAGCAGGAATTGAAGTAATGCGTAAACAAGGTTTTGGTGGTGATATTGTGAATATTGTGTCTAAAAATGCCGTTGTTGCGGGGCCAAATAATGCAGGTTATGGTTCGGCAAAAGCTGCTCAATCACATTTAACTCGCTTAATGGCGGCCGAAGTTGGAGCGGATAAAATTCGTGTCAATACAGTTAACCCCGATGCGGTTATTTCAGATTCTAATATTTGGGCAGGCGGCTGGGCCGAAGGTCGTGCCAAAGCTTACGGAATTACGGTTGCTGAATTGCCAGCGTATTATGCCAAACGTACGTTGCTCAACGAAATCATTCTCCCAGTTGATATTGCCAATGCGTGTTTTGCACTTGTTGGCGGCCTTTTAGGGAAATCAACAGGCAATGCTATCAATGTTGATGGTGGTGTAGCAATGGGTTTTTATCGATAGAAACAAACGGATGTTTTAAGAGGGCTAATCTAAAATGACTGAATGTGAGTTATTTATAGATTAGCCCTCTTTCGTTGGCTGAATTACTTACATGATACTTATTGATTTATTACCGCAGAAAGCTGCTCTAATTCTTCGATTGTCCAAGGTTCGGTTTTTCCCGCGTGTTGTTCTCTAATTTTCTTGACGTCGGATGCCTGAACAACCGCTGATTGTCGGCCTTTTCCGACTCGCATGGAAGTACCAACAAATTCATAACGAATATAACTTACCACAGAAGCCACCCACTCATCAGAATTATCATTCATGGCAAGCATAACACTCGGATAAGTCTTACCTTCGATTGGCCCCTTCAAACCATTCATTAAAATCCGAATAGCAATATCCTTATCGGCATTGATGTGTTTTGCACCTCGCAATGCGGGTGCTGCATTGGTTGGCAAACCCTTGCCATCGGCCCCATGGCAAGCCGAACAAAGCGATTTATAAATTTCGCCACCTGCTAAAATTAATTTTCGTTCTGGCGGACTAAACCCTGCGAGTTTTATACCATAAATTTTTGCATCTTCGTTTTTGTCAATACTCTTTTTTACACTCATAATCATTTGATTATGAGCATTTTGAGTCAAAATATCCTGCACAATTTGTTTGGCTAATGCACTTTTATTTGTTCCGAGCGATAGCAAAATTTGAGTTTTTATATCATAATTCTCATCGTTAGCCATCTTACCAATGGTCGCAATCAGGGTTTGGTCGTTTTGTTTTAAAAAGATTTCCGAAATCCAAATAGCCGCTTTTCTGATTTGTGGGTCAGTGTCTTTTAGAGCAGCATAAATGGTTGGTTTATCTATGGCATTCAAGCCTTCGAGTGTCCACAATGCGTGTAATCTTCCGAGTGCCGACGTGCCATTTTTACCCGATGCCATCGCTTTTAGTGCAGGAACAACCGATTTGTCATCTAAAATAATGATTTGCTTTTGGGCATTATCTCGCCACCAACCATTTGGGTGGTCTAAATACGTTAACAAAGATTTTGCCTACACATCTAACATTTTAGGTTGTGGTCCTCTTTTATAATCGTCGTGAACCAGACGCCAAATTCTACCTCGTTGATTTACCTTGCCGATGCCATAATAATCGATTTTATCTCTAAGAAATGACCCTTTCGGAGTCCAGTTTGATTCTTGAATAATCCCTCGGTTCATATCAACAATATACAAACAACCATCAGGGCCTGTATAAGTATTTGTTGGTCTAAAATAAAAGTCGGTACTGGCAATAAATTCTTTTTTGTCATAAACGTTTTCGAGTTGTGTTTTACCTTGATTATTAATGACTTTTGCACGACGAATAATACGAGCAACGGGTTCGTTGATGAGATAATCGCCTACTAAATCGGCAGGAAGGCGGTCTCCTCTGAAAATAGACTGCCCGTTAGCGGCAGTGAAATGATTCAGTGTACTATCAGGGTTTAAACGAGGCTTGCCACCTTGTACATCGGGCGTAGAAATGATTGGCCAAATACGGTTAAATTTCTCTTCGTTGTACGCATCCGAAAATTCTAATTGACCATATTTTGGGTTTATTTGAAAACCAGAGCCTGCATTTTCGCCACCTGCTCGACTAAAAAATAAGCGTCCGTAATTATCGTGGGTAAGTCCCCATTGTCCATTAGAGCCACTTGGCATAGAATCGGGTTTTAGCACACCGTTTTTATATCTAAAACGAACGGCATCGTAAGTCTGGTAGATATAATTATCAAGATTCCAATCTAAACCACTTCTTTGATGTTCCAAATTTCCGCCAGCTACTTTTCCTAAAATATAAGCTGGTTTTTTAACGTCGGCCACACCATCACCGTTCGTATCTTTATAGCTATAAATGTCATAAGTATCAGTTTCATTGACTAAAAGCTCATGGTTTACACACAAAATCATGCGGGGCAAAAGTAAGTCTTTGATAAAAACTGAGCTCTTATCCATTTTTCCGTCATTATCAGTATCTTCCAAAAGCATTACTCGGCTTCGTTTCTCTTTTGTCCCAGTACCATCCGCATCTTGCGTGTAGGTTTCCATTTGAGCTACATACATTCGGGCGTTACCGTCCCAAGCGATAGCCACTGGCTCTTTAATCATGGGTTCGCTTGCCACCAATTCCATATGGTAACCCGCAGGAACATGAAACGCTAAACGGCTTTCTTCGGGCGAAAGCACAGCGGGCGTAATAGATTTAAGGCTATCTGTTTTTTTAAATGAAATGTTTCCGTTTGAAGTACCTGCACTGGGCTGAATCTTGGAAAAGTAGAACAGCCCTAAAAATGACAATAGGCTGACTATTAGATAATTAGTTTTCATTTTTTGTTATAAAGGTTGAATTTTTGATAATCTTGAACAGGCGAAGATACAAAAAAAAAGTAGCACAATTTACAAAATTGTGCTACCAAAATAATTAGCTGAATTACTTCTCAAAATCGGTTTCAAGCAATTGTTTTTCGTTGAATAATACGCCAACTGGCTTTTTATCTCTCAGTTTTTTTACATCGCTCGCCGAAATATTTTTACCTTCTTTTGCCAAAGCATTTTGAGTATATCTGATGATATCGGCTATATCTTCGTCGCTTATATCTTTGTTATTGACTAAACCTGGCATTTCGTTGTTTAACTGATAAAGCTTGCCATTTACCGTAATTGGACCACTCAAACCATGCAAGATAATAGCTGCCAAACGCTTCATTGAGCCATCAATGTATTCTGAACCTTTGAGCGGTGGAGCTAAATCTTGAATTCCTTTGCCATCAGCTCCATGACAAGTGGCACAAATCGAGCGGAACAATTGTAACCCTTTGGTTCTATTATCAACCACATTTTTTTCTTTAACAAAAATTGGATTCAATTCCTTTTTCTGATGGTTATTAACGGCCAAAGTCAAGTTGCTTTTAAGTAGAGCCGAAGGATTTTGCGTTGTGAGATATTGCTCTTCTTTTCCTTCAAGACTACTTACGATTGCTTCTTGGAAAACTCGTTTATCGGCATATCTTTTTTCAATTTGTGCTAAAATTGGCAAAATTGTATTATCTCCCGTCTTTAACCATGTATTTAACGCAAAAGCTAAATAAAGGTCGATTACCTGATTATTTTGAGCCAAGAGTTGTGTAGTAAAGTCCTTCATTTTAGCAATATTTTGAACCGTTGCAAAATGCTCCGAAAGCCCTAAAGCATGAGCAATAGTTTCGGGTTGTTTTGATTGGTTGATGATATCAGATAATGTTACGAAGCTAAGAGCATTTAGACCATCAAGCACATAAAGTGCATGAATTGCCGTTGAAAAATTATTATCCACTTTGGTCAAAGCAATCAAATCTTTGACTATTGTTTTATCATTTTTCTGAATCAAAAGTTGTTGACTTCTATCTCTCAACCAGCCATTTGGGTGGCTCAGTAAGGCAACCAAATCTTTTGCGGTAGCTTTCGATAAATCAGGAATCGAATTGAGTTTACTTGTTTTACTAACTACTTTCAAAATACGACCTGCATTTTGTAGCGTGTCAAGTTTTTTATTACCCAATTGTTCGGCCAAATACTGTGAAATATAAGCCTTATGCTGAATAATACCTCGGTGCATATCAACGATATACATCGCACCATCGGGGCCATTAAACAAATTAACAGGGCGGAAACCTTCATCGGTTGATGCAATAAATTCTTTTCCTTCAATGGCTTGATTCGCAACCGTTTGAAGATTACTAAAATTTAAAGTATTACGTTTAATAAGATTTGCTTCTGGCACGCACACAAACGCATTTTGATTATAAGCAGCAGGAAACGCTCCTCCTCTATAAATCAATGGTCCACAAGAAGCCGTTACTTCTGTCAAATAGCCCCGTTCGTCCAAAACACCTTTTTGATAACCACGATTAACTGATGTTGCATGAATCGGAAAAACTTTGTTGTTGGTCAGTTTTTGACCTTCGGCAGCAGTAGGCTTAAAATATCTATTTCTGATAGCTTTGTTAGGCAAAACGTAGTCGCCTTGTAGTTGTACGCTATTATTGTTGTAGTAAAGTCGTCCAAAATTGTCTTTTGTAATTCCCCATTGTCCACGATAAGTTGTTGGTTCTTTGAGCCACTTACCATTTTTTAGCTGATACCTAAAGTTATAATTAGCGTTATAAATCCAGTTATCAATATTCATCATCAAGCCATTTGATGTGTGTTCAACATTTCCCCCTTCGGCATAGATTGGGTCAACGAGCGTTTTTTTGCCAGGTTTATCGTTTTTAATCTCTACAAACCAAAGTTTTGGACCGTCGGTATATAACAGACCGCCATAAACATGAGCCAACGCACGGGGTAAAATTAATTTATCCAAAAAAGTTTTTGAATGGTCAATTACGCCATCTTTATCCAAATCTTCCAAAATACTAATTCTCCCGTTAGGTACATCTTCGCCTATTCCTTCGAGGTTTGGCATATAGCCAATCATTTCAACCACCCACATTCGGCCTTTATTATCAAAGTCCATTGAAACGGGAGCTTTAAAGAATGATTCGGATGCAATAACACTCAGCTCAAAACCGTCTTCTATTTTATACTTTTCGAGCGAAATTTTTGGTTCTTCAAATGCGACAATTTTAAATCCTACAATAAAAACTGTAAGGGTTAAAATAGAAAAAAAAGCAATTTTGAATGGTACTTTCGTAATCATGTTTGTTAAGTTTTTTGTTATTTTTAAGGGAATAGATATAATAACTCTATGTTTGCTGACATTTGTTTAAAAAGAGCTTCTAAAATTACCTAAATATTTTTGTCGGTACACACCTAACGAATGATATTTTTTGTTCAGTACAATTCTGATGAAATAAAGGAGCAATTACATATTTTTTTGATTTTCCTTATCCTATTTTTTATAACACAACGATTTTTTTTCTTTACAGAAGTCATCAATATCAACCATAAACTTGATTTTGTATTTTTCGAGACGCCGTTCTTAACATACTTTTTCTGTTTAATCCTTCCGAACAATACGCCGCAGTGTATGAAAATCCTACGGACTAAATCACTCTGTAATCTCCTTTTCAACAATTTAATTGAAAAAATGTCATTATTTTTATCATACACCTTTAAATGTTTGCTAAAAACGCTGCCACAATTTTGCTACTTTCGGTTGGGTTCTCAAACATTCCTGCGTGAGCTACATCCAGAACTGCACTTTGATTACTTTTTAACAAAGCAATTTGCTCTAAAGCAGCACTTTTTGGAACAAAAGTATCTTTTTCACCTGCCAAAATCATAATTGGATAATTAGCTTCTCTCAGAACATCCGTCTTATCTTCTCTCTCACGCATTGCAATTTGGGCATTCATCAATGCTTCTTTCGGAAAATAGGCATAGCGTTCGATTTGTTTTTCAATCAAATCTGCATTCTTTTCCTTAAACGCTTCGGCAAACATATTTGGATAAAAGCCCTTCATAAATTTGGCCGTACCTTGTTGGTCAATCACACGAACGGTTTTGAGACGAATTTCCTTACGTTCATCGCTATCGGCATAGGCAGATGAATGAAAAAGTCCCAAACCTAAAATTTCATCTGGAAATTTTTCGGCATAAGCTAACGCAATATAACCACCCATAGAATGACCGATGATAACCGATTTTGTTATGCCGTTTTCTGATAAAAATTGGTTTAACCAATCAGAGTATCCATCAATGCTATCGACATTGGTCAATGAAGCATAATCAGGGCAAAAATAAGTATGTTCTTTGGGAAGAAGTTGCAGAAATTCAGTCCAAACGGTGGCATCCTCGCCAAAACCGTGTAAGAAAATAACATTCATTTTTATAAGATTTTATAACGAAAGCTACAAAAAAAGTCTCATTCTGACAACAAAATGAGACTTTCCAATAAAAACGAGCTTAAAATTAAGCCGCCATTTTTAGCTGATAAAACGCCGAACGCTCAAACATACGTTGGGCGTAATCAAGCGTAAGCGTAAATTTCTTGATTGATTTATCCGAAGGAATTTCGTACATAATATCGGTCATAATGGCCTCGCAAACCGAGCGTAAGCCCCTTGCTCCAAGTTTAAATTCCATTGCTTGGTCAACGATAAACTCCAGAACTTCGTCCGCAAATTCGAGTTTTACATCTTCCATCGCAAAAAGTTTTTGGTATTGTTTCACCAAAGCATTTTTAGGCTCGGTTAGGATTCTACGAAGAGCTGGACGGTCAAGCGGATTGAGGTACGTCAATAAAGGCAAACGACCTATCAATTCAGGAATCAAACCAAATGATTTAAGGTCTTGTTGAGTCACAAAACGCAACAAACTTGTATCACTCGAAAGGTCAATATTTTTACCAGTATTTGAGAACCCAATCGGTCGAGTATTCATACGTTTGCCAATGTGGCGGTCGATACCATCAAAAGCACCTCCACAAATAAAAAGGATATTTTCGGTGTTTATCTGAATCAATTTTTGTTCTGGATGCTTGCGTCCGCCTTGCGGTGGAACACTGACAACTGAGCCTTCGAGTAACTTTAACAGTCCTTGTTGCACACCTTCACCACTTACATCACGTGTAATTGAAGGATTATCGCCTTTGCGGGCAATTTTATCAATTTCGTCAATATAAACGATGCCACGCTCAGCCAGTTCTACATTGAAATCGGCGGCTTGCAGTAATCGGCTCAAAATACTTTCTACGTCTTCGCCTACATAACCTGCTTCGGTCAGCACCGTTGCATCGGCAATAGCAAATGGCACTTGAAGCACCTTTGCAATCGTGCGAGCCAAGTAAGTTTTGCCCGTACCCGTTTCGCCAACCATGATGATATTCGATTTTTCAATCATTACATCATCTTCACGTTTGGGTTGCGTTAGGCGTTTATAATGGTTATATACAGCCACACTCAACACCTTTTTGGCTTCATCTTGCCCGATAATAAATTGGTCAAGGTGATTTTTGAGTTCAACTGGCGGTCTTAAATCAAACTTTGGTAGTTCTGATTTCTTTTTCTTTTCTTTTTTCGGTGGGGTTACGCCCCCATTTAATTCTTGTTGTACTAATTGAAATCCCTGTTCGACACAAAAATTACAGATATTAGCCTCTGACCCAGATATTAACAATTCAACTTCGTTTTTACGTCTGCCACAAAAAGAGCAATAGGCTTGTCCAGCATTCATTCGAGCGTATTTTTTAATTTATCTTACAAAAATACGAAAAATCTTTGGCTTTGTTGTAGCACAATTTTCTAAATTGTGCTACGTTCCTACGCCATTCTATCCAAAGCCATGATTTGCTGGGCATAATCGGGTGGTAGAAGTGCTTGTTTCAGAAACTTATCGAACCGTATTTTTTGTGTGAATTTATAAAGTAGCAGAAAAGGCTTTAAAACCGAAAAACTACTCATTGATAATAGATTACTTACTCGCAACGGCACTACGAGTTTTTGCCCTTCCCACAAAATAAAATAACGAAACAAACCTAAATGCTTTCGGTATTGCTTGTATAAATCGTCAGTAAAGGCACTTTTTTGTAGATTTTCTTGTAAATGTTGTTCACGAACTACGAGCCAATCGGTATGATTTTTCGGTAAATTTTCTAAACCCATTCGCTCCCCTACCCGATTAAAAACATCAAAAATTTCTTCCTTTTCGGAATCAGTCAGCTTTCTTTCGAGCAATTCAAAGGCCGAAATAGAGTAATGAATGAGCATAAAAAGTACATCTCGGTATGCCCAGTCAGGAATCTTCATACCCCTACTCTGCTCAACCGATTGATGAATTGCCGTGATTTTATCAATAGCGGCCAGGGCAGTTTGTTCTTCCGAAAAAATGATTTGTTGGGCATAAACCACTGTTGAAAATAAGCGTCCGAGTGGGTCTGTGGGTAATTTGCCAGTAAAATAGAGCCAATCGACGGCTTTGTTGAGTGAAAATTCGGCTGCTGCTCCACCAAAAATAAACAAAATGGTATCGGCATTACTCCAAATTCTGCGGACAATTGAATGTTTATCTACGAAATTCATAATTTCATTTTTTGAGGTCAGACTTTACTCAAACCCAAGGTTTCTTTATTGAAAAGAAAAACGGCAAAAATGCCTAATGTATAAGCAAAAATATCTCGCCAGTCGAATGCACTTCCCAACACAATGGCTATAATTTTATATTTTTCTAAGCCAGCAGCCTTTAGAAAATGGCAGTATTGCAAAAATTCAAGAAAATATGCTATCCCAACCGCCACAAAGGCCAAGTTCAAATCCGAAATATTCAGAAAAGTTTTCAACAGAAAAAACAAGGCAATGACAGCTAAAAAATCTCCAAAAAATGGTCGAATAATGGCATCATCGACCCACAGGGCAATGCCGACTTCTACTAAAAAAAGCAGCAAAAAAATGACGAACGATTTTAGTTTGAAAGTAAACATAAGATAGTTTTTTTTAGGCAAGGGTTGCAACCTGTCGCATTAGCGATTGATGAATTACCAGTTCTCGGCTTAACAGGTTGAAAACCTGTCCTACAATTTTGAAATTTCATTCATAAATAACTTGAAATTATAATAAAGCATCCATAGTGGATAGCCGATAATGAAAATACTCAGCACAATCGTTACCATATCAATCGTTCTCAAGATTTTAGCAGAAAGTGCCGAAAATACTACCAACCAAAATGTTGTCGAAATTAGATTTATGGCAAAAACCCAAGCTATTTTCGTATTTTTGGAGTTTTCACTATCAATGAAATACATCAGAAAATAAGCAATAGCACAACATAAAGGTATTAGAGAAAGTAACAACTCTCCGCCTTTTCCAACCCCGATAAGCAGCATTCCGATAAGAGAACAAACAACTAAAGGCAATACATTTAAGCCTCGAAGCATCTTAATCCAACGTTCTTCTTCCATTTTTTTAGTTTTTGGGTGGAACAACTGGCACAATCGGGCTGGCAGCAATCTGAGTTTTTAGTTTTTTAATAGCGGCCTCATCTGCAAAATTCCATGAACACCACGTATATCCTTCTTGGCGTTTAAAATATCTTTCTATTCTTGCTGTTAGCCAATTTTGGTTTCCTTCATTTGGTAGCTTTGTACGGTTTTCATAGATAATCGGCAGGGTTTTATCGGAAAGTGTGAGCAAATAGTTATAATCAACGCCATTTTTTTTTTTTTTTTAAAGGTTATAACGAGCAATCAGCACATCACAATTTACCAATGTCAGACCCATAAATACTACATATAAAGCCCAAGTATTGGCACGAAACATATAGAAAAACGACTTCAAATCTTTGATTTTTATCCATAGCGTGCATAGCCCAATGAAGGTGATTAGTAAGAAAACTCCCACTCCAATACGTAAATGCGTAAGTCCGTAAAAATCAATGTAATAATAGTTTCGCAGGCTGACCGATATTATAAGAATGAAATTCTGCACAATCCAAGTGTAAGCTAAGGCTTTCAGCCATTTATTATTCTGATAAAAATTAAGGTCTTTGCGGAAATAATAAAGCAGAATGGCAATCGACAAAAAGATACTCAGAATAAGCGTTCCTGTACCTTCATGCACCAATTTCGAGAGGTTTCCAGCTTGCGAATAATCGAAGCTTAGCCATAGAAAATTAACATCTATAATATTGATAATCAGCAATAAAGCATTCACTGAAGCAATGAGCATTAAGGCAATTTTATATTCGTTGTGTTGATAATTTGACTCTTGTTCTGAAACCTCTTCGGTTGGCGTAATATATTCATTTTGAGGAAATAATCTTAGTAGTTTTTTCGCCACACCCCAGTTAAATACAATACTGAATGTAAGGTAAGTTGCAAACAGAAAAAACACAATTCGACCCAAAGAGGCTTCATCAAAAGTTAGGTCGAACAGACTAATTACGTATTTCCAAGAATTAGTGACTAACTCATTGAAAACAGGATTTGCATTGAAAAAAATCAAAAAAAACACACTAAAAACCAACATCGGAATAATAGTCAAAAATATATTTCGACTAATAAAGCTGGCAACCTTATTTTCTCTAAATATCGACTCTGATACTTTTTGAAGGCGTCTCGGAGCTTCGATAAATGTCGTAAAAAAATTGATAATGTATTGCAAAGCGGCTTCCAAAAGTGTTTTTGTAGTATTTTCTTGCATCAAGCCAATCATCAAAAAAAACGAAGCCAAATGTCCCAACTTACTCACTACCGAATTATGCACAAGCACCATCAAGCCCGACACCAGAGTAAGCATCATCGCTACCTGAACATTACGCTTACGGATACTTTCAGAAAACAAAAAAATAGCAAGCACAAACATCACTAAGCTGCTAAAAATCAATAGATTAATACCAAAATCTTCTTTCCAAAAAATGGCATTAAAAAGTAGCGGTAGCACAATTAGGCTGGAGGTTTGAATGGTTTGTTTTTTCATATAAGTGTTAGTTTAAATTCAATAAAAAAGAACTTTGTATTTCAAAGTATTTTAGTAAAAAAAATATATCTACGAGCCTTTTATAAACTTTTCGAGTTCGTTAAGGTGGTCTTCAAATGCTTTTTTTCCTTCGTCGGTTACGCTGTAAACCGTACTCGGTTTTCGACCGATAAATTCTTTTTTGAATGTAATATAATTAGCTTCTTCTAAGGCACGTAAATGCGTAGCCAAGTTGCCATCGGTCATGGATAAGAGGTCTTTCAAAACTATGAAACTCACCACGTCGTTGACCATCAGCACCGACATAATACCGAGTCGGGCCTTGCTTTCAAATGCTTTATTAAAATTCTGTAATATTTGCATAAATAGTCAACTGTTAACGGTCGATGTTCAACAGTTTTAAAGTAATTGTAAACTCATTCATTTTTTTTTGAGTCTATGTCATATTTGAAATACATGACTGTTCCATAAATAATATGCAAAACGCCGAAACCCATTGCCCAAAAAATCAAATTCCAACGTGCTAAAAATAGCGAAACTACACCTAAAATGATTTCTCCTAAACCTAAATAATAGGTATCATGCACAGTATATTTGCTGGCATTGACTAAAGCTATACCATAAAAAACCAATGTGGCAGGGAAACAAATCCAAAAGAAACCATTGTATAATAAACCCAAACAAAAAACTCCCCCCGCAATTAATGGAGTTAACATACTAAATAGCAAGCGTTTAGATGTAGAATTCCATACATTCAAACCCTGTTGACGAGATTTCCTGACGGTAAACAATATCCCGAAAAATAATGCTCCAACCAATACCAATAGAGCATCAGCCAAAAGCAAAGGTACTACTTCTTGCCTAACAGTAGGGTCAAAAAGTAAATATAAACCCTCGATATGAATTTTTTGGTGAGCATACCAAGCTCCCAATAAAGCACATATACCCGCCGAAATACCCGAAAGCCCACTCAACGAAAGGAATTTCGAGGAGCGTTCCATCAAGGAGCGAATTTCTTTTAGATTTTCGAGATGTTCGTTCATTTTTCTAAGTTACAGATTTGCATTGGTCATCCAAACAACTTTCTGTTCAGATATATTATCTTTTACCAAAATATCTTTATAAAGTTCTGTTCTTCTTGCTTTTTTATAACGATGCCCACCCGCATTCTTCAATTTATCGGCTGTACAAGTGGCAATCGTAAACTCATTTTCAAGGCTTCTACATTCGGCAATTATATCGCCAAATGGGTCGATTATCATCGAACAACCATTTTTAAGTTGGTCATCATCCATGCCAATCGGATTCGAAAAAATGGCATAAATTGCGTTGTCATACGCTCGGGCTGGCAGCCATTTCATGAGCCAAGCACGCCCTTTGAGTCCATCGAATTCAATACGCAAAGAGGTTGGGTCGTGGTGTCGATTTTCCCATAACTTGGGGTCAACAAAACCCGCACCTGGGCGTGTTGAAGGTGTACACATCGTTACGTGAGGCATAAAAATAATATCTGCCCCCAGCAAGTTTGTTGCTCGTACATTTTCGATGATGTTATTATCGTAACATATCAAGATTCCACATTTCCATCCAAACAAATCAAACACGACGTATTCATTACCTGGGGTGAGATGTGGATTAATAAATGGATGCAGTTTTCTGTATTTGGCTATTAGTCCATTTTTATCAACACACACATAGGCTTTGTATAATTTATCATCGGCATCTTTTTCAAACAATCCAGCCAATATCACAATATTATTCGTTTGTGCAATGGCGGTTAATTGTTTGATACTTTCACCTTCAGGTATCAATTCAGCAATATTTAACATTTGCTGTTTCGATAAATGACGAGCAAATGTATAACCCGTTATTGAACATTCATGAAACGCTATCACATCAGCCCCTTGTTGAGCAGCTTTCGCCGAAAGTTCATTAATTACCCCAAGGTTATACTGCTTATCTCCACTCTTGTTTTCAAATTGTGCAGTAGCAATCTTTAAATCTTTCATTTGCTTAAAATTTTGGCAAAAATATGATAATTCCGACAATAACCGCAACAATCGACATAATCAATACGGCGGCAGCAGCTATATCTTTTACTTTACCGATGAGTTGATGGTATTCGGGCGATACAAAATCACAAAGTTTTTCGATTGACGTATTAAGTGTTTCTACTACCAAAACTAATCCAATTTGGGTAATAATAATTGTCCATTCGGTAGCCGAAAGCTTCAAATAAATTCCTGCTAAGAAAACAATTACGGCAGCCAATACATGAAATCGTGCATTGTTTTCTTCCATCAAAAATCGAAGTCCTGCAAAGGCATAACGAAAACTACGCAGCATTTTTAAGATTTGCATCACGATTCGGAATTAAAATGAGCATCGAAACATAAAGCACCGCCACAACCAACGTAAAAACCAAAGTCGTTTGAATGGCCAGTGGATTTTGTAATTCTTGCAACGATTTTCGGAATAAATAAAATGGATTCGTGAATAAATCCCAACTATTAAACCTTACGAAGCGTCCGAGATACAAACCAAAACCTGATAAAACGATACTTGCCGAAATAGCAACCCAAGCTAAAGCATTGCTGATAAACTGATTAAGCAATTGATGTGTCACTTGCAGCGAATATAGTCCCGTACAGATTCCTGCCAAAGCCGCAATAAAAAATCCTACGGTATCAAACCACAAAATCTGGTTATTGTATTCGCCTAAGTGCATCAAATCAGTAATCAGATAAGGTGCATTCGGAAAGAAAAGCAACCATAAACCCAAATTAATAAAAATAAGTAGCTGTTTGGGCTTTGAAACAAATGTCGATGAAGATAATCGGCGAGCGACAAGTGCGAAAAACAATGGCATCCATGCCAAGAAAAGATTCCAAAGCAAAAATAAACCTCGAAGTTGCTCAGTCTGCACGGCTCTGATAATCAACAACAAACAGCACAATGCTGAAAGCAAAGCCAAACTCAAAGTGGCTCGACTGATTTTGAAAAATATTTTGATTTGACTCGATTGCATTACACTAAAAAGAACTTTGTATTGCAAAGTAAATTTTAAAAAAGTCATTTTGCAAGCATTTTGTAAAAAAAATAAAAACTTTTATTCATAAAAAACGCTGGCAAGGCTAAAAACCTTACCAGCGTTAGGTACGTCATGATTCATGTTTAATTCTTTATCACCTTAAATGTCTTAGAAAATCCATCGGTCGTGATTTTCAATAGGTACAAACCACTTTCAGCGGCGATGAGTTTTGAGTCGAGAATCGGTTTAATTTCTTGCCAAAAAGCTTCTTTTTCCATCAAAACAAGTCCATCAGCGTAATAAAGTGTTGCTTTTAAGACTTTATCCGTCAAATCATTCAACGGAAAAATATCAACTGTATGTTCGGTTGGATTTGGCACAATACTCAATTCGGGACTGATTGACGGTACACTCAATACACCACAATTAGGCCTAATTACCTTTTCATAAGTCGAACTCAGTCCTTCGGCATCAGTGGCAGTAAGCGTAACTTTATAGAAGTACGTTTGAGCATCGCATGGCACAATATTCAAAATAGCCTCACCAATTAAGCGATAAGATGATGTAACAAAATGAATGTGGTCATCGTGATAAAGTAAAACTGACCATAAATAACTGAGTTGCTGTTGACTATGCTCAGCATCAGTCACTTGGGCGTTAAGACTTATCGAAAAATCTTTTGTGTTATCAAAAAACTCAATTTTATCAATACTCGTGCTATTAATCTGCGGGGGTGTATTATCGACAAAAATACTCATTGATTTGCTCGAAGAAAGCCCCGCTACGTCGGTCACTTTCACGGTTGCCGTATAAGTTTCTACTTTTCCATTTGAATTATAGATATGATTTGGATTTGCATCGCTCGATTTATTGCCATCGCCAAAATCCCATTCATATTTTAGGGAAGTACCTTCGGGGTCTTTAGAATCGCTGGCTCTAAAATTTATAGTTAAAGGGGCTTTTCCATAAATTGGTGTGGCAGATTGTATAGCAGTCGGGCGACGATTAGCGTCTGGATTATACGATAAACGTCTGATTTCGTGAGTGTTAGGGTAAAAATAATTGGTATAATAAATTGCCCCATCTTTCGGATTAATGGCAAAAGAAGTTGGGTGAACATCGCTCACAAAATCAATGACTTCGGTCGGGCTTCCTTTCGTATCAAACTTAAAAGCCTTTATCCAACCTTCATAATCGGCGTGATAATACAGGTTTTGGTATTCTCTCGGAAACTGCTGATAATTATACCAAATGCCACCAATTGATGCAATACCCGAAAATTTATTGCCTTTAAATTGTGGAGAACTCACCGCAAAAGCTTCGCCATCGACAATGCCCTGTGCGAAAGTACCACGCCAATCAACCACAGGTTTTTGGTGATTTTGTGGCAGAAATTTGGGGTCTTGATAAGCTTTATTCATGTAATCAATACCTTCATAAGTTGGCCATCCGAAATTGAGTCCTCCTTTGGTGGCTACATTTATTTCTTCTCGGTGCGACCAACCCACATCGCCCATGTAGATTATTCCAGGATTCCCTTCACTCGGATTCGTGCTACCAGTGTTAGGTCTAATCGAAAACCTAAATGGGTTACGCAATCCATAACTCCAAACCCTTGATTTAGGCGAACGGGGATTTGCGACTTCATAAAAAGGATTAGATGGTAAAGCATCACCCGTCTTTGGGTCAATTCTTATCAATTTACCATCCAAAGAGTTGAGATACTGACTTTTATAAGCATTGATATTTTCTTCGGGCTTTATGAAACCTAAGCTGACGGCTTCTTTAAACCAGTCGCTTTGGGTATCGTCAACCACGCCATCGGTGGCCAATGCTGCATCACCAATTGTTGCTAAAAGTGTTCCATCAAGCCCAAAAACCAACGAACCAACGCCATGATTATCCACCAAAATCGGGATTCCTGTCGAAGGTGTTTCGCCTACCAAAATTTTTCTTGAGTCTAAATCAACTTCAGTAAAATTACTCGGAGTAGTTAATGTGTAGCGAGTTATACGCCCGATTGTTGTCTGAAAAGGCGTTTCTTCTTGGGGTTCATAATCAGGTTTCCCGAAATTCAAAACATGGTGACGTTTGGCGGCATACATTAAATAAATATAGCCATTATTCAAAAAATCGGGGTCGAGGGCCAAGCCATTGAGTCCATGGTCGCCAAAGTTGAGTACCTCGTCGCTTATATCAATGATTGGTTTAGTAGATTTTACGCCATTTTCGACGATAAAGACCCTACCACTTTTTTCCCAAACATACATTCGTCCGTTAGCATCGAACGTAAGCCCAGCAGGAATTGTCCAATTTTCAGAAATTACCTCATCTATAAAACCCGAAGGTTGGGCAAAGGAATTGAAATGGAGAAGTTGAAAAATAAAACACCTAAAAACAAGCAAAAATATCTTTTTAGTCATAACAGCCAGTAGATTTTTACAAAATTCAAAACAAATTTATGCAATAAGTTGTCAAACAAAGAGCGACTAAAAAAATATTGAACCGTAAAATAAGTTAATTTTGTTGTCGATAGACCCGTAGGTATGTCCAAATTGGACGCTCCTACAAAATTCATCAGAGTTTGGGTTCTTTCATTACTCGGTAAAACCAAATTATATGTCTGAAATAACATTTGATTATAAATCAGTACTGCCACAACTCCCCGAAGAACCTGGGGTTTATCGCTATTTTGATGAAACTGGCGAGATAATTTATGTCGGGAAAGCCAAAAATCTAAAGAATCGAGTAAGTAGTTACTTCTATAATTTCAATCGCCACGACCGCAAAACTCGCCGTTTGGTAATAAATATACGTAAACTCGAATTTACCATCGTTCCGACTGAATATGATGCACTTTTACTCGAAAATACGCTCATAAAGAAACATCAACCTCGCTTCAATATCTTGCTGCGAGACGATAAAATGTATCCGTATGTGTGCGTAACAAACGAGCGTTTTCCGAGAGTAATCACTACTCGCCGCATGGAAGACAAGAGCAAAGGCAAACTTTATGGGCCGTTTGTCAATTCGAGGGCGATGTACGCCTTGCTCGAAATGTTTAGCCAACTTTATACGATTCGCACATGTATTCTGAACCTTTCAGAAGAAAATGTAGCAGCCAAGAAATTTAAAATTTGTTTAGAATACCACATCGGCAACTGCAAAGGCCCCTGCGAAAATCGCCAGTCAGAAGAAGAATACAACAAAGAAATTGAGCAAGTACATCATATCTTAAAAGGTAATATTGCTCCTGCCAAGCAGTTTTTTGCACAAAAAATGCAAGATTCGGCGGCAAAACTGGCTTTTGAAGAAGCCCATCAGTATAAGTTGAAACTCGATTTTCTACAGAATTATCAAAGCAAAGCCACGGTCGTAAACCCTGCCATTAAGGATTTAGATGTTTTCAGCATTGTTTCTGATGAAAACTCTGCTTACCTCAATTTTATCAAAGTAATCAATGGTACAATTACACAAAGCCAAACGTTAGAAGTAAAGAAAAAACTGGAAGAAACTGAAGAAGAAATCTTGACGATGCTGATTGTGGAACTTCGACAAACCTACGAAAGTGAAGCAAAAGAAATCGTGACGAATATTCCTCTCGAAATTGAGATGAAAGCTGAAATTGCCGTTCCGCAAATCGGTGATAAGCGAAAATTGATAGAGATGTCGCTCAAAAACGTGCTATATTTTCAGCGTGAAAAAGCCGAGCGTGAGGCAATCGCAGCCAGCGGAGCCACCAATAAACGTGACCGTGTGTTGGTAAAACTCAAACAAGATTTGCAACTCAAATCGCTTCCACGCCACATTGAGTGCTTCGACAACTCGAATATTCAAGGCACAAATCCTGTTTCGGCAATGGTTTGTTTTATAAATGGACAACCTTCGGTCAGGAATTATAGGCACTATATTCCAAAAACCGTTGAAGGGCCAAATGACTTTGCGACCATGAAAGAAGTAGTTGGTCGTAGGTATAGCCGATTGATAGAAGAAAAAGCTGAACTGCCCGATTTAATTATTATTGATGGCGGAAAAGGACAACTTTCGGCGGCTTGCGAAGCCCTCAAAGAAATTGGGCTTTACGGACAAATTCCAATCATTGGTATTGCAAAACGTTTGGAAGAAATCTATTTTCCTGAAGATACGCTACCACTGTATATTGATAAAAAATCGGAGTCGTTGAAACTCATTCAGCGTTGCCGAGATGAAGCTCACCGTTTCGGAATAACGCACCACCGTGACCGTC